>PLOI01000044.1 GCA_003142015.1 Acidobacteriaceae bacterium | reverse complement strand
CTGGGGTATAAATTCCCCTTAAAACATTGCAGATTATTTTTAACCCGTTTGAAATCAATATGGTCTGAAAGGCCCAAAGCTAAAATTCTCCCGCATCGTGAGATTTGACCTCTGAAAATCACCGGAAAAATCCGTTTTTTGCCTATAAAACGGCACCGAAGCATCACTCCAGCGCCTTTCTGCTGACTTGCTAACCCCGCTAACTCCGCTAACACGCGCGCAGCGCGGCTAACCCCGCTAGCTCGTTGCCTTTTCCGCAGCCTGTTTCGCGCCGGTACACTAAGTCTGTGGAAACCTCTTCCAATTCCGCCGCGCCGCGCCGCATCGTTCTCACCGGCTTCATGGGCTCGGGCAAGACGACCGTCGGCCCGCTGGTGGCCGCGCGGCTGGGCTGGAGCTTCGTGGATGTGGACGACGTGATCGAGGCCGAGGCCGGCGCGACCATCGCCGAAATCTTCGCCCGCCACGGCGAGGCGGCCTTCCGCGAGCGTGAACATACGACGATTGTCCGGCTAGCCGAGGCGGATGCGCTGGTTCTGGCGCTGGGCGGCGGCGCTATCGAGCACCCCACCACCCGCACGATGCTCCTGGCCGCCCCTGGAACGCTGCTGGTGCATCTGGAGGTGGAGTTGGCAACCACTCTCGCTCGTTGCAGCGGAACCGAGCAGAGCCGACCCGTCCTCGCCGACCAAGCCAACCTCTCCGCGCGCTACAAGCGCCGCTTGCCGCTCTATCGCATGGCGCACGTTTCGATTCCGGTTGACGCGCTCACGCCGGAAGAGGTCGTGGAAGCAATCCTCCGCGCAGCCCGCTGACCACTACCGGGGTCCCCAGCAAGCGGTCTTTGCTTGCTGGGGTGGTTGGCCACTGTTCACTGCAATATCGGAATTCCCGCAATCCTCTTCTGCCACTCCGCGGGGCCGGTCTGGTGAACGCTGGTGCCTTTAGAATCGACGGCCACCGTCACCGGCATATCGCGCACGTCGAATTCGTAGATCGCCTCCATCCCCAGGTCGGCAAAAGCCAGCACGCGCGCGCCGTGAATGGCCTTCGACACCAGATAAGCCGCGCCGCCAACGGCCATCAGATAGACCGCGCCGAATTCGCGAATGGCTTCAATCGCCGCTGGTCCCCGCTCGGCCTTGCCCACCATGCCGAGCAACCCCGTTTCGGCCAGCATCTGCCGCGTGAACTTGTCCATGCGCGTGGCTGTCGTCGGACCCGCCGGACCCATCACTTCTTCGCGCACAGGGTCCACCGGCCCCACGTAATAGATAAACCGGTCGCGGAAATCCACCGGGAGCTTTTCGCCACGGTCGAGCATCTGTGTCATGCGCACATGTGCGGCGTCGCGGCCGGTGAGCAGCTTGCCGGTCAGCAGCAACACTTCGCCGGGTTTCCAGGTGGCGGCCTCCGCGCGAGTTACTGTATCCAGATTCACGCGACGCGCCGACGAGACATCATACTTCAGCTTGGGCCAGTTATCCAGATTAGGCGGGTCAAGATAGACGGGGCCTGAGCCATCGAGCACGAAATGCGCGTGGCGCGTCGCCGCGCAGTTGGGAATCATGGCGACGGGCAGGTTGGCCGCATGGCATGGCGTGTCCAGCACCTTTACGTCCAGCACAGTGGTCAGCCCGCCCAGCCCCTGCGCGCCGATGCCCAGCCGGTTCACCTTGTCATAAAGCTCAATACGCATCTCTTCAGAGCGATTTTTAGCGCCGCGGGCGATCAACTCCTGAATGTTGATGGGGTCCATCAGCGACTGCTTTGCCAGCAGCATCGCCTTCTCTGCCGTGCCGCCAATGCCGATGCCCAACATTCCCGGCGGGCACCATCCCGCACCCATAGTAGGGACTGTCTGCAGCACCCAATCCACCACAGAGTCCGTGGGGTTGAGCATGATGAACTTGCTCTTGGCCTCCGACCCGCCGCCCTTGGCCGCCACCGTCACATCGACCGTCGCGCCCTTGACCAGTTCCACGTTGACCACGGCAGGCGTGTTGTCTTTGGTGTTTTTGCGCGCGCCTGCCGGGTCGGCTAGAATCGAAGCCCGCAGCTTGTTGTCGGGGTCAAGATACGCTCGCCGCACGCCCTCATCCACCATCTGTTGCAGGTCTTTGGGCTCCTCGCCGGGACCAGGCTCAAAGCGCGCGTCCATGCCTACCTTCACAAAGGCGTTCACAATCCCCGTGTCCTGGCAGATGGGCCTGTGCCCCTCGGCGCACATGCGGCTGTTGATGAGAATCTGGGCAATGGCGTCGCGCGCCGCCGGCGATTGTTCGCGTTCGTAGGCCTTGGCCAGGCTGGTGATGTAATCCTCAGGGTGGTAATAGCTGATGTACTGCAATGCGCCCGCAACACTCGCGATAAAGTCTTCCTGGCGGATGACGCTCATGGTGAATTCCTCTGACCTCTCTAGGGTAATCGAAATCTCGAGAGGAGTGGATTCCTGCCCGGTCGCGGAAGCGGGGGACGAACTATGGCGGATTCAACAACGAAGTGCAACGGGTAATCCAAGCGGCAGGTGGATGGGATGGGGTAGCATCCAGGAATTCTCACCGCCAAGCAAGGGTTGCCCAGAATGCGCTACCGCCATCTCATCCAAGAAGAACGATACCAAATTTCTGCTCTCAAGGAGGCCGGTTGGCCCTTGGGGGCCATCGGGGCCAAGCTGGGGCGGCCTGCCTCCACCATCAGTCGCGAGCTGAACCGCAACCGTGTCGCCGGCCCTTATCAGCCGCAAGAGGCCGGCTTGCTGGCCGCGGCTCGCAGCCAGCGCAGTGCTGCCAACGCTCGTCGCGTACCCGCCGCAGCATGGGAGTTTGCCGTCGAAAAACTGGCCGAGACCTGGAGTCCACAGCAGATTGCCGGTCATCAACGCGCCGAGTGTCTGTTGCGCCTCTCGCACGAGGCCATCTATCAACGCCTCTACGAGGACAAGCGCGCCGGCGGAACGCTCCATCTGGCGCTGCGGATTCACAAGCAACGGCGCAAACGGCGCGGGGCGCGCGAGCGACGCGGCACCATCCCCAACCAGGTCTCGATCGATCAACGCCCTGCCATCGTTGCCGGCAGAGAGCGGTATGGCGATTGGGAGGCCGATCTGGTCGTCGGTGCGCGTCATTCGCAAGCGCTGGTCACCATCAACGAACGCAAAAGCCGCTATGCGCTGATAACGCGCGTGCCCAGCAAACACGCAACGGGCGTCGGCAACGCCATCGTAGAGCAGCTAAAACCCTTTTCTCACTTGGCGCATACCCTAACCACCGACAACGGCAAGGAGTTTGCGCAGCATGAACAGATCGCGGCGGAACTGGAGCTGGGATACTACTTTGCGCATCCGCATGCGGCCTGGGAGCGCGGCGCCAACGAAAATCTGAACGGCCTGCTGCGCCAGTTCTTCCCCAAGCACCGCAAGCTCGAAGAGGTCACTGAAGAAGAAATCGTGCTGGCGCAACACCGCCTAAACCACGGACCAAGAAAATGCCTCGGCTACAAAACGCCCCATCAGGTCTTCCGGGAACAGTTACACTCTAACCAACCCGTTGCACTTCGTTGTTGAATCCGCCTTCTCATTCGTCTTCAATAGGCCGAAAACGGGAAGATTTGAGCTCAAAGGCGGACAAAAAGCGAACATTGCAGTTTGCATCTTTGGTAGTATCTCCCGCACCTGCTGGCTACCGAGGAGGATGGATAGGTGTCGGCGCAATTGACTCGGAGGGCTCTCGATGAGGCAAGCGAGGCAAGGACGGCAGCGAATCGCCCGGCTTTTCCCTTGAAACTACTTCGTTGGTCTTCCAGTTTGCGTCAACGGGCGTAGAATTGCCGGGAATCTGTTTTCAAAATGGAGATTCCGGATATACGGTTCTTGGTTGAAGGCCAGAGCGGTCAGTGGTCGGCGGTGTTCGGCCAGGACGATGTCCGGATCGCTTTCAGGTGAGTAAGGTACGAATTGCCGACCACCCGGGACCGGTAGGTGGGAGTAGTTGATGGGAATCCCAGGTCTCAGAATTGAAGAAGAAAACACGTGAAAGTCATCTTGGGCAACGGACGCTGGCAAAGTGGTTCAAAGGCGAAATGCAATGTGAAGAGTCTCTGGGGTCTGTTGTTTTCGGTACTGTTTTTCTCAACGGTAGGAGCATGGGCGCAGACGGCGGTTCAGCCCGTCTGGCAAGGAGTTCTGCGCAACCCCGCTGGCGCGCCCATCCCCGCCGCAAAGGTGCGGCTTGCTTCCGCCACAGCCAGGGCCGAAGCGGTCAGCAGGGCCGACGGCCAGTTCCGGTTACCCGCTCTGCCCGCCGGGCAATACCGGCTCGTGGTTGAATCGAATGGCCGCAAGTTCGACTATTCCCAGCCCATTGACCTGGATGCGGCGGCTCCTGCGGTTGTGCTCACACTCTCCAACCGCGGCGAACTAACCGTGGCCGTTCTCAAGAGCCAGGCCGCAACCGGGGGCGAGGAGTTGTCCAGCCAGGCGGTCAGCGAGCTGCCGCTCAACAAGCGCGACTTCAGCTCCCTGCTTCTCCTTGCCGCCGGCACCATGACCGATGCCAACGGCGCCACCAACTTTACCGCGCAATTCGCCATCAACGGCCAGCGCGGTGTGGAAGCCACCTTCGCGATGGACGGCGCGGACATCAGCGATCCCGAGATGGGCGGCTCAACCTTCTCCAACTTCAATGTGGACGCGGTGGAAGGCATCGACTCCAGCTCCGGCTGGATGCCTGCGGAGATCGGTCGCGGTGCGGCTGGCTTTACCAACATTCGTACACGCTCGGGCGCCAGCGGATTTCATGGTTCCGTCTTCGAGTTTGTCCGCAACTCCGCCTTTGATGCGCGCAATTACTTTGATCACCCCACGCCCGCCTATCCCGGCCGCATTCCGCCTTTCCGGCGCAACGAGTTTGGCTTCACCAACGGCGGCCCGGTCTATCTGCCGCGCATATTCGACGGCCGCAAGGGGACCTTCTACTTCTTTGAGTACCAGGGCTTCCGGCAAGTGCTGGGCACTACGCAGGTCATGCCCGTGCCCACCGGGTCCGAGCGCGCCGGCATTGACCCTGTGACCTACGCTGACGGCAGCACAGACACGCTGAATGTTCCTGTCGATCCGGCCATTGCAGCGATTCTGGCGCGCTATCCGCAGCCGAACGATCTCACTGGCCCCTACGGAGCGCGCACCTACGCCACTGCGTCAAAGGTGGCCACGGATGCAGATCAGTTCGAGGTCCGGCTGGATCATAAGATTTCAGCGAAGGATCGCTTTTTTGCGCGGTTCAACTTCGACAACCTCACCGGACCCACCACCAATCCCGACCAGACGGCCGTCGATCCCTCCTTCGGCGTCCAATACATCGACCGTCAGCGCAATGTGGTGGGCACATGGACGCGCACTGCCACGCCGCACCTGATCCTTGAGTCGTCCATCAGTATCACGCGCTCGACACCGGGCTTTCCCACGCCCAATCATACCGACCCCGCGGTCAAATTCAACGATGGATTGTTCGAGGCCTTCAACTCCGCCGCCGGCTCCGTGATGCAAGCCTACGGCAATCTCTTCCAGGGCCGCGAAAGCGTGGCATACGTGACCACGAGGCACACCTTCAAGTTCGGTGCCGAATTCCGCGGCAATCGCGACACCACGTATTTCGGCATCAGTCCCAACGGCGAATACGACTTTGGCGGCGGAACGGCGTATGCGACCGAGGCGATTTCCTCCGAGAGCGGTACGCACAACATCCAGCCCGGCGATCCGCTGCCTGATACTCTCTCCGGTTTTCTTTCCGGCAGTTCGTTTGTGTACACGGTTGCGCTGGCGCCGAAGTTCATCTCCGGCGGTCAGCACATTGGTCCCGCCGCCATCAACCGCAACGACGTCAACGCATACTTCCAGGACACCTGGAAGCTGAGTTCGAGGTTCACGCTGGACTACGGCATCCGCTGGGAACTTTACACACCGATTACAGAGCGCGCCAAGCGCACGTCATCGTTCCAGATGATCGACGGCGTGCAGCAGTTCGTGGTCAATCCGCAGCCAGGCTATCGCACAGATTGGAAGGCGTGGGCGCCGCGGGTGCAGGCGTCGTGGCAAGTGACGAGCCGCTTCTCAGCCCATGTGGGCGGCGCGGCGACAACCATTCCGCCTAATATCTGGCAGGATAACTTCCTCACCGGCGCTACGCCGTTTTCCATTTATCCGCGCCTGGTTTCCGCCGGGGACTTTCCCGTTCATTACGGCTTCCAGCTTACGCCTTCGCAACTGCCCAATCCCTACACGCCGCAGGGAACGAACATCTTTGCCTCAGGGAATACGAAGGACGTTCCCGCGAACACCATCATGGATGTGGACCGCTTCGAGAAGGACATGGCCGCTCTTACCCCGGGCGGCGTGGTGAGCGCGCTCAACCTCAGCGGCATCAATCCGTCATTCGGCAATGGCACGCTCTACACCTGGACCCTCGGCCTGGAGCGCAAGCTCGGCAACCTCACCGCCGACGCCGCCTATGTGGGCACCGCCGCGGAAAAGTTGCCCCGCTACAGTTTCCCTAACGCGTTTCCGGGAGCGAGCCCGGCCTTTGCGCCGCATACCCAATTTGACAACGCAGGCAACGTCATAGGTGGATTTGGCGTGGAGAACGTGATCACGAACGACTCGCACTCCACGTACCACGCACTGCAAACCTCTCTTGCAGGCTCGGTGGGTCACGGCGGCCCGGGCATTCAGGCTAGCTACACGTGGAGCAAGTCGATCGACACGACAAGCGAAGTACTCGGTGGCACTGGATCCACGGGCGCGGTTGCGTCGGGCTTCTCGCAGAATCCCTATGACACGCACCCGGAAAAGGGACCGTCCGCCTTCGATGTCACAAACAGCTTTGGTCTCAGCCTGGCGCAGGATCTGCATCTGGAGAGCGCGCAGTTCCTTCGGCCTGTGAGCCGTAAGGTGACTTATGGCTGGGAGTTGCTGAGCATCTCGAGCATCAGCTCTGGCGCGCCGTTTACGGTCTTCAGCGGTATTCAGCAGACGGGCGCGGGCGATGCAGGCGTGGATCGGCCTGACCAGATTGCACAGCCGCACCTGTCTACCGCGCGATCGAATCGTCAGGACTATTTCGGAGAGGGTGCCAACAATGCGGCCGATTTCTTCTCCATTCCCATCCATATGACCGGCGGCACCGGGCCCAACCAGGGCTTCTTTGGCACGCTGGGCCGCAATAGCTTCCGTGGCCCCGCTTACTATGACTACGATTTCGCGCTCATCAAGGACACGCCTTTCGGCCGCCGCAAGAGCGGAGCCGAACGCGCGGATCTGCAGTTCCGCTCAGAATTCTTCGACCTGTTCAACATTGTGAACATGGGGCTGCCGGCCAACATCCTCAACGGATCGGGCTTCGGAGAAATCTCGAAAACGGCAGGTAACTCGCGGCAGATTCAGTTCTCGCTCAAGCTGATTTATTAGCCGCGGGTTCCTGCTCCTGTTATCTGAAGGCCGTGGTTAATCTCAAGTAACTAGCCTTGCATCTCGGGATTTTATTTTGCGGTGTGCCGGGATGCGCCCGCAGCTTGATGGCGGTCACGATTCTGGGCTTTCTGGGCATAACTGGGTTTATCGGCCTCGCCTTGTGGTTAGGTTCCCTCTGGCTTGGGGCAGTTGCCGTTTTTATGCTTTTGAATTGCTGGGGCGGACTGCGGCATGCGCAGGACCTGTTACGTCTTGCGCGGTTGCCGCGCCGGGAAGCGTTTGCCTGCCCGAGCTGCCGGACAGCGCCACCGCTGGGCGCCTACTGGCAGTGCGGACAGCGTCGGCAGCCATTCGACACATTCCAAACCAGAGGGGTTTGTCAGCACTGTGCGGCACAGTTTGCCACGACGCGGTGCCTGGACTGTGGAGAACAGCATCCCATGAACGACTGGATTGTTAGTGCCTATGCGGGCAGTGACGTGGTGATCGGCAGTTTTTCGGCAAGATAGCCGTAGCTTCTGCCGGCTTCATACGGCTCAATGTGCACCTGCACCCGACGCTGCCACACTGGCGCGGCGCTAATCAATTCGCTTCTTTTGCCGACACCTGCCTGAGTTCGTTGACTACGCGCTCCAATTCGTCCACGATTCGATTCACTCCAAACGATTTGTACACTTTGATGAGTTCATCGAAATACCAGATCTGGTCGTTTCGGCCACGTTTGAACCGTTCCCAAACCCGCGGTCCGATCTCTCGGTAATCTTCAAGGATTGCTCTTGCGTTGTAGAGCTTGTCGGCAGCCGAGATGAGCTGGACATCGGCCGGTTCCTCGCGAAGCTTTTGGATATAGGCTTGTTTGCGCTCGGGCCAGGGCTGCTTGTTGCAGGGGCCCTCCGTAAGACTGTCTGACAGACCCTCAACCATGCGGGCCACATTCGATCCGAAATTGTGCTCGATGTCCTTGAGCCGCGGCAATCCCCCGTGATCTTCGGCAGCGTCATGTAGAAGGGCGGCGATCACCATGTCTTCGGTGACAGGGAACCGTACGTACCCAACCTCACCCATGACAAGGGAGACAACTCCCAGGAGATGCGCCATGTATGGAACATCGGTTCCCTTGCGCCGCTCGATGTGGATGTGACGCGCATAGTCTACTGCGCTCGTAAACCTGCCGGTCAAGTGAAGTTGCTCGGTCTCAATGTTGTTCATGTTCTTGCTTTCTCGTCTCATTGCGCCTCGGCACACTGTTTACGAATTACGTTGGTCTCTCCCCGTCTGGTTTTCATCACGAATTCCTTCTATGGTGGCTACGATTCGTTTCTGTCTCCGATAGACATTTGCAACAGCCATTGTCCAGAAAGGAACCAGATCGACTCCAGGCACGAGCTTGGCAACGAACGATGGCAGAAATTCCCAGTGCCAGCCAAGAAGATAAATCAGCACGGCTCCAACACCGATATCCAGTACATCATCAGCGGGCGATTCCGCTCCCCCGACGAATAAGGGGAAGACGACGATCTGGAGGGCATCCGCAATGATCGCGAGCACCAGGGCGACTCGAAGGCGCGGCCCAGCCGAAATTGTAATGTTACCGCGATTCATATCAGCCTGCCGCCTTCATCTTCGTGCTTGACCTGCCTATTCTACGCGAGGACGCAGTCACATCCACCTACCGATACGCCTCCAAAAACTTTGAGAAGATCCAGAGTGCGGGGAGATCTAAGACCTCCGGAGGCTGCGTATCAAAGGGATAAGACGCATTCCATTGTAGCGGCGGTCGATTGCAGAGAAGTAAGGTGCGACTATGCCACAACACTTGACATGGTTTCCTGTGCCAACCCGGTGCATCTTTTTGAGCGGAAATCTGCCTGGTTCAGGCATTTCCTGGTCAAGGGCAAAATCTTGGCGAGTCACCGGATGCATATCGGGAGGAGCAGAACGTCATGTTGCAGATACCGGCGCCATGGCCGCTTACCGGGTGAGCTGGCGGTGCAGAATCTGAGCATTCCCCAGAAAATGCGAAAGCCCTTCGTTGCCGAAGGGCTTCGCGTGGCCCGTGAAAGGGGATGCGCGTAAGTTCAAACTAACCCAAACTAGTCCAAATTGTCAAATCTTATTTGTATGCAACATCGCTGCCGGAGCCGCGCAACAGAGAAAGTGACCGCGACGGTTCCGGCCACGCGCCTAATCCTCTCTTGCAATTCAATTAAAATCAACAACTTATAGTGCATTTCACGTCAAATTTCTCGTCCGTGTTCGGCCGGCGAAAACTTCGACTCATCAAGGTTTGAAGGCGGGCAGGAAGATGGACGAGGCCGTTGCGCGGATCCACGCGCTCTGGAATCTCCACATCCTCAAAAGCTGGCGCATCTCAAGCTTCAGCGCTTCCGATATCTCTTCCGCGAATTAGCGGGTTTGGTGCGAGTTTCAACCGGGCTGATGCATTTCCCCTCAGTTTTCCACAGGGCGATGCTTGTGGCGAAAACGAATCTAATCAGGCACCCGTTATCCACCTATTTTTTTGCCGGGGCGGGGTTCGCGCCTGCTTATCCACGCAAACTCTTGGCATAATTCAAACAAGAGCGGTTTCTCAGTAACTGTTCCAGATGCAACTGTTTCAGGACCAGAGTCGAGCGGGACGCCCGAGTTCAGAGCCTGAGTTCCAGACCCAGGAGCTCGCCGGACTGCTCGCAGGAGCATTGAAGAGTGACCAGCTATAGCCGCCAGGACGTGTTGCGCATCCTGCAGATCAGTTCCCGCCAGTTGCAGGGCTGGGAGCGCGTCGGCATCGTTGCCCCGCAGCAGAGCTACACATTCCAGGACCTTGGCCAGTTGAGAATCCTGCGCGCGCTGCGCGAGGAAGACGTCTCGGTGGCGTTGATCCGCCACTCGATTGTCGCCATGAAGGCGGTGGCGGGCATGGCGAATCCGCTGCTTGAGGCGAGCCTGGTGAGAACCGGAACGCGGCTGGCCTTCCGGCACCACGGGGCGATGGTTGACCCCATCCGCCGCCAGTTGCTCTTCGATTTCGAGCGGCTGGAAAACGGGCGCGGGCCGTCGGTCAGTTCCGAACCATTGCAGCTCAAGCCCTCCGCCGAGAGTCCGCAGCAGGGCGTGCAGGAGCTGTTTCTTTCGGCGGTGCAGGCCGAGGAGGCTGGCGAAAAAGCCCGCGCCATGAAGCTCTACCAGGAGATGATGGAGCTCGACCCCACCTTCGCGCCGGCCTGGATCAACCTGGGGACGATTCACTTTCATTTGCGCGAGTTTGACTGGGCAGAACGGCTCTACCGCCGGGCGACGGAGATTGATCCCAGCTACGTGCTGGCGTTTTTCGATCTGGGCAACGTGCTCGACGAGATGCAGCGGCTCAGCGAGTCGATTGCCGCTTACCGGTGTGCGGTTGCGCTGGCTCCCGGCTATGCCGACGCCCACTACAACCTGGCGCTGGCCCATGAGCGCCGGGGCGAAGCGCGCGCGGCGCTGCGCCACTGGCAGGCTTACGCGCGGCTGGACAAAGGCGGCCCGTGGGCCGATCACGCACGAGGGCAGATTCGCAAGCTGCTCGACCGCGAGAAGCTGGGCATCGCCTGGCGCGCGCAGAGCTTCATTCCGCCGCGCAAAGGAACAGCCGCGCTCGAATTGGTCAACGGTGAGAGCCAGGCTGATTAGAGAGTTTTGGCCGATTTCCTGTCCATTCCCCCTCAAAAAACTCCCAAAAAGAGGTGAAAATCGGATTTTCCCGGTGATTTTCCGAGGCCAAATCTCACGATG
>PLOI01000138.1 GCA_003142015.1 Acidobacteriaceae bacterium | reverse complement strand
AACGACCGCGAGAAGCTGGGCGCCGCGCTGGGGCATGATGTTTCGCACAGCAGCGCCCACGCGCCGGAGATGAAGCCAGAACAAAAGCAGGAGCAGGCAGTCACACCGCAGCGGGAGATCGCGCCGAAGCAGGAGCAAGGAGAAGACTTTGGGATGAGCCTGTAGAAATGCAGATGCCGCCGAAACGAGTGCCATAGCATATCCAGCTTGGGTACACTCCAACCGGACAGATTACTTAGCGTACGATTTTTCAGTTTCGTGAGTTGACCCCAAGTATCTAGCGCGGTCATCTTGCAAAATGACGTCTCTGCATAGCAAGAGATCCAAGAATGATCAATCCTCCTATTAGAGCCACACAGGGACTTATCCAATTGAGAAAGTAGGAGAGAGCCAGGGTGGGCTCAAAAATCGGTTCAAAAAAACCAACGGATAAACGCGGTCGCATCGAATTCAGTCGCTCATCGCCTCTTAAAACAACGAACTCTATCTGATACCCTCGCCCTTTCGGAACGCGGAACGTTCCGATACTTCGTTCAATCTCAAATGGACCATTTTCAATCTGTGGTGAAATATAACCTCCGTATCCAACATGGTTGTCTGAATCGCCATCACATATCACAACCCCATTCCGTAATAGTTTCCAGCTCATGCGCAGGTTCGGGGCTGTCGCGCATTTCGGGTAGTCTTGCATACCAAGCGAGCATGCCTCACTTTCATCCAACCTATTAAATTTGTCGTGGCGCGGAAAGCGGTCATCAAGAAGAACACTAATCTCATATTGTACGTTCAAATTGATTGCAAACTCTTCTGTTCTAACTTGATAGCCTTGGATAGTAGAAATAGGCGCGTCATCAACCAATTGCCATGTCCGCGATTTGTTCCAGATTGCCAATGCTCCCCATGATAGGAGGGAAATAGTGATCAATGCGCTTCCAACCCAACAGTTGCGAGTCATTTGCATCGGATATCCTCCCAAAACTTCTATTGGAATCCCAATCAGCATTAGTTACACATCACATGACATTCACACTCGTAGATGACCGCTTAGTTACTTGCCCTAGGTCCCGATTTTGGGACCTAGGATGTTGCTTGTCCAAGCGGTCTTGATACTAGTAGTGACTAAACGTCAAGCCCGTATTCCCGAGTTCACCCGTTGACGGATTAATCGGCATACCACCATTTTGCCATGGCACATCCGTTAAGGACCATGTCCCGGGACCCTGGTTGTTCCACAGCCAATCACCAAAACTCCCTGGCCACATAAATGGGGTCAGCTCACGAAACGGAATAAACCGTACGCCAAGGAGAGCTGCTGTCAATAGAATGAATAACTTACAGAAGTTCCATTTACGGCAAGAAACGCGGTTGAATCCTCACCGTAACCCCTTTATTGTCAACGTATACTTCTGCTAAACGTACTATTTATTCCGTTTCGTGAGCTGACCCCTACACCCACACCCACACCTAAGAAAAATTAGATGGTGTAGCCGTCTCAAAAAGGGTAAGTGTTGACCCACGACCGCCGCGCCGTGTTTTCAATGGCTTGCATGGGTCAAATGTCAAGGCCATAATTAAACCATGAAATACGGCTATGCCCGCGTATCGACTGACGACCAGAGTGCAGCCTTGCAGTTCGCCGCCTTGAAGCGGGCCGGATGCAAGACGCTTTTCAAGGGATGAGGGCTTGTCAGGAGCCACGACCAAGCGCCCGGCACTGCTCCGTTGCCTCAAGGCTATGTGCGCCCTCGCCCGACTTGAAGCTGGCCAACCGTGAACTCGGGAACGTGGAGGGCATCGGCCAGGATGGGCGGACGAGTTTGAAGATAGACGGAGGCCGCTATCATCCGGCACATGTCTGCCGGCTGCTGCATAGCCTGGGTTACATGGGGTGCAGTAATACTCCGGATTTCGTGTGAAATTGACTGGAAATGCCCATCCGGGGCTAAAGCCCGCGTTGATTCTGCTGCCTTATGCGGGGGTTGAAACCCCCGCCTCCCTCCGAAATGGAGCATTTCCGCAACTTGTGAAGCCGTACCCATTCAAAGCACGAAGAACAAATGCAGGTTCTTCGACTCCCCACCCCAGCGAGCAAAAACCGCTCGCCGGGGACCCCGGTTCCGCTGCGCTTTGCTCATAGTGACAAATCTATGGGGGAAGCACTGGGTGACAAACCTGAGTGGGAGAGCTATCCAGCTTACGGGTAGATGCGGTGGAGTGTGCGGGCGAAGGGGATGGTTTCGCGGACGTGGTCGAGGCCGCAGATCCAGGCTACGGCGCGTTCGATGCCCATGCCGAAGCCCGAGTGGGGGACGCTGCCGTAGCGGCGCAGGTCGAGATACCACTGGAAGGCTTCCTTGGGGAGGTTGTGCTGCTCGATGCGGGCGTTGAGGAGCTCATAACTGGAAACGCGCTGGGAGCCTCCGATGATTTCGCCGTAGCCTTCGGGGGCGAGGACATCGACGCAGAGGGCAAAGCGCGCGTCGGCGGGGTCAGGCTCCATGTAAAAGGCTTTTACATCAGCAGGATAGCGGTGGACCATGACAGGGCGGTCGTATTGCGAGCTAAGCCAGGTTTCGTCGGGCGAGCCGAAGTCGTTGCCGTACTCGAACGGCGCTTCGAGATGGCCGTCCTTGTGGGCCTGGTTGAGCATCTCACAGGCTACGTCGTAGCGGAGGCGCGGGAAGGGCGGGCAGATGGCCTGGAGTTTGGCGGGGTCGCGGCCGATGACCGCAAGCTCGGGAGCGCGGTTTTTGAGGACGGATTGGACGATATGAGAGAGGAAGTTTTCGGCTAGCTCGAGGAGGCCGTCGAGGTCCATGAAGGCGACTTCCGGCTCGATCATCCAAAACTCGGTGAGGTGACGGCGGGTTTTGGATTTTTCAGCGCGGAAGGTGGGGCCGAAGCTGTAGACCTTGCCGAGGGCGAGTGCGGTGGACTCGATATAAAGCTGCCCGGATTGGGTGAGGAAGGCCGGCTCGCCAAAGTAATCGACAGGAAAGAGCGTGGAGGTGCCTTCGCAGGCTGCGGGTGTCAGGATGGGCGGGTCGGTGCGGATGAAGCCGTTCGTATCGAAATACTCAGCTGCGGTGCGCATGATTTCAGCGCGGATGCGGAGGATGGCGGATTGGCGCGGGGAGCGAACCCAGAGATGGCGGTGCTCCATGAGGAAATCGACGCCATGCTCCTTGAGGGTGATGGGGTAGGGGTCGGACTCGGGGACGCGCTGGACGACCTGGAGGTCTTCGACATCGAGCTCGAAGCCGCCGGGAGCGCGCTTGTCGGCGCGAACCTTGCCGGTGACGATGACGCTGGATTCCTGAGTAAGGCCTTTGAGTGCCTCGAAGACCGCGGGCGGGACGCTTTTGACGTGGGCGACGCCCTGGATGGTTCCGGTGCCGTCACGAAAAATGGGAAAGAGCAGCTTGCCGCTCTCGCGGAGGTTGTAAAGCCAGCCGCGGAGGGTGACGGATTGGCCTTCATGCTGGCCAAGAGTGGCGATGGTGGCGACTGGCGGTGGGGCGGGAGCCGTTTGCGCGGCAGGAGTGGTTGGATCTTCGGGCATGTGTTTCCTTGGTGGCCAGGTATGTGCGGATTGGCCGGACTCTTTAGGATAGCGCGTGTGGGTGGTGTGCGAGGTTTCCGGCTTCTATGACAAAGCAGGGCAATCGCATGAATGTTATATTGATGACCAATTCGCCGTTTTGCGCCGCCCCTACAGGGCTAACTGGCTATTGCTGGCCTCTTTCCCCACGCTGAAGCGCGGGGCTAACCACCATTGCGTCTCCGGCGCGATAGAAATCGGGAGCAACCAGGTCAATAACTTGGATTCATGCGATTGCCCTGTATGGCAAAGACGGCAAGTTGGCCCCCGCTTCGCGGGGATGGCGAGTTGGCGGAGGCGACGGCTGATTGAAGAGCCGCGATGAAGGCTGAAGCGTCCGCAGGTGCAAAAGATGCTCAAAGAAGACCGGCCGACTTTGCTGCCGGAAGAGAGAAAAGGAATTGCTAGGGAAATGGGACTTTAGTACGATGGCAATAGTTGTTGATGCGCGCAATATTTTCCCAAAGCACGACAGAATTGCGTGCAGGCTGGAGGGTCTATGAGCGAGTCGGCGGTGGTTCGCAGCGAAGAGACGCAAAAGTCGCAGGTGGATGCGGAGACATTGTCTCAGGTGATTGCCGAGAAGCATATCGGCGACCGGATCAGGCGGCTGCGACTGAAGAAGTCGATGGGGCTGGTGGAACTGGGCCAGCGCACAGGGCTTTCGGCCAGTTTCTTGTCGCAGTTGGAGACGGGGCGTGTGGTGCCGACGCTGCGGAACCTGGCGCGGATTGCGATGGTGTTTTCAAAGGATCTGTCGTACTTCTTTGAGAGCGATCCGTCGGCGGTCTTTCGGATACACAGGCGCAAGGAGCGGGTGAGGCTTCCGCAGACCGGGGTGGAGTTTCCAACTTACTTCTTCGAGAGCCTGGGTTACATGGTGCCAGACCGGCAGATGGACCCATACTTTGCCGAGTTTGTGCCGCTGACCAAGGAGATGGAGCCCAAGGCGCACATGCACCCAGGGTTCGAGTTTCTGTACGTTCTGGAGGGGGAACTGGAGCTTCGCCACGGGGAACAAGGGTTCCTGCTAGGAGTGGGCGACGCGGTTTACTTCGACTCGAGCATTCCGCACGCCTATCAGTGCCAGGGCAAGAAGCCGGCCGGGGCGATTATTGTTACGCTGCACCAGTCGACGAGTGCGATGCCGCTGCGGGCGGTGAATGCGAAGGGATTGGGGAAGAGTGCGACGGGCGAGGCGGTAAAGGCGAGTGGGGCGGATGTGGCTGGGATGTAGCTTGCGGGTATGTTGAGGACCCGGCTGATATAGGATGAGAACGCTTCGAGCGGAGAATGCATGGCTGCCTCAATCAAAATGGCGTTCATCGCAATCGTATCGGTGCTCTTCCAATTTGGTCTCGCTATTCTCGGCGGGGGTGGATTTTCCATCTTCTTCTCGCATACGGCTCTTGTTGCCTTGGCGATTGCTACGGTTGCGCTGACTGTCGTCGCGCTTTTTGCCGGCGCAAATGTCAGTTCCGGCGAAGAGGAGGATCGGTCGAACCGCTGGGTGCTCGCAGCCTTCAGCGTGATTGCAATCCTGATCGCCTACTTCCCCGCGTACACAGACCGCAAGGGGCTTTGGACCATCGATGGGGATTCCATTCGCTGGGTTGGCGTGGCTCTTCTCACCGCGGGCGGCGCGCTGCGCATCTGGCCGGTCTATGTGCTTGGTAATCGGTTCAGCGGACTGGTAGCAATCCAACGTGGACATAAGCTAGTCACGAACGGGATTTATGGCGTGATCCGCAACCCCAGCTATTTGGGATTGCTGGTGAGCACGCTGGGGTGGGCTCTGGCGTTTCGTTCGGAGGTGGGCGTGGTGCTCGCGGCGCTGATGATTCCACCGCTGGTGGCGCGGATGGGCGCGGAAGAGAGGCTGCTGCGCGCGCACTTCGGCGGCGAGTACGATACGTACTGCAAACGAACGTGGCGGCTGATTCCACGGATTTATTGAGGGCAGCAGAGGAGATTCTTGGCGACAAGAGCGCTAATTCAGTGGTCTCCCACATCTCAAAATCGAGATATGGGGCACTCGGCACGAAACTCAGGGGCTGAAGCCCGCAGCAATTTTGGTCATTTACGGCACGACTAAAGTCGTGCCCTGACACAAAACCCCTGACACAAAACCGCTGCATTCGCACATTCGTCAGATGCTGTTTACGCTAACTCCACTTCGATTTTCTTGGCTTCCGCATCCAGCTTGGTGATTTTGAAGTTGCGGATCTGGCCTTCGTTAAATGGCTCCGGCTTGGCGCCAGCCTCGGAAGTGTTGCCTTTGAAGCGGTCTTTGAAGAGCGTGGACAAGTTGGACAGGTCGGGTTTGGCGGCTGGTGTGGCTGCTACTTCTGCCGATTTGGCGGCTTTTGCGGCGGAGGCTGACGCCGTGCGGCAAGTGGCGCGGATGCCGTCGCCTAACTCGACGTGGATGAGGCTTGGAGATTGCTCAATGACGCGGCCGGAAACCACGTCGCCCGCTTTGTGCTCGGCGATGTACTCGTCGATTTCAGTGGGGATGAGCTGCTTCATGCTGAGCTTAATCTGGCGCTTTACCGAGTCGATGGCAAGGACTTGCGCTTTGACGATTTGACCGGCGCGGAGCATATCCGAGGGATGGTTGAGGCGGCGCTCGGCGGTGATTTCGCTGATGTGGACGAGGCCTTCGACGCCATCGGCGAGTTGCACGAATGCGCCAAAATTCATCAGCTTGGTGATGGGGCCTTGAATCTCGGAACCGACTGGGAAGTTGCGTTCGACTTCGGTCCAGGGGTCAGCCAGGGTCTGCTTGAGGCCGAGGGAGATGCGGCGCTCTTCTGGTTTAATAGCGAGGATTACGGCATCGACGCGATCGCCCTGCTTGAGCATATCGCTGGGGTGGCGGAGCTTTTTGCCGTAGGACATCTCCGAAATGTGAATGAGGCCTTCGACGCCGGGTTCGATCTCGACAAATGCGCCGAAGTCGGCCAGGCGGGTTACCGTGCCGGTGATGCGCTGACCGACGGCGAGGCTGACGGTTTGCCACGGTTCGGGTTGAAGCTGCTTGAGGCCGAGAGAGATTTTTTTGGTTTCTGGGTCAATTTTGAGGATTTTGAGTTGAAGTTCCTGGCCGACGGTGAGGACGTCTTCGGGTTTGGTGACGCGGGCGTGGGCGATGTCAGAAACGTGCAGCAGGCCGTCGATGCCGCCGATATCGACGAAAGCGCCGTAGGGCATGAGGGTGCGGACAGTGCCGGCAACGATTGAGCCTTCGGTCAGGGCCTCGCGGCGAGCAGCGGTGAGACCGCGGGCCTGCTCTTCGAGGACGATGCGGCGATCAACGACCACATCTTCGTCGGTGACGTCGAGCTTGGTGATGCGGCAGGTAATCTCGGTGCCGACCAGCTTTTCCAGCTCGGCTGCGTCTTTGGTGCCGCTTCGGCTGGCGGGCATGAAGGCGCGGACGCCAACATCGACAGTGACGCCGCCTTTGCGGACTTCAGTGACGGTGCCGACGATGGCGATCTTCTCGGCAAAGGCGGCTTCGAGGGCCGACCAATCGCGGGGCTGGGCTACCTTGAAACGCGAAAGCTCGTAATAGTGCTCGGTGTTGCGGCCAGTAACGGAGACGGGAAATGTGTCGCCGGCCTTGACGGCTTCGGCATTGTTGTCGAAGGCGGAGCGGGGCAAGACGCCCTCGGTCTTGTAGCCGATGTCGAGGAAGACCTGGTCCGCGGAGAGAGAAATGACGACGCCCTGGAGCTGACGCTGGCCGGGCCCCTTTCCTGACTCAGCTTTGTGCGAGTGGCTGAGCTCGAAGGCGCTGAGCATGTCGGCGAAGGACTCCTGAGATTCGGAAGACTCCAGAGACTCGGACGGCTCGTCGGCGATGGGTTCTTCGGGCGTGGGCGCGGCGATGGGGACAGAAGTGGCCTCTGGTGCAGGCTCAGGCGTGCTTTCGGGGGAGGGCAGGGAATCTTCGAAGTTGTCGTTTGTCATGACGGTATACATCATTATTCTCCCATGAGCGAGCGGGGAGCGTCTTGAAAGTGGCTTGGCGTGGAGTTTCCCTGCTTTTAGTTCGCGCGGCAACGGCCAGGGTTGCCACGCAAATCAAGATGGAGGGCGGCGTTTATGGAAACTCCGTCACCTTGACGGTGAAGTGCGTCTTCGCGATAGCTGCGCCCCCCACATCGTCGATGACGTTGTCGATCGCGCCTAGATTACCCAAAACCACTGTGATCATATCGTGGAAGCGGACGCCGGGAGCGCGGGGCGTTTCGATGGCGTGGCCAAGCACAACGTTCGGATGCCGGAAGACCGAGTAGATGCCGAGCCCCCAGGCCTCGTGGCTAGTTACGTTGGCGGCTACCTTATAGGATGCCCATCCGTTCACCCCCGGTGCACTGGCGTAGCTGGCCTGGTCCGGCGGATC
>PLOI01000111.1 GCA_003142015.1 Acidobacteriaceae bacterium | reverse complement strand
AAGTCCCGGCAGCTTCTCCAGCGTAGTTTTTGCGGAGAGAAACTCCGATCGCCCAAGCGACAAGCGGCCTGATAGCATCTCATAGACCTTGAGCCCGAAACCATAGTAAGGAAGCGACAAATAGTTATAAGCCGGGACGACGAAAGATAGATCGTGTACCAGATGCGGCGCGTTCCTCAGCATGTGGCCGCGCTCTCGCAGCGCATCCACGACAAGCGTCAGGTTAAGTTGCTGGAGGTAGCGAACGCCGCCATGCACGAGCTTGGTGCTTCGGCTTGAAGTTCCTTTGGAGAAATCAAATCGCTCGACCAGCAGAGTGCGATAGCCGCGGGAGACAGCTTCAACCGCTGCGCCCAGGCCGCTGGCGCCGCCGCCGATCACCAACACATCCCATGGCTCCGTTTGCCGGTCCAGTTGCCGCAGAATCTCCGCTCTCATGGCCACACCTGTAACTCCCTGCTCGCTTCCCAGCCTTCGCAAAATGAGCAAAAGATGGGGCGTTCAAATCTCAGTTACCGCAAAAATCTCGACCTTACTGTTTACCGGCAAATTTCTCCCGTGCACGCCTTTTTGGGCGTACCTCCATGGTCTGAATCGTTGTGCGTCAAATCGTGGCTGAACTGCCCAGGCCGCCTTGATGGCGAAGAAGCTGAATTAAAAGTGTGCCAGCCACTTGCGTGGCTGGCACACAGGTTTCGTACAGATTAGTAGATGATCTTCAAGCCGAACTGAACGATGCGCGGCTCAAAGGTGCCGGTCATCTGGCCGCCACCAGTGCTGGTAGGCGCGGAGGTGTTGTTGTCAGTACCAGAGACCGTGCCGCCGCCCGAACCGCCGGGCAGGTAAAGGTTGGTGTGGTTGAAGATGTTATAGAGCTCCGAGCGGAACTCCACCTTTACTCTTTCAATCGGGGTGTTGAACTTCTTGTTGAGGTCCAGGTCCGTCTCGTAGAACGGCATCGTGCGGCCAAAGTTCTTGGGCAAGCTGCCAAACGGGCTAGACGGCCCGTTGGCGGCCAGGTTGCCTACATAAGTTGAAGGCAGCGTCAAGGCATTGGGGTTGACATATTGAACGTAACCGCTGGCGAGCTTAATCTTCCCCTGGGTATAGTGCGCTCCGGGAATCAGGTTGGGGCGATATAAATTCTCGCCGCGCCAGTTCTGCGTAAGCATCGGCGAGACCTGATTCGCCGCGGCCGGTGTATACGTCAAGTTGAAGGGCGTGCCACCCTGAACTGTGTTGATGCCGCTGATCTGCCATCCGCCGAACAAGACATTTTCCAGAGTGTTGCTGCTGGCCAGGAATCGCTTCCCTTGTCCAACCGGCAAGTCGTAGACAAAACTGGTGACATTGGCGATGGGCAGGTTGTAATCCGATTGGCCGTAGTCCGCGTTGAGGTTGTTTCCGTCCTGCGGGTCTGGCGTGTTGGCCTCAAGAGTGGACGAGGCATTATCCAGCGCGTGCGACCACGTGAAGGAGTTCAGCAAGGTCAAGCCGTCAACAAAGCGCTGCTCATAGCGGGCTTGCAGCGAATTGTAATGAGAATGGAACCCGTTCGAAGCCTCGGTGATGTCGCCGTTGTTGAAGGGGTTCGCAGGATTGTTGAGCAAAGTCCCTCCCCAGTTGGGGTATGGACGAGCCCAGCCGTTCGCCGGCACGCCGCCAATGAAGCCGAGCGAAGGGTTCTTCTGGTTGGCGTTGATAAAGCCCTGCAGATGAACGCCGTGGTTGCCCACATAGGCAATGTCAACGAGTACGTTCTTGGCCAGGGTCTTCTGGACGCTCAGGAAGTAACTCTCGGCATAGCCGTCTTTGGTGTCCTTGGGAATGTAGTCGATGTTGTCGGTGCCGGCGCTGAAGACAGTGGCCAGCCCAGTGGGAAAGCCATTCGAGAGGCGCTGGAAGCCAACGGTGGAAGTGGAGGCCGGATTGACTACTGAGGTGAACATCGCGTTCGGTGCGTTGATTCCCAGCATGTTGCCCGAACCGGCGCGCCAGTAGTGGATGAAGCTGGTGCCGTAGCCGCCGTGAACTGCAATGCTGGACGTGAGCGCATAGGCGAAGCCAATGCGCGGAGCATAGTCGCCCAGTGCGGGATTGACCAGGGTTTTTCCGTAGACTCCGCCGCCGCTGTAAGCAGAGATCATACCGGGTTCTATGTTGGGGTAGCCGGTGACGGGTTGCACGCCGGTGGACATGGCGGCAAAGCCGGGTGTCAGCGTCAGCATGGTCCCGGTTGCCGAGTTGAAGTTCGAGAGGTTGTCGTTGCGCTCTGAGTAAGGCGAACCGTACTCCCAGCGCAGTCCCAGATTCAGGGTCAGCTTCGGAGCGATCTTCCAGTCGTCCTGGGCGTACCCGCTTTCCATGTTCTGGTGCAAGTGTGTGATGAAGTAGGTTGACAGCGAGTATTGGCCGCTTGCGCCGAAGAGAAAGTCGGCCCAGTAGGTGTCGGCGACGGCGCTTGTGCCGGTGGGGCAGTTCGTAGTTCCTGCCGATGCCGGGCAGACGCTGTAGCCATGGTTGAATGTGAACGAGCCATAGAGCGGATTCGAGTCTTCCACTTCCATCCAGATGTACTCGTACTCATAGCCGAACTTGAAGGAGTGTTTGCCCTTGACCCAGGAGTAGTTGACCTTGGGATTGAGAACTGAGGGATTCTGCCACTGCGGGTTGGTACTCTGGCGCCCGAAGGAGGTAAAGCCGCCGGAGATGGCCATCGAAGGCAGGCCGCCGGAAACGCCGGCGATGGTGGGCAGGCCAGGGATGGAGCCTGCGGGGAATGTACTGCTGCCGATCGCGTAGGTCCACTTGCCGGCCTTGGTGCCGGAGAGTGCGAGGCGGGCATCGACCACCTTGTTATCGCCCATCAGATGGTTGTAACCAAGCGAAACCTGTCTGTCGTGAATCAGGATCTCGCCGTTGGACTGCATATCGATCGGCTCGGGCAGAAGGTTAAAGTTCTTGCCTGTCTCCTTGCGATCGCTGACTTTCAGAAACCAGGAACTATTCTGGCTCTGCTGGTAATCCAGGCGAAGGTCGCCCTTGTCTGCGTGATCGGTGAAGGGCGCATTCAAAGGGCAGTCGTTCGTGGCCACGCCCGTGGTGGATAAGCCGGCGGCCACTGTGCATTTCCCCGGCAGCGCGGTCGCGTACAAACTGGCGATCTTCAGGGCAGTCACGTCGGCATCGGCCTTTGCTTGACCGGGCCAACTGGCATACGGCGTACCCGCCGGTATGTAGGTGCCCGGATGCCACGGATCCTGCACGGCAACAGCCAACTGGCCGTTGAGCTCATTGGTCGTGGGAACGGTATCAACCACGGTAGGCGTGAGCGTCTGGCGGAAGCCCTCGTAATCGAGGAAGTAGAANNAATGCGTTCAGATCGGTGTTGCGAATGAACTCGTAGAGCGTGGTGTGGAATTGATTGCCGCCGCTCTTGGTGGCAACGTTGATAGTGGCGCCGGAGGAGCGGCCGTATTCTGCGCTCTCATTGTTGGTCACCACTTCAAACTGAGCGATGGAATCGGGCGGGGGAGCGATGATCTGGTTGTCGAAACCCTGGTTGCTCTCGCCATAGGCATTGTTGTCCATGCCGTCAAGCATGAAGTTGTTGAACATGCTGCGCTGGCCGTTGACGTTGAACGACCCGGCGCGCGTCAGGCTGGTGACAGCGGTGGTCGTCGCATCGGCTGGCGCGGGGCGCGCGCCGGTGACGTAATCCACCAGGTCAGAATAGTTGCGGGTTACCAGCGGCAGAGCTTCGCTTTGATACTCGGTGACTGTCTGGCCGCGCTGGCTGGATTCAGTTTCAAGCTGCAGCGCCACGCCGGTAACTTCGACTGTGGTCTGGGCCGAGCCAATCTTCAGAACCAGGTCGATGCGAACACGGCTGCCGACCGAGATGGTGATGTCCTTGGCAACGGCGTCGGAGAAACCGGCTGCCTTTGCGGTAACCGTGTAGATGCCATAGCGCAAAGACGGGACTTCATAGTCACCTGAGGCGTTGGTGGTCACATTCGAGACGATTCCGGTCGCATTGTTGGTGACCGTGACGTTCACGTTGGGGATTACTGCCCCACTGGAGTCGTGGATGGATCCCACCAGGCTTCCATTTTCGTACTGGGCGTAGGCGCCCAGCGCAGGAAGAACCAACAACAGTGCCATGACCAGGCGAATCCACCCGGAAATGCGCACTCGTTGCCCCATAAACCGATTCATCGAAATCATACTGCCTCCAAAGATTCTGAATCACAACTGCCTTCCAAAGATGCTCAACCACCATGGTTAAGGCTCTGATAAGGCTCCGATAAAATACGGCTAAGGCTCCAAAAAAAAATCCGCCTCCAAATACACGCCGACATCCCACCACAGAGCGTTGCCGCTCAAGGACAGACTAAGGCTTGCATTTGGCGGTGGATTTCTCTTATTCCTCTTCCGCGTAAGCAACCTAGCAACTCTGCGCTACGAGTGTCAAGAAAAAACTGGCCAGGCTTCGGTCTTCCAGTAGAAGAGCGCGCCAGCCGGCAATTGTTTGCCGCCGGCTAACGGCTGCAAGCCGCATTGTCTCTATGGTTTCCGGAATTGGGATTGTCACTCTCGAAATCGGCTTGCGTTCAGCGTGCTGCTCAATGCTCGCCTCTACTCCGTATCAGGATTGGGAAGGATGATGTCCCGAATCATCCCATTCATCTCCGCGCAGGACGCAATGAAGCCCCTCAAAGTTCTCCGCGTGGCGCCATAGGTATCGAATTCCCCATGGGACAAGCCATCCTCCGTGTAGGCGCGCTCGAAGTCGGGAAATTTCTTCAGCAGCGTGTCAACAATCTTCGCGTCGACCGGCTTATCTATCCTCGGAATCACTTCAATATCGCTGGCATTGTAGCGGCGCTGCCATGCGCAGGGCGGAGAGATCACCACATCGCCTCCGATGAACTCGCTCCAGTGCATGTGATTGCGGAATGCCGCGGAAAGCAGCCGCAGCCGATAGCCGCGCTCGCGGAACAATTTGTAGGCCTTCTTGAAGACGGCAACTCCGGCCCACTCCAGATAGCCCGGATCGACGGAAAGCTGCTGTTTTTCCATCAGGATTTTGAGCCAGTCGTCCAGCCGCCCCACCATAATGGTGCACACCGGCCCCATGGTGGAGATATCCAGTCCTTCAGCTTCCCTGCGCTTGAGGCCGCGCTCCACGGCCTTGGCGACGGCCACGGCCTGCGGCAGCGTAAAGCTGGCGGTGGCGTTAATGCTCACCCCCCGATAAGTAGCTTCTTCGATGGCGACAATTCCCGCGCGCGTGGCCACAATCTTGACAATCATATTCGGGGCAAGCTGGCTGAACCGGATTGCCTGCGCCAGAATCGCGTCGGAATTGCGATAGGTTCTCGGATCCGTCTGAATGGAAAGCCGGCCATTGAGCCCCTTCTGCCGATCGAATATCGGCTTGAGCAGCTTTGCCCCATTCGCCGACATCTCTTCAACGATCTTCCAGGAGATCTCATCTTCGGTTGCCTGCGGGTAGCTTTCCGCCAGGGCTTTGATCCGCACTTTCCATGAGGCCATCTCTTTTTTGAGCACGGAGACGGCGATGGAGGGGTTGCAAGTGGCTCCCACAGCTCCATGTTCGATCGAATAGGTAAGCTCTTCAATGCAAGCCGAATCGTTCCACAGGCAGGTGGGCGTGGTCTGGGTCATTTGAAAGAGCGGACTTTTGAAGGCGAGCTTCACTTCACTTATGGGCATGGATCCTCCGGAAAATGCAAACGTGTGCATAAAAACCGTACCACTCGCTGATAATGCCGGTCAAGAGAGCCAATCACGGCAGCGGGGCTTGCGGCGGAAGAGCCTCGGCGTGATCTTCACCTCTTGACAGAGATGCTCGCTGGAGACGATTATAGGCTGTTGGATGAACACGTGTGCATATNNCGCAAGCTGGCGCAGGGCCGGAGATACGAAGCAGAAACCGGCGGCAATGAGCTGGCCATCGTGGTGCTCGGAGGCGTCTGCTCGGTTCAGAGCTCGCGGGGCGAGTGGCGGCGCATCGGCGGGCGCAAGTCCGTATTCGAAGGCCTTCCCTACACTCTTTATCTGTCTTTGAAAACCAGCTTCACGGTTATGGCCGATAGCGATTGCGACCTGGCCTTTTGCTACAGCCGCGCTGAAGAAGAACATCCCGCGCGGCTGGTGACGCCTGACCAGGTGAGCATCGAAATTCGCGGCGGCGGCAACGCCACGCGCCAGATTCATGCCATGATTCCGCCGGAGTTTCCCGCGCATCGCTTGCTGGTGGTGGAGGTCTTCACGCCCGAGGGCAATTGGTCCAGCTTTCCGCCCCACAAACACGATGTCCATAACCCTCCCGCGGAAGTGGACCTCGAAGAGATTTACTACTACCGCATCGAACGGCCAGAGGGCTTTGCCATCCAGAAGGTGTACACCGCTGACCGCCGCATTGACGAAACGCTCACAGTGCGCGACGGAGAGCTTGTTCTGGTGCCGGAAGGCTATCACCCGGTGGTGGCCGCGCACGGCTACAACGTTTATTACCTGAATGCGCTGGCGGGCTCGGCGCGTTCCATGGCCTCTTCCGACGACCCCGATTATGCGTGGGTGAGAAACGCATGGCGCGAGAAAGACCCTCGTCTGCCGATGGTGAAAAGATAACAACCGGGTCGCTAACGCATTTTCGGAAATGATGTAGACCGAAAGCACAACCGCAAAGTGGGTTTTTCCTCAAGAAAAACCCACATTTACAACTTTTGCGAGTTCACACTATTTCCGAAAATGCCGTACGATCCGCTCAACAGAGGAGACACATGGCAACGCGGCGCATGACGATGGCTCAGGCCCTGATTGAATTTCTGAAGAACCAATATGTCGAGCGGGACGGGCAGGAGCATTTGTTCTTCGCCGGCATGCTGGGCATCTTCGGGCACGGCAACGTGGCGGGAATCGGTCAAGCCCTGCAACAGAACCCAGATTTCCCTTACTATCTGGTGCGCAACGAGCAGTCCAGCGTGCATCTGGCGGCGGGATTT
>PLOI01000093.1 GCA_003142015.1 Acidobacteriaceae bacterium | reverse complement strand
ATGCTGCGCACCGAGAGCGAGCATGACTGCTACGGCGCTGGGCACGCCGGGACAGCTCTCTCTGCCGCGCTGGGCATGGCTGTGGCACGCGATCTGGCAGGCGGCAAGGAACACGTAATCGCCGTGGCCGGCGACGGAGCTTTTACCAACGGGATTACCTTCGAGGCTCTCAACAACATCCCTGAGCAGACCAAGCGCCTGATCGTGGTGCTCAACGACAATGAGTGGTCCATCGACCGCAATGTAGGCGCCATTGCACGCTACTTTCACAGAATCGTCACCAACGAGCACTACAAGAATCTGCACGACCAGGCCCACCGCATCATCGAGAAGATCGGCGGCAAGACGGCCATCGAAATGGCGCGCCGCGCCGAAGAGGCCGCCAAAAGCATGTTGTGGCCCTCTATCCTCTTCGAGGAGTTTGGTCTGCATTACTACGGCCCCCTCGACGGGCATAACATCCCCCTGCTTGTGGAGACCTTCAAGTTTCTCAAGGCGGAGAACCACCCCGTGCTGCTCCACGTCCTGACGCAAAAGGGCCGCGGCTATCAGCCGGCGCTCGACAAACAAAAGAAATTTCACGGCCTTGGCCCTTATGACCCGGAGACGGGCGAGACCAAGCCGGCCGGCCAACTCACCTACGCCGAGACCTTCGCAACTACGCTTACGCAACTGGCCGACAAGGACGAGCGCATCGTGGCCATCACCGCCGCCATGCCTAGCGGCACCGGCCTCGATCTCTTCCGTCCTCATCATCCCAAGCGCTACTTTGACGTGGGCATCGCCGAAGGCCACGCGGTGGTCTTCGCCGCCGGAATGGCCACGCGCGGCTTCCGGCCCGTCTGCGCTATCTACTCGACCTTCCTGCAGCGTTCTGTCGATCCCATCATTCACGACGTGGCTCTGCAAAAGCTGCCCGTACTCTTCTGCATGGACCGCGCGGGGCTCTCCGGCGACGATGGTCCTACGCACCACGGCCTCTTCGACATCGCCTACCTGCGCAGTGTTCCGGGTTTGGTCCTGATGGCGCCCAAGGATGAGGACGAACTGGCCGACATGATGAAGACCGCACTCCAGCTTCCGGGACCGAGCGCCATCCGCTATCCGCGCGGTGTTGGCCCTGGCGCGGCGCGCAAGCCCGAACCGGAGGTGATTCCCGTCGGCAAGGCCGAAGTGCTCAAGGACGGCTCTGACGTGGCGATTCTCGGCCTTGGGACCATGATGCCCTTGGCCGCAGAGCTCGCTATTCGTCTGGAGCGCGACGGCTACTCCGCCGCGGTCATCAACCCGCGCTTCATCAAGCCACTGGACCGCGAGGTACTCGCCGAATACGCCGGTCGCGTGGCCGCTTTTGTCACCTTCGAGGACCACGTGAAGATGGGCGGCTTCGGCTCTGCCGTTATTGAGGCTCTTGCCGAGCTGGGTAGCGCGGTTCCGGTCGTCCGCATCGGATGGCCCGACAATTTCATCGAGCACGGCAAGGTGGACGACCTGCGCGCCAAGTACGGCCTAACGGTTGACGAGGCTCAGACGCATGTGATGCCGCTCCTCATTCGCCGCCAACATCCCACGTTGGTTGCCAGCTAGAAAGCCCGCCACGCGCGGATGTTAAAGTAAAGTTTCAACCAATATGTTTGCTACCTCTCAGCACGCGCACTTCATCGGCATCGGCGGCATCGGCATGAGCGGCATCGCGGAGATTCTGCTCAATCTGGATATGAAGGTCTCCGGCTCGGATCTGCGCCGCGGGCCGGTGACCGACCGCCTGGCTCAAATGGGCGCCACCATCTACGAAGGTCACGACGCCGCCAACATTGCCGGAGCTACGGTTGTGGTTACCAGCTCCGCCGTTTCCGCGAGCAATCCTGAGGTGCTGGAGGCGCGCGCCCGCAAGATTCCCGTCATTCAGCGCGCCGAGATGCTGGCCGAGCTGATGCGTCTGAAGTATGGCATCGCCATCGCCGGCATGCACGGCAAGACGACGACGACTTCCATGGTGGCTTCAGTGCTGGCCGCCGGCGGCCTGGACCCGACGGTGGTGGTGGGCGGACGTGTGGATGCGCTCGGCTCGAACGCCAAACTGGGCAGCTCACAATACCTCGTCGCAGAGGCCGATGAGAGCGACCGATCCTTTCTCAAGCTTTCGCCCATCCTGGCCGTGGTCACCAATCTCGACCGCGAACACATGGACTGCTACCGCGATATGGCCGACGTAGAACAGGCCTTCCTGACATTCATTGACAAGCTGCCGTTTTACGGCGCGGTGACTGCCTGCGTGGACAATCCGCTGCTGGCGGCCATCCTGCCGCGCGCGCACCGCCGCGTCTTCACCTATGGAGTCGCTGCCGAGGCCGACTACCGGCTGGAATTTGTCGATGCACAGAAAGACAGCTCCACGGCAGGGAAGGGCAGCTTTGCGCGTTTCCAAGTGGTGACTGCTCTCGGACCGCTCGGACCCTTTGAGTTGCATGTGCCCGGCCACCACAACATACTCAACGCCACGGCCGCCGTGGCTATCGCCCACCAGCTTGGGGTTGACGCGGAGAAGATTGCTTTAGGGCTGAGCCACTTTCGCGGCGTGGACCGGCGCTTCCAGTTGCGAGGCACAGCGAGCGGCATCACCGTGGTGGATGACTACGGCCACCACCCCACGGAGATTCGCGCCACACTGGCCGCAGCCCGCGAGTGCGGCTACAAGAAAATTCACGTTGTATTCCAGCCGCATCGCTTCTCCCGAACCCTTGATCTTCTGGACCAATTCACCGGCGCGTTTCGAGACGCGGACACGGTCATCGTGCTGCCCATCTACGCCGCCAGCGAGGAACCCATCCCCGGCGTGACGGCCGAGCGATTGGCCGCAAGGATTGAAGGCCCGCAAGTCCAGTACGCCTCGGATTTCCCCGCCGCGATTGCCGCGGTTGCCACTCAGGCCAAAGAAGGCGACCTGATCCTCACCCTTGGCGCCGGCAATGTCAGCCAGTTAGGCCCACAGATTCTCGAGGCGCTGGAAACGAGTTAGACATTTGTGACCAAATTATGGTAAGATTTCCTTGTTTCCTTGAAAGGAGGAGATCATGCTGGCCAAAATGACTGTAAAGAACCAGCTAACCCTTCCCAAAACCGTGGTCACTCGTTTCTCTGGGGTGGAATACTTCGACGTCAGCACGGATGGCGCGTGCATCGTTCTGCGGCCACTACAGCGTAGCCGGGCCGAGGAAGTGCGCCAGCAACTAGCCCAGCTAGGCATCAAAGAGCAGGATGTTGCCGCCGCCGTTTCCTGGTCTCGTAAAACCGGGGCGTGTAAAACCGCGTGAGCCTGCCCTCCGTTCCACGCGTCGTCTTCGACACGAACACTGTTCTGTCGGCGCTCCTGTTTTCAAACGGGCGCCTGGCGTGGCTGCGTTTGCACTGGAGGGAAGGCGGTTGCGTCCCTCTCATCTCTCGCGCAACTGCCGCAGAGCTGACGCGGGTTCTAGGCTATCCCAAGTTTCGACTATCGCCGGATGACCGCATGGAGTTGATGGCCGACTATCTTCCCTACTGCAGGACAGTCGAGCCGGAGGAGCGATGCCCGTTATTGTGCAGGGATGCAAACGATCAGCCGTTTCTCGACTTGGCGCAAAGTGGCAAAGCCGACCTGCTGGTGACGGGCGACCGGGACTTATTGTCACTGGCCGGACAAACGGCCTTTCTGATCGAAACGCCTGACGCATATCGCCGCAGAATTCCCGGCGGTGTTTAAACCAAACTGCGGCATTTCCTCCCGCCGCTTCACCCGTAACAATACGGGTTCCCCTTGGCGTCCTCATGGAAAAAGCTGGTGCACCCGAGGTTATAGTGAAATCTGGCGACTCTCACGACCTTGCTCAGGCGTGACGACACAAAGCAGTAACAGAACCCGTTCCCTCGTTTGGGAAGACGAAGCGCCCGCGGAGCCCCGCTTCCGGCGCGTGCAGCAGGTTGTGCCCCCTTCGGGGCGCACATTGGCTGGCATGATGCCGGAGACGGAAGACCCTGACGGCGATGATTCGTCGCGCCCCGGCCCGCGTGGCGATTGGCAGGGTGCCGGCTCGTCGAAGAGGAATTCGCCGCGCAGTCACTGGTGGCGTCCTGCGAGTACGGCTGGCCGTGTGCTTTTGCTGCTGGTCACTTTGGCCGTGCTGGGCGGGCTCGGCACGTCAGCCTACCTTCTCAAAACCTGGCTGGGCCGCGACGGGCGCTTCCGCATCGAGGGGGCAAGCAATATCAAAGCCACGGGGCTCACCGAGGTCAGCCGCGCTGAGATGCTGCCGGTCTTCGGCGAAGACATCGGGCGCAATATCTTTTTCGTTCCCTTGAGCGAGCGGCGCCGGCAACTTGAAGAGATTCCCTGGGTCCAAAGCGCCACGGTAATGCGCCTGCTTCCGGACCAGATTCACGTCTCGGTGGTGGAGCGGCAGCCAGTGGCCTTCACGCGCCAGGGGCAACAGATCGGCTTGGTCGACGCCAACGGGATTCTTCTCACCATGCCGGCGGCGATGATGGCCCAGCACCATTACTCGTTCCCGGTGGTTACGGGGATCGACGCCCGCGATCCGTTGCCTGCACGCAAAGCGCGCATGGCGGTCTATCAGCGCCTGTTGTCCGACCTGGACGCCAGCGGCCAGAAGCTCTCCACGCAGATATCGGAGGTTGATCTGACCGATCCCGAAGATGCCCGCGTAATCATGCAGGACGACACCACTCTGCTGCACTTTGGTCAGGACCAGTTTCTGGAGCGGTACCAGCGCTATAAGGAGCACATTGCCGAGTGGCATCAGCAGTATCCGAGATTAGCGGCCGTCGATCTGCGCTACGATCAGCAGGTAGTGCTGGAGATGGCTTCCGGCACCGATGTGGCGCAAGCCGCGGCCGACGAGCAGAGCGCGGCGACTGTGGCGCATGAGAAGCAACCGGCTCTAAAGGCTGTCGACAACGATCGTGTTGCGGGAAAATCTTCCGCAAAACATCCATCGTTGGCCAAAGCTGTGACCCACAAGCCTCCGGCCCACCAACCAGCGCCTGGCTCCAAAGTGAAGACGGGCAAGGCGGGCGCAAAGCCGGCGGGCACTGGTTCTGCCAAGTCTAAGACAGCGGCTGCGGAGAACAAGGCTGCGAAAGCCAAAGCCGTCAAGGCCAAGGCTGGCGAAAAGAAGCGCGCGGAGGCTAGACACGCCGCGTTGAACCTGAGCAGGCAGAAGACCGCCCCAACCAGCCACGCGGCAGCGTCTGCCGAGATGGGTCAGTGAGCGCGATGAGTGGAAATCAAGACAATCTGATCGTGGCGCTGGATATCGGCAGCGCGTGGACTCGCGTGCTGGCGGCGGAGCTGAATGATGGAGCGCTGCGCTATTGCGGGCACGGCATGGTGGAGTCGGCGGGTATGCGCAAGGGGCTCATCGCCGACCTTGCACCCGCGGCCAAGGCGGTCGAGGCGGCGAACAAGCAAGCGGAGTTTACAGCTCGCGCCAACATCAGCGAGTGCATAGTGGGCGTGGGCGGGCCGCACATTCGCGGACTCAATACAAATGGCGGAATTGAGATGGGCGGCCGTCCGCGCGAAATAGACAACGAGGATGTGCTCAGCGTCGTCGCGCGGGCGCGGGCCGTGGAAAGACCTCCCGACCGCGAGATTCTGCACCTGCTGCGCCGCCAGTTCATCCTCGACGACCAGCCGGGCATCTTTGACCCGGTCGGCATGATTGGGAAAAAGCTTGAAGTAGACCTGCATATCGCCACCTGTTCCGGCAGCGCGCTGCAAAGCACGGTGACCTGCGCCAACCGGGCCGGACTGGAAGTGACCGAGGCGGTGCTCGAATCGGTTGCCGGCGCCGAGGCCACGCTCTCGGCTGACGAGCGGGAACTGGGCGTTTGCCTGCTCGACATAGGCTGCCACTCCAGCGACCTGGTGGTGTTTTTCGAGGGCGCGGTGGTGCATACGGGCTCTGTTCGGATTGGCGGCCAGCACTTCACCAATGACCTGGCGATAGGCCTGGAGATGCCCATAGCCCAGGCCGAACAACTGAAGCGCCTGTACGGGAACGCCGTGGTGACAGACGTGCCGCAGGACGCCGAGATCGAGATTGCCAACCCCCAGCCGCAGATGTTGCGCCTGCGCAGGATTGCCGAAATCCTCGAACCGCGCGCCTGCGAGCTGATGCAATTCGTAAAAGAGAGCTTGCGCCAGGGCGGCGTAATGGAAGCCCTGGGCGCGGGCTGCGTGCTTACCGGCGGCGGGGCGATGCTGCCTGGCATGTTGGACATCACCGAAAGCCAATTGCGCGTTCCGGCGCGCACCGGACTTCCTGTTCGCCTCTCGCAGATGCCCGGCGAGCTGGTTCATCCCGGTTTTTCCGCCGCCATCGGCATGATTCTCTATGCCCACCGCACCAGGGTGAGCCGCGCGACGGAGAGCAACACACTGCGCACAAAATTGCGCTCTATCTTTGCAGCGAGCTTTTAACGTCTTTGTTCAACGTGGCAATACAGGAGGTCGAAGCCCAAATGGAAGAATTGAGAAATGAAGCCGCGGAGATGCGCATTCAGTATCACGAAGAAGGTGTGCGCGGAGCTCGCATCAAAGTCATCGGCGTGGGTGGCGGCGGCGGCAATGCCGTCAATCGCATGATTCAGGCCCGCATGGCCGGAGTCGAGTTCATCGCCGCCAATACCGACGTGCAGGCGCTCAAGGCCTCGCATGCTCCCGTCAAGTTGCAGCTCGGCGTCCGGCTTACCTCCGGACTCGGCGCAGGGGCCAATCCCGACGTAGGCCGGCGAGCCGCGCTCGAAGATTCGGAGAAGATCATCGAGGCTCTTGAAGGCGCTGACATGGTTTTTGTCACCGCAGGCCTGGGCGGCGGCACAGGCACCGGCGCAGCGCCGGTCATTGCTTCGCTGGCCAGCGAACTGGGCATTCTGACCGTGGCCGTCGTAACGCGCCCCTTTAGTTTTGAAGGCAAGCGCCGCCAGCAGCAGGCCGAGCAAGGCCTCAAAGAGCTGATCGAATGTGTGGACACGATGATCGTGATTCCCAATGAAAAGCTGCTCGATGTGGCCAAGGACGCCGGTTTCTTTGAGAGCTTCCGCATCGCGGATGACGTGCTGCGCCAGGGCGTGCAGGGCATCAGCGACATCATCGCAATCCCCGGCATCATTAATCGCGACTTTGCCGACGTGAANNGGCGCGCGCGGCATCCTCATCAACATTACCGGCTCCAGTTCGCTGAAGCTCTCCGAGGTCAACGAGGCTTCGTCGCTCATTCAGTCCGCCGCCCATGCGGACGCCAACATCATCTTCGGCGCGGTGCTGGACGAAACCATGGGCGAAGAGGTCAAGATTACTGTCATCGCCACCGGCTTCCGCGACCAGATGCCGGAGCGGCGCGCGCGCATGTTGACCGTGGAAGAGGCGCCGGTGGTTTCAATTCCGATGGATGAAGCGCCGGTGGCCAGGATAGCCCTGGTAGCGCCCGACAACTGGCTTCGTGAGCCTGTGCTCGGGCCCGAGCCGCCGCGCTTCCTCTCGCAGGACGAAGAAGAGCAGGAAGACGCCGGCGAGTCGGACAAACTAGACAAATTGGACAAGGTGGAAGAACTGGCCGAGCCATGCTTTTTCTCTGCCTCGGCGCACCCTGTGGAATCAGCCCGAGTAGCGATTTCGATTGTGGAGGCGCCGGCGGTTTATGAGCACGAGGAGATGGAACCGGAAACCGTACCGGTGCCGCCGAGGTTTGCCGAATTGTGTGAGGAGCCGGCGTATACCCTGCTGCCCAAGGACTACGCTTCAGCGTTTGCGGGCGGCGTCCACAGCCCAGCGATGATGGACGAGTACCGCACGCAGTCGGCGGCGACGCTCCTCGCCGAGGCCGACGATGAGGATCAACCGGATCTGGAAAAGCCGACGTTTCTGCGCAGGCTCCAGCTCTAGGGCGGCGATGATGGAGCGGATTCTTGTCAGGAGGGGCCGCGGAGAGAGTATAGTGCAATATAGCTCTATAAATGCGAGGGTTCCTGGGGAAACATCAGGCGGCGCGCTCTTCGATTCCAGTGCCGTAGAAGGAATCGTCTGCGGGATTCGACGACGTAAGGGATCACACAGGCAGGACGGCGTGTCTGGATGAGAATTGGCTCAATCCGCAACAGAAACTGTAAGTCATGTGCGGAGAGGCCGATGAAAGCGGTCTACCGATTGCAGCCGTACGTAAGCAGTGCAAGTGAGTGGCGTTTTCCTTTGTGGAATTGCCAGCTTGCATGGAGTTGGTGAGGCTGACTGTAAGAGACGAGCCGTTTTAAGAAGCACGTAAGGAAATGCGAGCCCCAAGGGGACGCAGTGCACGATACTCCGACTGGAGAGAGGAAACGGGCTGAATGAATTTCTTCCGTGTTTGGGCAAGTGCATTGGTTCTCATCGGTTTAAGCGTTGGCGCGGCGCGAGTATCCGCGCTGGACGCGCAACGTCCGCTGCGCCATTCCAGGACAACAGAACCCCATCTAACAGAGCCGCATCGTACGGTCGGCCACCACGCCGGATCTGCTCATCACGGCGCTTCTCATGCAGCGGCTGGAGCCGCGCACGCAGGACGCCGGGCTTATTCCGCAGCAAGAGGCGGTGTGCGCCGCGTGTCCTACACCCGCAGCCGCCATCATTACTATGAGCGGTTTACCGCCAGCTCCTTTGCCAAAGGAGACATCTTTGCGGGCGATGTTACGGCNNGGCACCGCCGTGGTCATCGACCCTTCCAATGGGCGCATCCTGGCCATGGTCAACCAGAAGCTGGCCCTCTCGCCCGGTGCTGAACCCTGCTCCACCATCAAGCTCACCGTGGCGATGGCCGCGCTCTCCGAGGGTCTCGTCACCAGCGACACACCGGTCAAGCTGGCCGGATTCCGCATGAACATGACGCAGGCGCTGGCCAAGAGCAACAACCTCTACTTCGAAGAATTGGGACGCGAACTCGGCTTCGAGCGTGTGCGCCACTACGCCAACCAGTTCGGTCTGGGTGAACTGGCCGGCTACAACATCGAAGGCGAACAGTTGGGCGTCTATCCGGATCAGGAACTGCCCGCTTCCCAGGGCGGCGTTGGCCGCATGTGCAGCTTTGGCCAGGGCGTTTCGCTCACGCCGCTGCAACTGGGCGCTTTTGTAGCCGCCATTGCCAACGGCGGAACCCTTTACTATCTGCAGCACCCCACTACTCTGGAAGAGGCCGCGGCCCTGCAACCGAAGGTCAAGCGGACTCTCGACATTGCCAGGTATGTTCCTGACCTTGAAGACGGCATGGCCGGCGCGGTCGAGTACGGAACTGCCCGCCGCCTGCGCGCCAACTTCCACGAGCTGCCGGTCTTCGGCAAGACCGGAACCTGTTCGGATAACGGCACCCGCTACGGCTGGTTTGCCGCCTACTCCGACTCACCGCAAGGCAGTCTGGTCACAGTCTTCTTCCTTGAAGGCGGACGCCCCACCTTCGGCCCCCGCGCCGCTGAGCTGACCGGCGAGTTCTACAAGAACCTTTGGGACCGCAACTGGTTTGCCGCCAAAGGCACGCAGGATGCGGCAGCTATTCCGGCTTTGTCTGCGCAGCCGATGCAGCCGTAGAGCAGGGTACTTTCGAGCTTCACGAAACGAGATGAAAAGGCTGCCTTCGGGCGGCCTTTTCTGCTTCCGCGCCTTGAGGCCTATTGNNGTACGGCTACCTGCTGCTCTTCGCCTGGGTTCTGGTGGAGCAGCTTGGGATTCCGCTGCCCGCCGCGCCGGTTCTGTTGGCTGCGGGCGCCCTTTCCGCTGAGCACGAGTTCAATTTTGCCTTCGCCTTGCTGGCCGGGCTGGCCGCCTCGCTCATGGCAGACAGCACATGGTTCCTCATCGGTCGCCGCTATGGCCACCATGTGCTCCGTATCCTCTGCAAGTTGTCACTGGAGCCGACGACCTGCGTCCGCCGCACACAGGACTCGTTTGGCCGCCGTCGCGACGCTACGCTGGTGATCGCCAAATTCGTGCCCGGATTGGCCACGCTGGCCCCTCCGGTGGCGGGGCAGAATGGAATGGGCTTTGGCCGCTTTCTTTTGTTGGACGGCGTTGGAGCCACGCTCTGGGTGGGCGCTTTGCTGTCTGCGGGCCGCTTTTTCGGCGACCTGCTCAAACGTGACCCCAGCCTGCTCAACCTGGTGGGCCGCTTCTCCGGGGCATTGTTGATTCTCGGCATTCTTGGCTTCCTCGTGGTGCGTGTGGTCCGTCGGCGCATGATTCTCAGGAAGCTGGTGGCCGCGCGGCTGGAGCCGGAGGAGTTGAAGAGCTGGCTCGACGTCGGCGAGCCGGTTTACATCGTGGACTTGCGCCATCCGCGGGAGCTTTCGGAGGACCCATTCACGCTGCCCGGCGCGATCCATTTTTCGCCGAAGGCGCTGGCCGAGCGCCACCATGAGATTCCTCGCGACCGCGACGTTGTGCTCTTCTGTAGCTGTCCCAGCGAAGCCACCGCCGCCAAAACCGCCATGACCCTGCACAAGCTTGGCATCGAGCGCGTGCGCCCTTTGCGCGGCGGCTACGATGAGTGGAAGCGACTGGGATTTCCGCTCGACGCGGTGAAGCCGGCTGTCCCAGCGTCGGCGGATTAGAGCGTCTTTCAGAAACTCGCCTTGTGTCAGTCGTCCACTGGCTTCGCCGACTCACGGTGAATGAAACAACCAGCGTCCATTCTCCCGGAGGGAGAAAGCGAAAATAGCCCAGGACAAGCGCAGCGCAGTCCTGGGTCAGCATTGAACAAAAGACCTTCCGTCCCGTAGGGATGGACCGAAATCCGCCTAAAATAATTTTCTTTTGGAATCAACAACTTGCACCCTCCACGGAAAGTAGTTTCTTTTTAGGGCACGACTTCACCGGGGTCCCCATCGACAGGTTTTCGTCGATGGGGTGGGACTCCAGTCGTGCCGAAAACAGCATCAAAAGCAAGGGGTTTTAACCCCTGAGGGATTGCAACCGTCACACGGAAGTCATTTTTGAAGCATGCTCTAGTCATGTAGGCTGGCCTTGAATGCCGTGCGACCGATTAAGCTAGAGAATTGAGCACGGCGCCTGCCGGACAGGAGTGTATTCATGGCCTACGACGATCTGCGTGATTGGATCAAAACCCTTGAAAAGCACGGCGAACTAAAGCGCATCAGCGAGGAAGTTTCCCCGGAGCTGGAAATCACGGAGATTACTGACCGCGTATCAAAGAGCGGTGGTCCCGCCCTGCTCTTCGAGAACATCAAGGGCCATCCCGGCCACAAGGTCTTCATCAATCAATTCGGCAGCGAGCGGCGCATGGCGCTGGCTCTCGGCGTCGAACGGCTTGACGAAATCGCCGAACGGATTCATACGCTGATGAACCTGAAAGCCCCGGAAGGCCTTCTCGACAAGCTCAAAATGCTCCCGCAGTTGGGCGCGCTCACCAGCGCCTTCCCCAAAACCGTCAGCGCCAAAGACGCCCCCTGCAAGGAACGTATTCGCCTCGACCACTTCGACCTCAACTACTTTCCCATCCTCAAGTGCTGGCCGCATGACGGCGGCCGCTTCATCACCCTCCCCTGCGTCGTCACCCGCGACCCGCGCTCGGGCAAGCGCAACGTCGGCATGTACCGCATGCAGGTTTACGACGGACAAACCACCGGCATGCACTGGCAGCGGCAAAAGGTCGCCGCCGAGCACTATCGCAACGCGCTGCGCGACGCGTCGGCTCTCCAATCCACCGAAAGCCCGCTCACCGCAAGCGTTGCCGCCATGGCGGAGTCAGCCGGCGGCGCGGTCGCCATCCCCGATGGTCCCATCGGCGGCCTTCCGCAGGTGGCGCTGGGCAATCTCAAAGGCTCGCGCCTCGAAGTTGCCGTGGCCATCGGCACCGATCCGGCCACAACTTTCGCCGCCATCGTCCCCGCTCCGCCCGAGGTCGAGGAGTATCTCATCGCCGGCTTCCTGCGCGGCAAGCCCGTCGAAATCGTCCAATGCGAAACCGTCGATCTCCAGGTTCCCGCCCACGCTGAAATCGTACTCGAAGGCTACGTCGAACTGGGCGAACTGCGCAGCGAAGGCCCCTTTGGCGACCACACCGGTTTCTACACCCTCACCGAGGACTACCCGGTCTTCCATCTCACCTGCGTCACCCATCGCAAGAATCCCATCTACGCCGCCACCATCGTCGGCAAGCCGCCCATGGAAGACGCATGGATGGGCAAGGCCGTCGAGCGCATCTTCCTGCCTGCCATGCGCATGCAGATTCCTGAACTGGTTGACATTCATCTCCCGGTCGAGGCCGTCTTTCACAATCTGATGCTGGTCTCCATTCGCAAGAGCTACCCCGGCCATGCGCGCAAGGTCATGAACGCCATCTGGTCGCTCGGTCAGGCCATGTTCACCAAAGTCATCGTCGTGGTGGACGAGGACTGCGACGTGCAAAACATTGCCGAGGTCGTCCTGCGCGTGGCCAACAACATCGACCCCGAGCGCGACATCCAGTTCACTCTCGGCCCTGTCGATTCGCTCGACCACTCCTCCCGCCTGCCCAACTACGGCTCCAAGATGGGCATAGACGCCACGCGCAAATGGAAGGCCGAAGGCTTCAATCGTCCCTGGCCTGCCATGATCGAAATGGACCGCACCACCAAGGAAAAAGTTGATGCGCTGTGGGAGAAACTCGGGTTGTGAGCGGGTGCGACCAGGCAAGTGGCCCGTTCATCAGCCCCGAAGAATCACCATGAGCCATGAAAAGCTGTGCCCCGTTCATCGCGGCTTTATCGCGATGAGCGGGCGGGTGGCTTGAGGTCAGATCTCGCCGGACTATGATCGAGCCATGCCGTACGGTCTGAAACGGTTCCAGAAAGCAGAAGCTCTCCACTTCATCACTTTCAGTTGCTTTCACCGTCTCCCTTTTCTCGATGCGCCGGACCCCAAGAACACAGTTGAGGCCGTACTGGAACTGACTCGCGCACGACATCAGGCGAGGGTCTACGCCTACGTCCTGATGCCCGAGCACGTCCATTTGCTCATCAACGAGCCGCCATCAATCCTCGTGGCCCAGTTTCTCAAAGCAGTAAAGCAGATCACTTCGCGCAAACTGAGAGGTCAGCGCGAGAAGTTCTGGCAGGAACGCTACTTTGACCGCAACGTCCATGGTGAAGATGCTCGCTCNNCCGGTGAAGCGCGGATTGGTTGCATCTCCCGGCGACTACCAATGGAGCAGCTTCAACCACTACGCGACCGGCGTTCGAGGAGCGGTTGAAATCGAGTCAGAGTGGACAGCAAGCCTTCGCGGACCACTCATCGCGATAAGACCGCGATGAATGGGGCACAGCCTTCCATCTTGGCTAATGATTGAAGGAAGTTGAATCGATGCCCGGGCCACCTGCCGCTCTGGGCCAAGCTAGGGCTGTGAAGCGAATATCAGACGAATCGGACACGAAATAGTGATTCCATGCTGAATGTTGCTGTGTTTGTCTCACCAATCCGATATATTCATCAGAATAGGAAATGACAACAATGGCAGGGTGGAAACGAATCTCTTTCAAGACCTCGATGCTGTTCCTTGCTGCGTCGTTTCTGAATCCGTGCACAGTCCGGGCTCAGGGTGTTCCTGCGAAAGCCGGAGCGTTCGCCAGCTACTGCACTCCCTTGAAGGAGGATTGCAGCAGCAAGATCGAAGTTGTGCAGTTTGACGCCCTCGAATGCTCGGTGCCCGATGGCATCACAAGCAATGAAGGCGACAGAGCCATTGTCGGCTGGCTCTCGGCACATCCGGCTACCGCCGACATGAGCACGGAAGACGGAATCAAAACGGCTATCAAGGCACTCTGGAATTGTCAGAAATCTGTGGCCACTGGCCACACCTCCCGTGGCGTACCGGATAAAACCGGCGCATTTGTGACCTTTTGCGGCGACACCAAGCATTACGTAGTGTGCGCAAATGAGGTGGTACAGGCCAGCATTAACGCATACGCGGCGCTAACAATGAATGGCAAGAGCGCGCATTGCAGTTCGCCGGATAATATCGAAACCAAAGAGCTTACGGACAAAGTTTTAACCTGGTTAAAAGACCACAAAGAGCTTTACGTCGATAATACGGAAGACTCCACCGCAAACGCGATCGACCATCTCTGGCCTTGTCACTGATCTCTGCCCACAGTTTTTCACCGAGACCCGCAAATCCAAACACTCAAGAGAAAGATAGGTAATCCGATGATGAAGCATTCGATGAGTATGCCGCTGATAATTAGTGTGCTCCTTTGTCTTGCCACGCCTCTGATGCACGCGCAGGGTGGCCCTTACGGCGAGTGGCAAAAAGGGTGCGATGCGGGAGACGGAGACGCCTGCAAATCCTTGGGCTTTTGGGATGAGACTGGCGCTGGCGAAATTGTGGGGCAAAGTAAGGATCTTGCCCAGGCAGCCGTGTGGTATGGGCGTGCGGTTGCGATCTATAGCAGGAACTGCGACAACGGAAAGATGAGCGACTGTACGTCTCTCGGCGATATGTACTCAACCTCTGACGGTATCATGAAGGATCTTGATCGGGCGGTTGTGCTCTTACACAAGGGGTGTGACGGCGGAGATATGCGCGGGTGCCTTTTTCTTGGTTATATGTACCGTGACGGGAAAGGCGTGAGCAAAGATGCGTCTCAAGCGGTTACGCTCATTCGTAGAGGGTGTGATAGCGGAATTATGAACGGGTGCGTTGCGCTTGGCAAGATTTACCGTGACGGGATTGGAGGAACAATCTGGACCGGCATAATGAAAGATGTGCCTCAAGCGGTTACGCTGTTTCTCAAGGCCTGCGATAGCGGCAATGCAGACGGCTGCTTATTTCTCGGTGAAGTCTACGATTCTGGAGATGGAGTGCCCCAGAACAAACCTAAGGCGGTCGAGCTCTATCGCAAGGCCTGCACGATCGAAAGCTACAGCGACGCCTGCGACAAACTCCCTGGAAAGAACTGAAAGAGGTTTCGGATAGGTGGTTTTCTTGGTTTTTGCGCTGCAATATTCTTCTCGTCAGACTTTTTGGGCAGGTGGCCCGTTCATCAGCCCCGAAGAATCACTATGAGCTATGAGAAGCTGTGCCCCGTTCATCGCGGTCTCATCGCGATGAGCGGGTTGTAGCGAGCCGGGTGCCGGGTGCCCCATCCTTCGCGTACCTGGCGAAGGGTGGGATACCACGAACCTCAACCCACCAAGCCGACGGCTTCTCGTATCCCAAAATATTCAGTTTTTCAAGCCACTTATCTCCTTTTCCCATCCACTTTTTATGCTTTGCAAACTTCGCCTTTTTGCCGCCCAAAATCTCTTGCTAACAGCCCAAATATATTGCGGTTAATTAAGTGGTAAACATGCACCTAAAGTCAAAAGAATGAATATGTTCCACGTGAAACAATTTTGGCGAATTTCTCGGTGGCTCACATCCCGATTTTGAGATGTGGGAGACGATGAACCTCACACGCTCACGTTCCGGGGGCGATAGGCCGGTAATTCAGCAGCCTCCAGGGCGCGAGGCTTCGACCCCTGAACTATGCTTTCCGCGTCCTCCGGCCTGGCAATCGTCCGCAATTTTGTACCAGAAATAATCTCAAACATGTGCACGTGTAAGGAAATTTTTCCCGCACTCCAAAGCCTGGAAAAAGCATATCGAGTGAACCTCGAGCGCCTCTCTGCGATACCCTAGACTCATGCGGTTCGCATCTTCTTCGCTCTTGTTTTTCTTGATTGCGGCAACGCTTTTCGTCGCAGCTCCCTTATCCGCCCAGCAGTCCCCCGACAGCTTTCGTTGGGTCGATTTCCACTCCGCAAAGGACCAGAATGTCGTCGCGTGGGTCAAGCGTTCCCTGGAGCCGGAAAAATGGACGGCGATTCGCGAGATCGGAGTCGAGTACGACGCTGCTCTGGTTGTCACCACACTGCGCGCTAATCCTCAGTCGCCGCCCTCGGCTGACACATTCACCGTGTGGAACCTCTCGCTCACCAGCCACGTGGTTGCGCCGCTGCTCCAGGGCGTTAACCTGCGCCTGCTCGACTGGATGCTCCTGGCCGATGGCGCGCCGCGCGAACTCGGCGCTCTCTACGACAACTGCAACGAGTGCGCCGCGTCCACCTTCCTGACTGCCTTCCATTACGACCTGCCGCATCATATGTGGACAGGCCGCTGGATGCGCGGCACCCAGGCCGTGCCCATCTGGAACACGAATCCTTCCGAGGGCGTTGATCTGACCCAGGTTTACGCGGTCCTGAGCGAGCCAAACGGACGGCAACTGGTCGGCACATGGAACCACTTCGACTACGGCGCTGAAAAGAAGCCGGAAGACATAATTTATCGCTACGATCTGGACCCCTTCAGCGGCCTGGAGCGCACCCAAATGCTCATGGGCAAGGAAGCCGAGGCCATGAAGCAGCGCCTCTGCGGCGCGCCCAGTGTCGCTCCGGAATTGGCGCGCGGGCAGGACTCAGCGCTTTGCCAGCAGTCCCTCAAGCCGCGCCTTGCACGCAAGCCTGTCACCACCCCGCCGGCCAATAACCACGGCCGATCCGTGCCGCCGGGGGCCCGGCGCTGATACGATCCCTGAGATGGTCAATAGAGGGCTGTTTCGCTCCCTTCGCTTCGGATAGTATCCAAGCGAACGGGAGATAGAAATCATGCGTATTCCTAGATTTGGAAGTTTGCCGCTGCTGGCTCTGGCGGTAACGCTCTGTGCCGCTGGATGCCACTCGAATCCAGCCGTGATCGCGCCGGATAACAACCAGGCGGGCACACAGGACCAGGCAACCGACCCGGCAGCGGCCAACCTGGCCCCCGTCTCGACTGGATCGAGCAATGCTGCGCCACAGGTTTTGAGCGCCCAGCAAAGCGCTCCAAACGGCTCCTATTCCCAGGCGTCGGACCAGGGTTCGTATAATCCGGGCTACGGCGAGCAGCCGGAATACACCGCTGCCCAGCCGCCGCCGCCCTTGCCGGACTACGACCAGCCGCCCGCTCCCGACGACGGCTATCTCTGGACGCCCGGCTACTGGGCCTGGGGTCCTGACGGCTATTACTGGGTGCCCGGCGCGTGGGTACAGGCTCCATACGAGGGCGCTTTGTGGACCCCGGGCTATTGGGGCTACTGGAATAACACCTACGGATTTTACCCCGGCTACTGGGGTCAGTACGTTGGCTACTATGGCGGTATCGATTACGGTTTTGGCTACGTCGGCATTGGCTACCAGGGCGGCTACTGGGGCGGCGGCCACTTCAACTACAACCGCTCCTTCAACAATTTGAACGGCTCAAGAGCGCAATACGTCTACAACCACCCCGTGAGCAATTACCAGCGCGGCGCCCGTGTAAGTTTCAACGGCGGATCGGGTGGTCTCCAGGTGCACGCGCGGCCCGCGGAATTGGCAGCGATGCATCAGCAGCACACTGCGCCCATGAGGGCACAGGTCGAGAATCAGCGCGCTGCCAGCACCAACCGAGCACAGTTTTCGAATGTCAACCATGGCCGGCCGGCTAGTTTGGCCGCCGCCAGGCCGCTTGCGGCAGATCGCAACGTAAAGGCTCCAGCGGCGTTACAGAAAACCAATCGGGCTGTAGCGCAGCAGCAACAGCGTCAGACAGCTCCTCAACAGCATCAAGCGGCCCCACAGCAGCAGCGTCAAGCGCAGCAGCAGCGCCAGGCCGCACCACAGCCGCAGCGCCAAGCGGCACCACAACAGCAGCGCCAAGCTGCTCCTCAACGGCAAGCGGCTCCGCAACAGCAACGGCAAGCGGCCCCGCAGCAGCAGCGCCAGGCTGCTCCTCAGCACCAGGCTGCACCGCAACAGCAGCGCCAGGCGGCACCACAACAGCAGCGCCAGGCGGCACCACAACAGCAACGCCAGGCTGCACCGCAACAGCGTCAAGCAGCCTCTCAGCAGCAGCGCCAAGCTGCTCCTCAACGGCAAGCTGCTCCGCAACAGCGCCAAACTGCTCCTCAACGGCAAGCGGCTCCGCAACAGCAACGGCAAGCCGCTCCGCAACAGCAGCGCCAGGCTGCGCCGCAACAGCAGCGTCAAGCTGCACCGCAGCAGCAACGGCAGGCTGCGCCACAACGGCAAGCAGCTCCGCAACAGCAGAAGGAGCCTCCGAGGAAGTAGCATCCCGCGGCGAATCCAAACCAGATCCCGCGGGCATCAGGTCAAGAGGCGCTCAATTACTCCGCCGTCAGCACACGGATAGCTACCAGGTTTCGCACGCAGCGGGCGAGCGCCTTGTCGCCGGTATTCACAAGCTGAAGGGGTCCCTTGTCCGCTAGTAGCGGATTTCCTCCCAGCGTGTCGGCGACGATCACGGTCGTGTTGTGCAGCTCGGGTGTGACCTCGGCCAGCGAGTAAACCGCTTCATAGCCATCTGAGCCTTGAGCCACAAGATAGAGCCTCAACTGCTTGCCCATCGGTTTGCCGGGCACACCCAACTGCTTGAGCAGGTCGATCAAGGGCACGCCGGAGTATGTCAAGCTCGCCTTGGTGTGGCTGTTGATCACGGTGACGGTCTGATGCGGCAGCGCGGCTAGGGTGGCTGGCGTCCACTCGGCGGATTTGTCCCCGAAGACGATCTTCAATGGCCCTGCCGGAATCGATGGCTTGCTCATGCCATGAGCCGGACTCATGCCGCCCATCTGGTCCATGGGCGCCGGCTGCGGCTGGCTCTGCACCTGCGACATTGCGGCAAATGTTCCAACCGTTAACACCATTCCAGCCGTGAACCCAAGCATTGACGCCCAAACTCTCAATCGCATGGTGAATCTCTCCTGCAATCCATCGTATACTGGCCTCATGTCGATTGTGGGCAACATCGCCGCCATTGCCAAGGGCATGAGCATCACCTTTGGGGAGATCTTCCAGCCTACGCTGGTGGAGAACTATCCCGACGGGAAGGGCCCCCTGCGCGGCGCGGTGCTTGAGGCGCGCTATCGCGGTGCCCACGTCCTGCAGCGCGACGAAGACGGCCTCGAAAAATGCGTGGCCTGCTTCCTCTGCGCCGCGGCCTGCCCTGCCAATTGCATTTATATCGAGGCCGCGGAAAACACCGAGGCGGTTCGCATCTCCTCTTCCGAGCGCTACGCCAAGGTCTACAACATCGACTACAATCGCTGCATCTTCTGCGGCTACTGCGTCGAAGCCTGCCCCACGGACGCCATCACCCACGGCCACGGCTTCGAGCTGGCCACGCTGAACGCCACCAACCTGGTCATGCGCAAGGAAGATATGCTCGTGCCGGTGAGCGCGCTGACGGCGGCAAAATAGCTTCAAGTCGAGACGGGAGAATTAGGTAAGAGGGTCGTCCAATGGATTTGCTGGATTGGAGATACGCGGGTCATCAAAAAGATATCATTCAGCTTAGTGCTGATCTTGATCGAGGGTGGGGTCATCTCGAAAAGAAGGGTCGCAAGCCAGATTATTGGGGTTTCGATAGGCAAATCTACCTGCCAGGCAAAAGTGAACCAGAATTCTGGTGCCATTTGTACGTTGTCGCCCTTGGACCAATTACATGGGAATCAGTCCGCACCTTTCCGGGCACAGTGTGTCGTTGCGAACTAGGGTACAACTCGGTGTCGGTCAATGGATCAAGGATGGTGGTGGACATTCCTTTGTTGAACGCGTGGAGGCCTACTAACGAATCAGGGAGAGAAAGAATTTTTGAGAATGAGCCACTGTTTTCGATTACGACTCCAGATGGAGTCATAAGGTATCGAGTTCAATTGTGGTTTGTGAATCTCGGTCCAAGACATATGCTCGTGAAGCCCGAATATGAGATGGGTGATGGAGTTGCATTGGTCGGGGGCCGTCCCGAGTCCAACCCCCGAAAGTTTTGAGCATTTTCTAAGCCGCATTCACCGCCCTGAGCGCCGGCAGAACCTTCAGCCGCGCGCGCATCCCCAGCCGGTCCGAATAGCGAAGCAGCTTTTCAATGCTCACCTGATTGATTTTTCCTAGTATCAAATTGCTGACCGCTGGTTGATGTTCATCGAGAATCTCCACCAGTTGACGCTGAGTGTAGTTTCTCCGTTCGATTTCGGCGCGGAGGGCATCGAGCAGATCGGCCTTGAACTTCAACGCCGTCGCCTCGGAGCGCGAAAAACCGAGATCGTCCAGCACGTCGCCCCGTGTGATATGAGTTACCGCGCTAATTCTCTTGGCCATAGCCTTCCTCCTTAGCTGTTTTCAACTGCGCCAAAACCGTTTTCAAGCGGAATTTGACAATCTCAAGGTCGCGCCGGTCTGTCTTGCGGCTGTCCTTTTCAAAGGCGTGCAATACATAGAGTGCATCGCCGATCCGCGTAAGATAAATCACCCGGTACCAGGTGCGTTCGTCGGCAGTCTTCAACTCCCAGACACCCTTGCCGACTGATTCCATCCGGCGCGCATCGCAATCCGGGAGCAGCCCCTTTTGCAGCCGGCGCAGGGAGTATCCGAAGACACCTTTGACATCCTGCGGAAAGGCGCTCAGCACGTCCTTTGCGTCGCCCACCCAGTGAATCTGCGCGCTCTCTTTCACCTCTTGACTATATCATATTTAGTATAAAGAGCAGCGGGCTTTTTCTTTGCCAGCTGAATCGGCGGCATCATCCTGCTTGTGTTAGTGAAATAGCGCGAGAGATCCTCGCCTTGGCCGGAGAGTTCCGCGATCTCATCGGCGGTTGGCGCTTGGGGGGATTCAAGCGCTTTCGGAATAGGGCTGCTCTTCTTCACATGAATACCTCCAAAGGATATATCCTAAAAGAGTTGGCCGCATTCCCCGTTTTTTGAGGCGGCCCATGAGTGCAGGAGCGAACATTGGCGGATTTTCTTTCAGAGCTGAAACGGCGCGTGCTGGTTTTTGACGGCGCGATGGGCACAAATGTGCAAAAGCACAACCTCACGCCGGAGGATTTCCAGGGCAAGGAGGGGTGCAACGAGCTACTGGTGCTCTCGCGGCCCGACGTCATTCGCGCCATTCATGCCTCGTTTCTTGAGGCTGGTTGCGATGTAATTGAAACCGACAGTTTCGGTTCGTCGAGCATCGTTTTGGCCGAGTATGACCTCCAGAGCCGCACCCGCGAGTTGAATATCGCCGCAGCGCGGCTGGCTCGCTCGGTGGCCGACGAATACTCCACTCCTGATAAGCCGCGCTTTGTCGCCGGCTCCATCGGCCCCACCACCAAACTGCCCTCGCTGGGCCATATTGGCTACGACGCCATGGCCGTCGCCTATCGCGAGCAGGCCGAGGCCCTCATCGAGGGCGGCGTGGATGTGCTGCTGATTGAAACCTGCCAGGACTTGTTGCAGGCCAAGATCGCTCTCGCCGCCTGTCAGGACGCAATTCGCGACGCTCGCGAGGGCCACATCCCTTCCACCGGCCGCGCAGTTGCCCTTCAGGTCCAGATCACCCTCGAAGCAACCGGCGCCATGCTGCTCGGCTCGGAGATCGGCGCGGCTTTGGCCGTGCTGGAAAGCCTTCAGCCCGACGTGATCGGCCTCAACTGCGCCACCGGCCCGGCGGAAATGAACGACGCGGTTCGCTTTCTCTGCCAGAATTCCACCCTGCCCATCAGCGTGCTGCCCAACGCCGGCCTGCCGCAGAACGAGGGCGGCCACGCTGTCTACAAACTCACCCCGGCCGAGCTGGCCGCTTATCTTCGCCGGTTCGTTACCGAGTATGGTGTGCAGGTAGTCGGCGGTTGTTGCGGCACCACGCCTGAGCATCTGCGCGCAGTTGCCGAAGCAATAAAGGGAGTAACGCCCGCCCCGCGCGCAGTGCCGCAACAATCGGTTGCCGCCAGCGCCTTCAGTGCCGTGCCGCTCGAAGCCGATGCGCAGCCCATCATCATCGCCGAGGAGATGAATACCACCACCCGCCTCGAAACCTTTCGCGACATGGTGCGCGCGGGCGACTACGACGGCATTCTCACCTTGGCCAAGCGACTCACCGGCGAAGGCTCGCAGATGCTCGATCTCTGCTGTGCCATCGTGGGCGAGGACGAGCAGGCTTACATGAACGCGGTCCTCGAGATGATCGCCACCCGCGTTCCCGCGCCCATTTTGGTTGATTCAACCGAGGCCGGCGTCATCGAAGAGGCGCTCAAGCGCATCCCCGGCAAGCCCATCATCAACTCCATCAACCTGGAAGACGGCGAGAAGCGCACCAGCCTCGTGCTGCCCATGGCGCGCCGTTACGGAGCAGCGGTTATCGCGCTCACCATCGACGAACAGGGCATGGCGTTGACCGCAGACCGCAAGGTGGCCATCGCCCATCGCATTCACGATCTGGCCGTCAACAAGTACGGCCTGCGTTCCGAGGATCTAATCTTCGACGCGCTCACCCTGCCGATTTCAACGGGCCAGGAAGACTATCGCTCGGCGGCCATCGAGACCCTTGAAGCGGTGCGGCGCATTAAGCTCGAACTGCCGCGCTCGCGGACGGTGCTTGGCGTCTCCAACATCTCCTTCGGCCTGAACGCATATGCGCGCCGCGTGCTCAACTCGGTCTTTCTTAAGGAGGCCGTGGACCGCGGACTCGACGCGGCCATCGTCAACTATTCGAAAATCTATCCGCTCTACAAGATTCCCGAGAAAGAAGTCGAGTTAGCCCGCAAACTCATCTTTCAGGACCGCAGCAGTGGCGACCCGCTCCAGGTTTACATGGCCTACTTTGCCAGCCTCGGCAAAGGTTCCGTGCAGGAAGAGGAGATAGCGGTCGAGAGTCTCACCACCGACGAAAAACTCAAGCAGATGATTATTCGCGGCGAGCGGACCATTGGATTGGGCGAGCACAAGCAATCGCTCACTGATACCCTGGAAGCCGCGCTCGTAGCTCACTCACCGCTCGAACTGATTAACACGGTTTTGCTCGACGGCATGAAGACCGTCGGCGATCTCTTCGGCGCGCGCAAGATGCAGCTGCCTTCGGTGCTCGATTCGGCCGCGGTGATGAAGGCCGCGGTTGCGTATCTTGAACCGAAGATGGAAAAATCCGACGGCGGCGGCAAAGGCACCATGGTGCTGGCCACGGTCAAGGGCGACGTGCACGACATCGGCAAAAATCTCGTGGACATCATCCTTTCGAACAACGGCTATCGCGTCGTCAATCTGGGCATCAAGCAGCCCTCTGACGCCATCATCGCCGCCACGCAGGAGATTGGCGCCGATGCTATCGGCTTGAGCGGACTGCTGGTCAAGTCCACGCTCGAAATGAAGTATGTGTTGCAGGATTTGGAGCGGCTTGGCCTCACCGTGCCCGTCATCTGCGGCGGCGCTGCGCTCACTCGCAAGTATGTCGAAGAAGACCTGCGCAAGGAGTACGCTGGGCCGGTCTTTTATGCCGAAGACGCCTTCGCAGGATTGCATACCATGGCCGATCTAACCTCGGCGGACCAAGCAGTGCGCGAAAGCAGGGAAGCGGAAGGCCGGACGGTGAAGGTCTTTGGCAAAGGCGGCGCGGCTGCCCCTGAGCTGACCCTCGTCGAACTCACGCCGGAGGGCCGTTCGCCGGTCGTGGAGCAGGTCGCGGCCATCCCCAAGCCGGCCTTCTGGGGCGCGCGCGTCTTCAAGAATTACAAGCTCGACGAAATCTTTCCCTATATCAACGAGACTGCGCTCTTCAAAAATCAGTGGCAACTCAAGACCGCTGCGCAGGGCGATTATCTGCGCCTCGTGGAAGAAAAATACCGTCCCATCCTGCTCGACCTCGAGGAAGAAGTGAAAGCCGCGGGCTGGTTTGAGCCTAAGTCGATTATCGGCTTCTATCCCTGCGCCAGCGACCGCGAAGACCTGATCGTTTTCGATCCGGACGATCCGGCCCGCGAACTGGAACGCATCACCTTCCCGCGCCAGGCGCAGGGCCGCAGGCTCTCAATCTCCGATTTCTTTGAGCCGTTGAGTTCCGCGCAACGCGATGTTGTGGGTTTCTCCATCGTCACCGTCGGCGACGAGGCCAGCCGTCAAACTGCCAGGCTCTTCGAGGCCGGCGACTTTACCAAGTACCTTTATCTGCATGGCCTCTCTGTGGAAACGGCCGAGGCGCTGGCCGAGCTGGTTCACAAACAAGTGCGCGAATTCCTCGGCATTGCCGGCGAAGATTCGCCGCGTGTTGCCGATCTCTTCCATCAGAAATATCGCGGCTCCCGCTACTCGTTCGGCTACCCAGCCTGCCCGAATCTGGAAGATCAGGCGAAGATTTTCCGTCTTCTCAAACCCGAGGAGAACATTGGCGTGCGGCTCACCGAGGGCTTCCATCTGGAGCCCGAGCAGAGCACCAACTGCATCGTCGTCCACCATCCCCAGGCCAAATATTTTGTAGCGTAAAATTTTACGTCTGCACATCAGCCGCTTTTGCGTAAAATTATCTCCGCCTGTGCGACAGTGGAATTACGGCTGACAAAGAGAAGTGTGTGGCCTCCGCGAACGGCCGGGCCGCGATCAGCATTGTCCGCGCTCCCGGCCGTTCGTCTTTTTACCGCCCGGCCTCCCGATAGCGGCCCAGCTCTTTGACCATCGCGCAATGGCGTCCCAATGCCTCCACCGCGCGCTCACCATCCGCAGCCGACTGAATCTGGCAATCCACATAGAAGATGTACTCCCAGGGCTTGCCTTGCACCGGACGCGACTCGATCTTGGTCATATTGGCCCCGATGACGGCCAGTTCCGTCAGCGCGGCCACCAGCGATCCGGGGCGATTCTCCACAGAAAACGCCAGGCTGATCTTGTTTGCTTCCGGGTCGGTCACGGCTTCTGCCGCGCGTCGAACCAGGAAGAAGCGCGTAAAGTTTTCCGGGTTGTCTTCAATTCCAGCTTCGAGAATCTCCGCACCGTAAAACCGCGCTGCCGCCTCGCTGGCGATGCCCGCAATGTGCCGGTCGCGCAACTCCACCAACTGCTTAACGCTGCCCGCGGTGTCATAAAAGGCAACAGCCTTCATCGCTGTGTGCGCGGCCAGAAACTTCCGGCACTGCGCCAGCGCCACGGGATGCGAAAAGACGCGCTCAATTTCTCCGGTCGCCACGCCGGCAAGCGCAATCAGATTGTGCCGAATGCGCAGCAGCGTCTCCCGTTCCACTCTGAGATCATGGGTCAGCAGCAGGTCAAAGTGCTCCAGGACCGAGCCGGCCAAGCTGTTCTCGATGGGAATGACCGCGGCCTCCACTCTTCCGCTGGCCACAGCCTCAAAGACATCGGCTGAAAGCGAAAATGGCGCGATCACCCCATCGGGGACCAGCTTCATTGCCGCTTCGTGGCTGAAGGAGCCGTACTCTCCCTGAATTGCAATCTTCATCGGTTTCCGTATTCTCCCCTCTTAATAAAACATGTCATCCTGAGCGACCCTGAGTGGAACGAAGGGGAGTCGAAGGACCTGCATTGGCTTTTCGTTGCGGGCGCCCCACCCTCGCCGGGTGCCCGAGGTCTCGATTTTGAGACCTCGGAAACTACAAACCTCAACAGGCCCTGTTCATCGCAGCCATAGATCCCCCGCCACAAAACCGAAAAAAACCATAGCGATTACGCCGTTCATGGTGAAAAATGCGGCATTCAACCGGCGCAAATCGCGCGGCGAAACCAGCGAGTGCTCGTAAGCCAGCAGCAGCCCTACGGCCCCGATACCCATCCAGCCGAGGGTCAGAAAATGAAACAGTACGCCGAACCAGACCAGCAGCCCCAGCATCGCCAAATGCATGGCCCGCGCCGTCCCAAAAGCCGCCGGAATACCCACCGCCTGTGGCAGGCTGTGCAGGCCCGCTGCGCGGTCGTGGTCGAAGTCCTGGCAGGCGTAGAGCACGTCGAAGCCGCCCGCCCACAGCGTGACCGCCGCGGTCAGCACCAGTATCCGCGCATCCAGAGAGCCGCGCACCGCAATCCACGCCGCCGACGGCGCCAGACCCAGCGCCAGACCCAGTCCCAGATGCGACCAACGCGTAATGCGTTTGAGGTAGCTGTAGCCCAGCAGCACCACCAGCACAAATGGTGAGAGGTAAAGCGTGAGCAGGTTTAGCTCAGCGCAGGCCACTACGAACACCGCTACGGCCAGCAGCGTAAAGCTCAGCACAAATTTGCGCGTCAGCAGCCCGGCGGGAATGGCGCGTGTGCGAGTGCGGGGATTGGCCGCGTCCAGCTCCGCGTCGGCCCAGCGGTTGAAGGCCATGGCCGCCGTGCGCGCTGAAACCATCGCCACCAGTATCCACGCCACTGTCCGCCACTTCGGCAATCCGTTCGCCGCCAGCAGCACAGCCGTCAGCGCAAACGGCAGCGCGAAGATCGAGTGCTCCCACTTGATCATCTCCAGCGTCGTCCGCGTTCTCGCCCATAGGGTTGTCACGGTTGGCTCCATGGACCAGTTTACTTGAGGGGCCGGGTGCCCCAGATCTCGCTCTTGGGATCTGGGAATCGATGAACCCGACAAGCCGAAGCTGACTTGCTGACTCGCTACTCCGCCGAAGGCCTCCGCCTGGACAGCCTGCCCTGAGCGAAGTCGAAGGGGCAAGCCCTTGCGGAAAATTACACGCCCCCGGCTCACAATAGAAGGAGTCGCAAGAACGGGGCTTAAATGGTCACAGTCCACTGTCCAATCTGTCAGGGATCCGCCCGGTTTATACCCACCATCGAAGCCCCCTCCCCCCTATATTTTTCTTGAACTCGGTAAATCTTGCATATATTTATCGGCGAAACGGTAGAGCCGACACTAACCGATTCAATATCAGTAACTTGCCTATACGCGCCTCGCGGAATCACCAAATCGCGATCCTGTGGACAAGATCATCATGTAAGACAATAGCCTCATGGATTCCCTGCGCATCGACAAGTGGCTCTGGGCTGCGCGCTTCTTCAAGACGCGCGCGCTGGCCTCGAAGGCCTGTGATCTGGGCCGTATTCTTTCAAACGGTCATGAAGCCAAGCCTGCTCGCGAGGTGCGCGTGGGCGACAAGCTCGCAGTGAAAAACGAAGGCGGCGAATTTCAGATCGAAGTCCTCGCACTGAGCCATATGCGCGGCCCTGCGGCGGTGGCACAGGCGCTCTACCGCGAGAGCGAAGCCAGCATTGCTGCGCGAGCCAAAGCAACAGCCGAGCGCAAGGCGATGCAGCAGTTCGCGCCCTTGCCCGAGCATCGTCCTTCCAAGCGTGATCGCCGTCGTATCATCCAGTTCCGCAGCGGCGCATAACAACGGTGGTTTCTCTGTTCCCTGATTCCTGATCCCTGTTCCCTGTTTCTCTTACGCTTCATGCGCGGTAGGCACATGCGGCTGCGGCATTAATTCCGTCAGAGCGATGCCCGCTAGAATCATCAGTGCGCCGCTCGCGGGGCGAAGCCCTAGCCGCTCGCCCATCACCAGGAACGAGGTAATCCAGGCGAAGACCGGCTCCAGCGTCAGCAGCAAAGCCATGTGTGTGGCGGGCAGCACGGACTGCGCCCAGCTCTGGATAGAAAATGCTGCGGCGGTAGCCAGCACGGCGACAATGGCCAGCGCCACGGCCAGCCGCGCTGTCCACGCAATGTGCGGATGCTCGATCAGCGGCAGGCTCAGAGCCATGAAGAGCGCGCAGAAGCCCACCTGCAGCAGCGCCAGCGGCTGGAAGGCAATGCGCGGCGAGAAATGGCTCAGCGCCAGGCAGTGAAAAGCAAATCCGATAGCACAGCCCAGCGTGAGCAGATCGCCCAGGTTGATGGAAGTCATATCGGGCAGCAGGCGCGCCGCATGGCCCAGCAGAGAAGCGGGAGCTGAGGCCTGGGTGGCGGCTGGCGCGGTCAGCAGCACAATGCCGGTAAAGGCCATCGCCGCGCCCAGGAAGGCATTCCAGCGCGGCGGCCTGGCTCCCGGCGGGCGCAGACCGGGAATGATAGAGAACAGGGGTACCAGCACCACCAGCAAGCCGGTAATGAACGCCGATTTGGAGGGCGTGGTGAGCGCAAGGCCCGTGGTTTGGAACTGGTAGCCCACGGCCAGGCACAGCCCCACCAGCGCCCCGGCTGCCACCTGCCAGCCGCGAATCGCGCGCCAGTAGCGGTGATAGGCCACACCGAGTACCGCGAAGGCCAGCGTCATCCGCACCAGGTTGAAGGCGGCCGGCGTGGCATCCGCCAGCGCGCCTTTGACCAGCACAAAGGTCGATCCCCACACGGCAACCACGAACAGCATCAGCAGGTAGGCGCGCAGCTTCATCTGTTTGGATTATGCCAGCCGGAGCCGCGCCGGTTGACTGGCTGGCAAACGGACAGGGAGTTTCAAGTGTGCATGAGCGTGGTGAAACAGGCTATTGTTCGGCAGCCCACTCGGTCATCGCCAGAGCAAGCAGCAGCACCCGCTTCAGGCCCGTTTCGCGGTCCTTGGCGGAGTACCACTCGGCCAGCGTATGCGCGCCGCCGCCTTCGCCGCCCGCGCCCAAAGACAGCGACGGAATCCCCAACGAGAGTGGGATGTTGGCATCGGTCGAGCCCAGGCGCAACTCGGTGCGCAGGCCCAGATGGCGGTCCACGGCGCGCAGAGCTTCCAGCAGGGGCGAGTCGGCAGGCAATTGCGCTGCGGGCCGGTCGCCGATTTTGTCGATCTTGAAGGCCAGCAGGCCGCGGCCACCGGCCGCAGCGGATTTTGCCTGCGCATTCCAGTGGTCCACGGCATCTTCCACGGCGCGATGCAAGGCGACCTCCAGCCGCAGAAGCTGGTCGGTACTGGTGGAGCGGAAATCAACAGAGGCCTGTGCGCTTTCAGGGATGGAATTCACGCTGGTGCCGCCTTGAATCGTGCCCAGGTTGAGCGTGGTGCGCGGCTCTTCCGGGAGTCGCGTCTCGGCCAGCACAGCTAGCGCCGAGACCAGCGCGGTAATGGGGTTGGGCGTGCCAGCATCGGTAAAGCTGTGCCCGCCGGGGCCGGTGACGGTCACCCGGTACCGCCGGCTGCCCAATGCCTGCGTCACTGCCGAGTCCGCACCCGCGCCGTCCAGCACAATATGCGCGGCGATGCGACCGGCCAGAGCTTCCTGCTGATAGAGTTGGCGCACGCCGCGCAGGTCGCCTTCGCCCTCCTCGCCTACATTCCCCAGGAAAATCAGCGGTACGGCCAACTCGGTGTGAGATTGAATCAGCGCGTGGGCGATAGCCAACACTCCCGCCACGCCTGCGCAGTTGTCGCAGGCTCCGGGAGCTTCTATGCGGTCGCCGTTCATTTTTGGATTGAGCGGCGTTCCGGCCGGGAAGACCGTGTCCAAATGCGCGGAGAGCACGACCACAGGGCCGGTGTTCTCGGGCGGCAATTTGGCGGCCGGCAGCCAACCGAAGACGTTGCTGGCGGCGTCGGTCTCGACATTGCTGAGACCGGCATTGGCAAAACGGGCCGCCAACCACTCGGCTCGCGCCTGCTCGCCGAAGGGCGGCGCCGGAATGGCCACCACCTCCGCCTGCAAATCCATGATCGTCTTGGGGTTGCCGTGCAGCCAGGCAAAGGCAGTGTGGACCGATCGCAGGCGGGCGAGCGCCGTCACCTGCGAAAAGGCCGAGTTGGGGAAGGAAAGCGCCATGCGGCTGGCTTCAGGGTAGCAGGGATGGTGAGTAAGAGGCCGGTACGCATTTTGCCAGGCACAATTCAGACGTTAGTCTGTGGTCGGTCCACTTGCTCGTCATACTCCACCGAGACCAAAAACAGCCCCCGAGCCGGGGCGGTCGGTCCGGCGGCATCGCGGTTGCGCGCAGCGAGAATCTCTGGTATTTGCGAGGCGTGCAGCTTGCCTCTGCCTACCTCTAGCATGGTTCCCACCAGATTGCGCACCATGTGGTGCAAAAATCCGCTGCCCCGGACGCGATAGACCAGCAACGCTCCTGCTTCTGTCCTGCGCTCTTCCCAGCCCGACGAGTAGATTGTCCTGATAGTCGTCAGAGGCACAGGGGGCGCCATCATCTCCAAGTCGAGTTTCGGGTCCGGTTCACGATTTCTCGTTGTCAGATCGGGGTCGGTGGCGGCAAAGCTCAGAAAATCATGCTCGCCTTCAAAGAGCTGTGCTGCCTTTTGCAACACTGCAACGTCCATGGGCCAGGAGCAGGCGTAGACGTAGCGAGCCAGCGTCGGCGGGCAGATCGTCCCCTGGAAAACCCGGTACTCGTAAGTTTTGGCCACAGCCGAGTGACGCGCATGAAATACATTTGGTACCGCTCTCGCTTCCAGAGTCCGAATTGAGGGGGGAAGAGTCCGGTTGAGGGCTCGTTGCAGGTTTTCCGCTGGAATGGGTGCCGCAAGTGCGAAACTGGCCACCTGGCCGAGCGCGTGAACGCCGGCATCGGTGCGTCCCGAGCCCTGCGGCAGAGGGGATTCTCCGGTAATTCGCCCCAGCGCGGCCTGCAGTTCGCCTTGAATCGTTCTCTCGCCCGGCTGCACCTGCCAGCCGCGGAACTCGGTGCCGTCGTAAGCCAAGGTCAGCTTCCAGGTCTGGAGCGCGGGCGCGGGTTGGGCTGATTCGGTCACGATGAGGGTCTTGACAACAGTGTACCGACCGAGGTGCTCGCAGGTGCGAAGAATGCGCCTGATCCCTGTTTCCAAACCTCTGCTCCCTGAGTGGGTGAGATATACTCAGCTTTCCGCACGTGATGGCGGATGGGCTGCGGGGAACCGGCAAAATTATCGAGCGGACTCTTTGGAACGAATTGGGAGCCAGGCGCGTATTCACTGATAAGCGCAAGCGCGCACGACGGGCTACAAGCTAAAATTGTCTTGGGAGTACATAAATCTGCGTCCGGGGAGGCAATCCGGGCGTCTTTGAGAATGGCGCCCCACATGCCTCAGCAATTCCCAAAGAGGAACCATGCAGTGGAGAGGAACCATGCAATTATTCGGTACAGGTGTGTTTGAGCAGCAGGAGGAGACCGTGAGCAACCTTCGCGGTCAGGCAGGTCGCGGACAGGCAAGCAGCCGGCTGCGCGCGGTAGCGGCGGTCATGCTCATGTTGGCGGCGGGTAACCCTGCCGGATTTGCTCAGCAAGTGGCTGGAGCGGGAGCAAAGGCTCCGGAAAAGGCGGCTTCTGAGCTGCCTTCGGCCCCGGCGGTGGCGCTGACTGAGCCTTTGAATCTGCGGGCGACGGCGCGGGATTTTTCAAAGCCCGCGGGCAGGTTTCTGGGCGACCCGATCAATATGTATCGCCCGACTTCAATCCCCAAGGCCAGTTTTGTGAACTCTGTGCGCCTGGACGATCTGGTGAAGAATGGCAAGATCTATCTCAGCCTTTCCGACGCCATCGCGCTGGCTCTTGAGAACAACTTCGACATAGCCATCGCCCGCTACGACCTGGACATTGCGGATACGGATATCTTGCGGACGCGCACCGGGGCGGCGCCGCTGGGCGCGCCCTCTGCGCTGATTACCGGCACGCTGGGCGGTTCCGCCACGATTTTGACCACAGGCGGCGGTCCAGGCGGAACGTCGGTCGGCTCAGGTGGCGCCGGTTCTGGCGTGAATGGGTTGACGCTGACCACGGCAGGGGCCGGCCCAACGCCGGAGGCGCTGGAGCCATCCGTCACCAGTGCAATTCAGTTCGAGCGAGCGGAATCGCCGCAGACCAGCGCATTCGCCCCCCGCGCATTCACCAATACGGACCAATACAACTTCACCTATAACCAGGGCTTTCTCACCGGCACAGCGCTGGCCGTGGGCTTCAACAACTCCCGCATTACCACCTCTAGTCCGTTCAGCGTTTACAGCCCAGAACTCAGTTCCAGCTTCAAGGCTACAGTGACCCAGCACTTGTTGCAGGGAGCCGGGATCTGGGTGAACAAGCGCTTCATTTACCAGGCGAGGAATAACCGGCGGATTACCGATTCGTCGTTCCGCCAGCAGATTCTTTACACGGTCAATCAAGTGGAAACCATCTACTGGGGGTTGGTGCAGGCCTATGAGGATGTGCAGGCCAAGCAGCGAGCTCTGGAGCAGAGCACAAAGCTGGAAGGCGACGACCGCAAGCAGTTGGAGATCGGCACGGTGGCTCCTCTACAAGTGGTGCAGGACCAATCGAGCGTAGCTGGCGACAAGCAGGCGCTCATCAGTTCGCAGAGCGCCTTAAATTATCAGCAGCAGATCATCAAGCAGGCGATTGCCCGCAACCTGAACGATCCAGCGCTCTCGGCCGCTCCTGTGATTCCCACCGACCGCGTGACTGTCGAGGAGATTCCCGAGGAGAAGCAGCCGGTTGAGGAACTGGTGCAGGAGGCGTTTCAGCAGAGGCCGGAGCTGGAGCAGGCCGTACTCACACTGCGCAACGATGAGATTACGCTGAAAGGCGCGCGCAATGCGCTGTTGCCAGTTTTGGACGTGCTCGGCTTCTATGGCGCCTCCGGCGTAGGCGGTTCTCAAAGCCCGAATTGCCTCAACCTGTTTGGTGGCATTAGCACTGGCACCATACCTCCCTGTACTCCGAATACATACCCCACCATAGGCTATGGAACGGTGCTGAACAATTTGGCGAATAGCAGCTCTCCCGACAAGGGCATCGGTTTCAACGTGACGATTCCCATTGGCAACAAGTACGCGCAGTCGGTGCAGGCGCGCTCGCTGATGGAGTATCGACAAGCCGAGTTGCGGCTGGAGCAACTTTACACGCAGATTCGCATGCAGGTGGTGAACGCGCAATTCGCGCTGATCAACGACCGTGCGCAGGTGCAGGCCTCAATGGCTGCCAGGGACTTTCAACAACAGAGCGTCGATGCCGAAATCAAGAAACTGCATCTGGGCGCTTCGACCACAGCCAATGTCCTGCTTCAGGACCGCAACCTGGCTACGGCAGAGGACACCCTGATTGCAGCCCATCGCGCCTATGCTAATGACCGCGCGGGCCTTTATCAAGTACTGGCCAGCACGTTGCAGCACTACGGCATCAACCTGAATGATGCTGCGTCAGGCAAAGTGGAAACGGCGCCTGTCATCCCCGGAGTCTCGCTTAGCAAGGACACGGCGGAGCCATCAACTAACCCGCCGGCTGCGCAGTAAGCTTGATATTCAACAACACAAGAATGCTCGGCCAGTTTCTGAAGAGTTGGCCGAGCATTCTTGTTATGTGCGATCAGGCTGCTTTCCTACTGCTCCGCCACCAAATCCAGCAGGTTGAAAAACTCCGGAAAGCTGATGGCGGCAGAGTCAGCGCCTTGAATCAGCGTCTCTCCCTCGGCGCCGAGCGCTGCCACACTGAAGGCCATCGCGATACGGTGATCGCCGCCTGAGTCAATCGTCGCGCCGTGTAGCCTCTGGCCGCCGGGCACATCGAGGCCGTCTTCAAACTCGGTAACTTCAGCGCCCATGGCGCGCAGATTTTTCGCCACCAGAGCAATTCGGTCGGACTCTTTCACGCGCAGTTCTTTGGCGTCGCGGATGCGAATGCCGCCGCTGGTGTAAGGCCCGATTGCCGCCAGCACCGGCAGCTCATCGATCAGTTGCGCGGCCAGTGGGCCCGAAATCTCTGTCGTCCCCAGCCCTTCGTCTGGCGCTGTGACCTGCACTGTGCCCACCAGTTCCGAGTTCTGCTCTTCGAGGTTGAGCACGCTGATGCGAGCGCCGAGCGCGGTCAGCACATCCAGCAGCGCGGCCCGCGTGGGGTTCAGGCCCAGCGCGTCCAGCACCAGGCTGGAGCCGGGAAACAACGCCGCCGCGCAGAGGAAGAACGCAGCCGAGGAAATGTCTCCTGGTACGGCGGCCTCGATGGCGCGAAGTGTCTGTGGCCCAGCGATCGAAACGGAATCCAGCGTGCGTGTCAGCTTGGCGCCAAAGGCGCGTAAAGCCAGTTCGCTGTGATCGCGGGTGCGCACCGCCTCACGCACCGTGGTCGTTCCGGCGGTTTGCAAACCGGCCAGCAGAATGCAGGTCTTCACCTGCGCGCTGGGAACCGGCGTGGTGTAGTCGATGGCCTTCAACGGCCCGCCTTCGATATGTAACGGAGCATGGCCCTCGGTGAGCGCGAGTCGAGCGCCCATCGCCGCCAACGGTCTTAGAATCCGCTCCATCGGCCTGCGTGAAAGCGACTCGTCCCCCACCAGCGTAAACCTGCCCTCCTGCGGCGCAAGCAGGCCGGAGATCATGCGCATCGTCGAGCCGGAGTTGCCACAATCCAGCGGCGCGCCGGAAGGCGTCACGCGTCCGCCCACGCCCGTCACTTCTACCTGGCCGTCTTCGAGCCGGCGCACCTTCGCGCCCAGCGCTTCCATGCAGCCCAACGTCGAGGCGCAATCGGCGCCGGTCGAAAAATTAGCAAAGCGCGAAGTGCCTTCCGCAAACGCGGCCAACATTCCGTAGCGGTGGCTGATGGATTTGTCTCCGGGCAGGCGCAGGCTGCCGTAGACGTTTTTTGCCGGGCGAATGATGCGTTCTGTATGCAAGGCGGCTCCGGGGCGTGGACTTTATCCAAGTTTAGCCAATGGAAGAACAGTAGACCGTGGTCAGTGGACAGTGAACAGTCTGAAGTCTCGACCCCACTAAAGGCCATGCAAGTTCAAGATAGCCCTTGACATGTCGAGACTACGTTTGACCATTCTCACTGACCACTGATTCTCAACGCACTTTCAACACAATAATCGTCTCATCGTCAAAGCGTTCCTGCTCGCCCTGAAAGCGGGTGACATCGGCGAGAATGGTATCGGCAATCTGCTGTGCGGAGTGGTCGCGCTGGCTGCACAACAGGCCGGCCAGCCGGTCGTGGCCGTACATCTCGCCCTGCGCATCCTCCGCGTCCAGAATCCCGTCCGATACAAAAACGATGGCGTCGCCCGGTTCGGTGGCCACTCTAAGCTCATCGTAGATCACGTTAGGAAATAGCCCAAGCGGAAAGCCTTCGGCCTGCACTGTCGCCGACTGCCCCTGGCGGCAGAAGACCGGTTGCACCGCGCCCGAGTTGGCCACTTGCAAGGTCCGGCTTTCATCGTTCCACAAGGCAAACAGCATGGTTACGTACTGCGATTCCAGCTTCCGCTCCTGCAGCGCGTCGTTCAGCAGGGCCAGCATCCTGGCCGGCTCTGGCCGCTGCTGCGCCGCCGAACGCATGATGCCGCTCGCCAGCGCCGCAAACAAGGCTGCCGGAGCTGCCTTGCCGCTTACGTCGCCCAGCACGATGGCTGTGCGGCCAGGGCCGTAGTCCACAAAGTCGTAGAGGTCGCCGCCGATGGTGCGCGCGGGCAGGAAGCGCACCGCCATGTCGGCGTTGGCCATCTCCGGCGCTGACGCCGGCAACAGCCTCAGTTGCACCTCGCGAGCCATGGCGATGTCGCGCTCTAGCTGCTGTTCCTGTGAGCGCACCTCCTGGTAGAGCCGCGCATTCTCGATGGCGATGGCTACCTGCGCGGCCAGCGTGGTCAACATGCGCTCATGCTCTTCGTTGAAGAATCCCGTGCGCGTATGTTCCAAATCCAGAACGCCGATAATGCGCCCTTTGTGAAACAAAGGCACAATCAGCTCCGAGCGAGTTTCAGGATTCATGGGCAGGTAGCGTGCGTCGTGACGCACGTCGGGCACGTTCACCAGCCGCCACTCCCGCACCGCAACGCCGACCAGGCCGCTGGCGACGGGAAGGCGGCGTTCCGGCGGTTGTGCATGGCCGAAGCGCCATGCATAGCGCGTAATCAGCGTCTCGCCCTTTTCGTCCAGCAGCAGTACAGTGAACATCTGGTAATCGATAAGCCGGCGCAAAAGCTGGCCCACGCGTTCCAGCAGCGGGTCCAGATCAAGAATCGAAATCAATTCGGTGGCGATCTCGTTCAGCACCGTCAGCGTCTGTGCCTGGCGGGAGACGCGCGCATAGAGCCGCGCGTTTTCAATCGCCTGGGCAATGCGCGAGGCGGTCAGAGTGAGCAGGCGCAGGTGCTCGGGGCCAAAGTAGCCGGCCTGTTCGCTCTCGATGTCCATCACCCCTATCAGCCGGTTTTTGGCGATCAGCGGCACTGCCAGCTCAGAGCGCACATCGGGATTGGCGGGGAGATAGTCTTCCGAACTGGAAACGTCGTTCAGCAGCACCGGCTGGCGGGTGAGCGCCACCTGGCCCGCCACGCCCTGGCCCATGGGAATGCGCTGCCGCTCCACCTCCGGGCTGTGGCCGATCTGGAATCGCATGCGCAGTTCTCGGGTGCGGTCGTTGAGCAGCAAAATGGCGAAGATGCGGTAGGGGATGACGGCGCTCACCAGCTCCGCGGTGCGGCGCAGCAGGGTTTCCAGGTCCAGCGTGGTGTTCAGCGCGTCGGCCAACTGCATTAAATAGGCCACATCCGCTGGCTCCACGCGGATATTCGCCGCGTCAAGATGCGCTCCGGCGTTCGTCGGATCGGCCGGGCGGTAATCGCCCTCGAACTCGGGTTCTTCACGCCGTGATGGGGGAGTGGGGGCCATGTGTCTTGAAGAAGATCATAGCTCATGAAGGCGTGTGCGCTGGCTTGGCAAACAGATGGAGCCGAATAGAAGATTGCTTCTCATATTGGTCTGCTGTGTACAATCTCAAACCGTCTTTTGAGCCGCAGAAATGGGCTCTCCAGCCATCTGTACGAGAGTTTAGCCGCGAGAATCGTGAGCAAAAGAGCCAAAGGAAAGGAGAACCCTTCGGAATAAGGGACACGGAATCGTTCAAAGAGCTTTGAGGCAATGCGAATCGCCAGGAAATGGAAGACGTAAAGGCCGTATGAAATCCTGCCCAGGTTCGTCGCCCATTGGGGCATATGGGACGGGCCAATCATGCAGAACCCCTGTAGAACGGCGGCGCAACCGAGAGCGATCAGAGCATAACCGGCGATCAGAGCCGGGCCGCTGACAGCCATTCCGTCCATCGCGCGCTGCTTGGCATGAAATGAAAAACAAGCAACGAACCACAATACCGGCCCGCAGAGCGCCAGGATAAGTCCGGCGCCGGCGCCGCCCGGCACAAATCGCTTGCCGGCTAATGCGAGAAGAATTCCCGCCGCGAACATTTCAAATTGAACAAACGTGTTGGACCAAACTGCCAGGTCAGTATTCACGTGCCGTTGGCCTAGAACGAAGAGTGTGATATTTGCGACAACGACAAAGAACAGTGCACAGCTCGCCAACCCCCGCCTGGAAAACCAGCGCATCGCCCACGGCCAGATGAGATAGAATTGCTCTTCGATTGAGATGGTCCACAACGGACTCATGGGGTTCGCCAAATATCCGAAGGCAATGCAATACAGATTTCCGGCAAATAGCAGGTACCAAACAAAGCCGGCGATTTCGAATGACCGATGGAGTGCAAGAGCTATTCCGATGCCCACGGCGATTCCGAAGAAATAGAGAGGCCAGATTCTCAGTACTCTGCGAATGTAGAACTTACGGACTGAAATGACGCCATTGTTTTGGCGTTCGACAAGGAGAAGATCCGTGATCAGGTAGGCGCTGAGGCAAAAGAACAGGCACAGCCCCATGCCGCATGCATTTGCTATCGAGACCAGGACATGCCAGCCAGTCTGACCGGTGAGAGCAGAAAGGTCGCTCGTTCTGAGGTGAATGGGGCCGCGAGGAAGAATGTGATGGAAGAAAACCAGCAGGAAGGCTAGAAACCGGACCACGTCGAGTTCCGGCCTATAACCGCGCACGCGCACCACGCCGGATGGGTTCCCGGAGAATATTGACCGTGCCTCCGTAGAAACCGCATCCAAAGCGCAAATACCTCCCTGAAGTTATGCCTCTGACAGTTCGAGTTGCTCTATGAGGATTTACTCAGCTCCCAACTCCCGCACAATGGCCACAGAGGCCGAGGCGCCGATGCGCGTAGCTCCTGCTTCCAGCAGCGCCTTCACGTTGGCCAGGGTGCGGATGCCGCCCGCGGCCTTTACACCGCATCGGTTGCCGGCCACGCCACGCATGAGCGCCACATCGTCCGGGGTTGCTCCGCTCGAGGCAAAGCCTGTCGAAGTCTTGATAAAATCCGCTCCGGCCAGGATGGCCAACTCAGACCCGCGCAGTTTCTCTTCCATGCTCAACAGCGCGGTCTCCAGAATCACCTTGAGCAGTACTCCGTGATGATGAGCAACGATGGCCACTGTGTGGATGGTGTTCTGCACGGCCAGATAATTGCCGCTCTTGAGCAGGCCAATGGGAATCACCATGTCCAGCTCGCGCGCGCCCAGCCGGATCAGCGCAGCCGCTTCCTGGTGGAGTGTGGACACCAGCGACGCGCCCAGCGGAAAGCCGATCACCACGCCCACGGGAACGCCGGTGCCGGAAAGCACGCCGACCGCCGTGGAAACCCACACCGGGTTCACCATGGCACAGGCGAAGCGGTAGCGAATTGCCTCGTCGCAAAGGCTCTCCACTTGGTCGCGGGTGGCGTCGGGTTTCAGCAGAGTGTGGTCGATTACGGCGGCCAGGGCCTGCCAATTCGACAAAGTTGCGGTGGCAAATGCCGCGGAATTGAAGCTACCATTGTCAAATTCAAAATCCACGTCCTGGATCGGGGTGGGCGTAGTCATAAGGTCCTGCTCCTTGCCGGCGAAATGCCGCTCTTGGTTGACGGCTCCTCGCGTACTCTGCAGGATTAAGTATAATGTCTGCCGGTCGTCTCCGGTTTATTCCCTGCGTATCTCGATTCGGGGAGACAATCAAGGTAAGGACGACCAGCGTGGGAGACCGACAAGGTCGGTTCCATGCCCCATTTGGTGATTTGCATCACAGTATACTGGTTGCTTGCACCAGTAAGGTGAAAATCGAATGTACCTTCCTCTGTACCTTCTTTGGCTCCGAGTTGCGGCAATCCTTTATGCAGCGGCCGCTGTGGCAGTTTTTCCAGCCGTGCTCTATGGCATCGTGCGCTGGCGCAAAACCTGCGTTCACCTGGCGGGGATGGCCTTCTTTTTCCACTTCATCTCGTGTGTCGAAATGCTCGTTCAGGCGCATCGCTGGACGCCCGTCGGCGTGCGCGAAGTCGAATCGCTGCTGGGGTTTGCCGTGGCCGGCATATTTTTTGTCGTCTGGTGGCTCTATGACGCGATCTCCCTTGGCATTTTTGTTTTACCAATCACGTTTTTTGCCGTTTTTGTTCCCGCCCTGGGACCCGACCGCTACACCTTCCCCTCGGAAGGCGTACGCATCAGTTGGCTCCTGGCCCACATCTCCGCGTTGCTGGCGGCCTATGTCGCGCTGGGTTTCAGTCTGCTGGCCTCGGTGCTTTACCTCGTTCAGGAGCGCCGCCTGAAAAGCAAGCACAAGCCCGGCGAAGACTCCTGGTGGCTTCCTCTGGATTGGCTGCCGCCTCTCGATACCCTGGAGCGCATCGCCCATGCGACTCTTGAATTTGGTTTTCCTTGCATGACCGTGGGTCTGGTCATCGGCTCGGTGCTGGCGCAGGAGACGCCTCTTGGCGCTGCCTATTTCCTCGACCCCAAGGTGATTGCCTCCTTTGCGATGTGGGTGGTTTACGTGGCCCTGCTTTTTGTTCGCCGTACTGCCGGTCTCCGCGGACGCCGGGCGGCTTATCTCTCCGGCGCGGTCTTCCTCATTATGTTGGCCGTGATGGCGGCTAATGTATTCAGCCGGATTCACAGGTATGGCCCGTGATGACCCTGTCGCTCATCGGCATCAACCACAAGACCGCGCCCATTGAGGTGCGTGAGCGGATCGCCATCTCGCGCGAGGATCTGCCGGAGGCCACTCGTGCCCTGGCGGCGGTGCCGGGGGTGACCGAGTGCATGATTGTGTCCACCTGCAACCGCGTAGAGATTCTGGCCGCTGTCGATTCGTCCAGCGCCGATTCGCCTTCGGACGGCCTTACCAGCTTTCTACACCGGCACTTCGGGCTTGACCCGGCGCTTCTGGCTCCGCACCTCTATGAGCATCAAGACAAGGAGGCCGTGCGGCATCTCTTCCGCGTGGCCGCCAGCCTGGATTCGATGGTGGTGGGAGAGCCGCAGATTCTCGGCCAGGTAAAAGAAGCTTTTGCCGTAGCCCGCGCCTCGGGCACCGTGGGCGGCCAGCTCGAACACTTGTTGCAGAGCGCCTTTGCCGCCGCCAAGAAAGTTCGCTCCGAGACCGAAATCGGCTCAAACTCGGTCTCCATCGCCTCAGTCGCTGTGGAACTGGCCCGCAAAATCTTCGGATCGCTCCAGGGCCGCACGGTTTTTCTGGTCGGCGCGGGCAAGATGAGCGAGCTGGCCGCGCGGCATCTGGTTCAGCAGGGTGCGGGAGCGATTCTGGTGACCAACCGCACCCTCGAGCGCGCGCGGCGAATGGCCGACACGTTTCAGGGCCAGGTCATCCCATTTGACCAACTTTACGAAGCCGCCAGCCAGGCCGACATCGTCATCAGCTCGACCGGCGCGCCGCACCCTATCTTCCGGCGCGAGCACGGCCAGGAGTTTCTGCGCCGCCGCCGCAATCGGCCGATGTTCTTCATCGACATTGCCGTGCCTCGCGACGTGGACCCGGAGATGGGCAAGCTGGAGGGCATCTTTGTCTATGACATTGACGACCTGCAGCAAGTGGCCGCCGCGCACATGGCCGAACGCAGCCGCGAGGCCACGGACGCCGAGGCTCTGATTGCCGGCGAGGTCGAACGCTTCCATCAGCGGCTGCTCACGGTCAATGTGGCTCCGGCGATTGTCGCCTTGCAGCGCCAGGCCGAGGAGATTCGCCAGGCGGAACTCAAGCGCGCACAGACTCGGTTGGGTCTGTTAAGCGCGGAGCAGATAGCGGCGGTCGAGTCGCTCACTCGAGGACTGGTCAACAAGTTTCTCCATCCGCCGATGCAGGCGCTCAAGCAGGCTGCGCGTGAGCATGATGCGGCGCGCCTGGAAGCGCTCTGTGAGACTTGGTCGCTCCCTGCTGGTGCTGCCGAGCAGGAACCTTCTACTATGGCAAGTCAAGTGAGCGCAACGAATTTCGAAGAAGAGGAAGCACACCTGAGCGAGAACAGCGAGGCGAGACGCCCATGAACCTGCGCATCGGAAGCCGTGGCTCGCAACTGGCCTTGTGGCAGGCAAAGCACATTGCCACGCTGCTTCGCGGCCAGGGCCATTCTGTCGAGATTACGATCATCAAGACTACCGGCGACCGCCTGCAAGAGGTCACCTTCGCACAGGTTGGTTCAAAGGGAATGTTCACCAAGGAGATTGAGGAGGCGCTGGCCGCCAAACGCGTGGACCTGGCAGTGCACTCGCTCAAAGATTTGCCCACGGAGTTGCCGGAGCCCTTTACGCTGGCCGCGACGCCTCCGCGGGTTGACCCGCGAGACGCGTTCGTCTCGGTGATGTATGAAAATCTCGCCGCGTTGCCTAAGGGCGCGCGCGTGGGTACCAGCAGCCAGCGCCGGCGAGCGCAGTTGAAGGCGCTCCGGCCCGACATCGCAACCGTCGAGTTTCGCGGCAATGTGGACACGCGGCTGCGCAAGATGGCAGAAGGGCAAGTGGATGCGATTCTGCTGGCATCGGCGGGCCTGGATCGGCTAGAAAAGACCGAGTGGGTGCGCGAGCGGATGGAGCCGCGAGAGTTTTGTCCTGCCGCAGGGCAGGGCGCGTTGGGTATTGAGACTCGCAAAGACGACGCCGTTACCATCGCAGCGGTTGCATTTCTCGACGACGCGACGACGCGCTTTGCCGTGACCGCTGAGCGGGCTGCGCTGGCGACTCTCGGAGGAGGCTGCCAGGTTCCGATCGGCATTTATTGCCGGACAGGCTTGAGTGAGGTGACGGGAAGCAGGCCTGAGTTGTGGGACGAAATTTTTGCCGTCGTCGCTAGTCCCGAGACCGGCAAGTCGGTGCGCATCTATCATCGAGAGACGCGGCACCGCGCGCCTGATGCCGGCGCTGACCCAGCCTCACTAGGCCGCTTGGCGGCGCAAATGCTGATCGATGCGGGCGCGGGCCCGCTGCTTGCCGCTGCCACCACCGGAGGCTTGAAGTGAGTTTGCCGCCGCTGCTAGGTCGCAGGATTCTGGTGACCCGCGCTGCGCATCAGGCGGGCAAGCTCAGCCAAGGAATGCGCGCGCTGGGCGCGGAGCCGGTCGAGGTTCCGGTGCTGGAGATTCATCCGCCGGCCAGTTTCACGCCGCTGGATGCTGCTCTCCGCCAGTTCGCAAGCTACGATTGGCTCATCCTGACCAGCGCCAACGCGGTACACGCGCTCGTCGAGCGCGCGGCGGCGTTGGGAATTTCGGTGTCACAGCTTGCCTGGCTGAAGGTGGCCGCGGTGGGCGCATCGACGGCTGCTGAAGCGCGCAAGGCTGGATTCAAGGTTGCTTTTATCCCGCAAGCATACGTGGCGGAGAGCCTGGTCGAGGGGTTACTGCAAACGCTCCAAAGCAAGCCATCCGGCCAGCGAATTCTGCTGGCGCGGGCTGCCGTTGTCCGTGATGTGATTCCCGAATCATTGCGCCTTGCTGGCGTCGCGGTCGATGTGGTGGACGCATACTGCAACGTTCTGCCCAAAGCCGCGCCGGAGCAACTGCGCAGTGCTATTCGCAGCGGAATCGACGCGGTCACCTTTACGAGCTCTTCCAGCGCAACCCATCTGGCGGAAGCGGCGCGCGCTGCGAATGTTGCGTGGCCGATTGCCCTGGTTCCGGCTGTTTCGATTGGACCGGTTACCAGTAAGACGCTACGCGAACTCGGTTGGCCGCCCGCAGCGGAGGCCGACCCATCCGACATTACTGGACTGATCGCTGCGGTCGTGTGTGTTTTGCGCCGCGAACTCATCTGATCGACAGCGCTGCGAGTCAGGAAAAATCAAGTTTATAGGTTACCGACAGCAGACATCGGTTTCGCCAAGCGCGCGAGGGCGAAAAAGGACGTTTTCCGGTTAAAACCAGGCCCTTTTGGGCTAAAAAATGGGCAAAATCCGAGGTTTAGTGTTACCGATCAGTTAATAGGTTAAAACCGTAATCATTTGATTTCATGCAGGTTACAAGTGAAGCAAGGGTCATAAGACGGCCTCCACTGGGGGAGGGGGGTGGGGTACGGTAGGGTGGTATAAACCGGGCGGAAGTCCGACATATTGAATCGGGGACATAGCTGACACTGCACAGGTCGTTATTCATTCATTTATTGTGCATCGTCGGAAGGCAATTAACTGTAACAGCCGAGATGAAATTACGGAGCGGAATTCAGGATTGCCAGGTCTTGTCTTTGGCGTTGCAAAGCTGTTCGAGATTGCAGCGGTCGCACTTGGGCTTGCGCGCCTCGCAGATTTGGCGGCCGTGATGGATGATCTGGTGAGAGAAATCAATCCAGCAGCTTTGCGGAAGGATTCGCATCAACTCCTGCTCGACTTTTTGCGGCGTCTCGCCTTTGGCCAGGCCGAGACGGTGCGTGATGCGGAAGACGTGCGTGTCCACAACGACGCCTTCAGCCTTGCCATATGCCACGCCGAGAACCACATTGGCCGTTTTGCGCGCCGCGCCGGGTATGGTGATAAGTTCGGCTAGAGTCTGCGGGACTTGGCCGTTGAAGTTGGAGACAATTTTGCGGGCCGCGCCCTGAATTGACTTGGCTTTATTGTGAAAAAATCCCGTCGTGCGGATGAGGGCTTCAAGTTGTGGCAGGGTTGCCTTAGCCATTTTCTGCGGGGTCGGGAAGCGGCGGAATAGCTCCGGCGTCACCATGTTCACGCGCACATCCGTGCATTGCGCAGAGAGGATTGTGGCTACCAACAGTTCCCAGGGCGAGTTATGCGTCAGGGCGCACACGGCATGTGGGTAGGCTTCGTCGAGGGCTGCAAGAATGGCGGCGATGCGGTCGGGAGCGAGACGGCCGCGAGGCGATTGTGGAGGTATTTTCGCTGTGTGATTGCTGGTTGGCTTGTTTTTTTGCATACTTTAGATTTTTGTATTCACCCCAAATGGCTTTTGTAGCCCAAAAGTTGAGTCTGGCTTGACTTCGCTCGTAAGAATCTTCAGCAAAATATCCATCCCTGACCGGGCATCTTGTAAATGCCTACCGGCATCGCTACCCTTTGTTATTACCCCGGTTGCGTCCAGATCAGCCATTGCAGCGCAGAGGCGAATATGAATTTCTCTTGCCTTACTGGTCGATTTTTCGATGATTAGACTGTTTTGGTTTTTCATTTTTGTCAGTTCTCTCCTTTCTTGGTTTCAAAACCGCTGGATTTCCGAAACCCTCCTATCAACAAAGACGACCTTGAGATGCGGATAGATATAGACGTGTTTGGCGCCTATGGTGACGGAGGCGGGTGGCCCGAGGATTGCCAGAACTTCGTCATAGGTTTGGCCCAGCGCAACAACGTCCGACGAGACTCGTTGAGAATTGTCCTTAGGGACAAATTGGTTGTGAGCTTTGTCTGGGGTGGTGCGGGAAGCGCTCGGATTAGCGTCTTCACTTGGCCTCTCAGTTGGCACGGGCGAATCAACTGGCGCAGCTGTTAGTGATGATGATTGACGTGGCGCTTCCATTGTAGGCGCCGACCGTGGCGGCAAAGGCTCCAAGGTACAATTCTCCAAGACCGGCAGTCCCACAAGGCCGGCGCCAGCCTGAAAGTCCAGCGAACTGCCATACGTCCCATGCGCCTGCACGCGGCTCCCATAAGTGTATTGTTGTATCGCAGCCCGCAGCTCTTCTGGGCTCATGTCGCATTCCAGCCATCGGATTTGACGCGCATCTTCGTCCTGCAGCACAGCCGAGAACTGACAATAGGCCCTAGGATTGGCCTCACCGTGTTCGACGCTCACCGTCCCAAAGGCTAATAGCTTCGAGCATGGGTCTCCTCCGTATTCGGCGGCTGGCCACCACCTTGGTCGGTAAAACGTTCCTCGGACGGTGAGCTCAGTACCCGTTGGTATCTGGTTCTTAGCGCCGGTGATTTCTGCAACACTGTAGACGACGGGCGCAACAGCGCCAGGCTCATCATTGCCCGCATCCGAGGCGTCTCCGCTATAGTGCGCTGAACTCAGCGATGATTGACTGCGCTGCGCCGCCGGGTTCCGCGCTCCGTTGAACCACATCACACCGAGAAGGAGCAGCATTATCCCTGCGGCGGTGTTCATAAAGGTTTTGCCGTGCGGGCTGAGGCTTCGATACCAAGCGGCGAAATTGTGTAAGACCGCTGAGCTGCGCGTTAGCCCGCAGGTAATGCAACGCAACGGATAAAATGGAATCGCCAATAGCCAGAGGCCGCCGGTAAGCACGACGATGAAAAAGGTGCCGAACCCTAGCGACCTCTTAAATCCAGTCAGCTTCCCGCAGTTCGGGCAATGAATCATCTGCATTGCGCTACCTCGACCACAAGACCCAAGTTTGCTGCAATTGTTCCACTCGAACAGTCGAAATGCAATCCAATAATTGCCGACCTCATAGCTTTCCTTCGAGCCAGCCGCCGAGTTTCTCAATCGGCAGCCGAACGCCGATGAAAAACTGTCCGAACAGCGCATACACCGCGCTGACTTCATCGAAGCGCATCTCGTAGATGAGCTTTTTGAAGACCACGGGATCGTCGGCGAAGAGGTCTACTCCCCACTCCCAATCGTCCATGCCAATCGAACCGGAGATGATTTGCTTGACCACGTCGCCGTAGCGGCGGCCGATTAGTCCGTGTTCGTGCATCATGCGCTGGCGGTCGGCGAAAGGGACGCTGTACCAGTTGACCTGCTCACCGCGCTTGCGATCCATGGGATAGAAGCAGAGGTACTTCGCTTCAGGAACGGTGGGAAAGAGGCGCGGTGCCATGGCGTCCGATCCACGCTGGAGCGAAGCGGCGATTTCCGCGTTCCACTCCGGGGTGTGCGCTTCGAATCCCTTGGCCGTGGCCGCTTCATACGTCTTCCGCGAGGATTCGTAGAGGCCGAGTTCGACGATTGAAACATAAGAGTGACGCAGATCGAGAAAATCGTACAGCTTCGTCTGCGCCAGATCGAGTTCAACCTGGTTGAGAGCTTCGAGCGAGTCGCGGAAGTGGACGAGAATCAGATCGCCTTTGTGGCCGAGCTGGGAGAAGAGCGCCGTCTGAATCGGCGCGTCCGGATTTGTTTCTTTGGGGTTGGCGCGCTCTAAACGCTGCAGCGCGGCAGTAGCATCCGCAACAATCTTCTTTCGTTCGGGGGCCGCACGGGCGCGCCAAGCCTTCCAATCGAAGCGAAAAAACTGGTGGAGCAGGAATGAGCCTTCAAGCGTCAACGGAACGGGCGGAAAAGCAGGGGAAATATCGGACAATGGAACCTCCTCGAACTCAAATCCAGCGTGACCTCGCTTCCATCATCCTAGCAAAGTGAAGATGCAGACGTGTGCATCTTCTCTTTTCCGCCTGTATCGCGGCCGAAAAGCATCAATCCTCTGTATGGGCTTATATACTGGGTACGCAAATGAGCGAAAAAATTATTGCCCTCCTGGTTGAATTCGTAACCCATGTTATCGACGCCGGCGGTTATGCCGGAATTGTTGCGCTGATGGGAATTGAATCTGCCTGTATCCCGCTGCCGTCGGAAATCATCATGCCGTTTGCCGGCTATCTGGCGTATCAGGGTCACTTCAGCCTGTTCTGGGCGGCGACGGCTGGAGCCGTGGGCTGCAATCTTGGCTCGGCAGTTGCCTACTGGATTGGCGCCAAAGGCGGACGGCCGCTGGTGGAGCGCTACGGCAGATGGGTTCTGATGAGCCATCACGACCTGGATTGGATGACGGAGTTTTTCTCGCGCTACGGCTCGATTACGGTGTTGGTGGCCCGGCTGTTGCCGGTGGTGCGCACCTTCATCGCGTTTCCCGCGGGTATTGCCAAAATGTCGCAAACGCGCTTTCACATTTATACCTTTGTAGGGTCGTGGCCATGGTGCTTTGCGCTAGCCTACGCGGGCATGAGGCTGGGCGAGGCGTGGCACACAGATCCGCGCTTTTACGCAGCGTTCCACCACTTCCATGTGGCTGTCGAGATCGCGCTGTTGGCTGGGTTTATTTGGTTTGTGTGGGAGCGCGTGAAGCGCGGCAGGCACGCGCAGTCCGCGTAGAGTGCGAATTGAGTAAAGGCGTTCGGCAGGTCGTACACGATTGCGGTTGCATGAAGAGAGCTTGAATCGGCGCGGAGATTCCGAGCCGCAAAATTGAGGTTAGGAGAAACGATGGGAACTGAAGAGCAAGGAATTCAGAAGACAGCAGGCAAAGTTGCGCCTGCAACGGGCAAATTAGGAGTGATGGTGATCGGGCTGGGCGCCGTCGCCACCACGATGATCGCAGGAGTGGAGGCAATTCGCAGGGGACTGGCGAAGCCGATCGGGTCATTGACTCAAATGGGCACGATTCGCCTGGGTAAGCGGACCGACAGTACATCGCCGCTGATCAAGGATTTTGTGCCGCTGGCCGATTTGAACGACATTGTCTTCACCGGCTGGGACATCTTCGAGGACAACGTCTACGAGGCTGCCGCGCACGCCAAGGTGCTGGATGAAAAGACGCTGGCGCAACTGAAGCCGTATCTCGAAACGATCAAGCCGCTGCCGGCGGTTTTCGATCAGTACTACGTGAAGCGCCTTAACGGCACGCACGTCAAGAAGGGCAAGAACAAGCGCGATTTAGCCGAGCAGGTTGTAGCCGACATTCGCGCCTTCAAGAAGACCGTGGACAGAGTGGTGATGATCTGGGCTGCGTCGACGGAAATCTTCATTGAGCCGACGGCCGTTCACCAGAGCATTGAAGCTTTTGAAAAGGGTCTCGATAACGACGACATCGCCATTGCGCCCTCGCAGATTTATGCTTACGCGGCGCTGAGCGAGGGCGTGCCCTTCGCCAACGGCGCGCCGGGCCTGACGGTGGATGTGCCGGCCATGGTTGAACTGTCGAAGCGCAACGCCGCGCCCATCTGCGGCAAGGACTTCAAAACCGGCCAGACCCTGATGAAGACGGTGCTGGCGCCGGCCCTCAAGGCGCGCATGCTGGGCGTATCCGGCTGGTTCTCGACCAACATCCTGGGCAATCGCGACGGCGAAGTGCTGGACGATCCGCAATCGTTCAAGACGAAAGAGGAATCGAAGCTGGGTTCGCTGGATTACATTTTTCAGCCGGAGCTTTATCCCGATCTCTACAAGAACCTCTACCACAAGATTCGCATCAACTATTACCCGCCCCGTGGCGATGACAAAGAGGCCTGGGACAACATCGACATCTTCGGCTGGCTGGGTTATCCGATGCAGATCAAGGTGAACTTCCTCTGCCGCGATTCGATTCTGGCCGCGCCCATCGCGTTGGATCTGGTGCTCTTTCTCGATCTGGCCAAGCGTACGCCTTCGCTGCGCTCCATCGGCATTCAGGAGTGGCTGAGCTTCTATCTGAAGTCGCCGCAATCGGCGCCGGGACTCTATCCGGAGCACGATTTGTTCATCCAGTCGATGAAGCTGAAGAACACGCTGCGCCACATCATGGGGTCGGACCTGATCACCCACCTCGGCTTGGAATACTACGACTGAGGACTGGCCGTCCAGGCGGACGCTCCCGTTGGTCGCAAAAACAAAAGCCTCATCCGTCCGGGTGGGGCTTTTGTTGGTTATGGAGAGTCTGCGGCGGCCGCTATGATTCTGGCTCCCTATTCGCGGAGGCCGCTGGGCATGTTGCCCCTTATGCGGCAATGACCGGCGCAAGGCGGCGGACGGTCAGTACTGTGATGTCGTCTTCCTGACCGAATTCTTTGGCGGCGTCGGCGATGTAGAAGGCGGACTGGTTGCTCAGGTTGTAGACGCGGTCGAAGCCAAAGAGTTCGCCGGAGGGCTGGCGGGCTTCCACGACTCCATCGGACATGAGCAAAAGCCGGTCGCCGGGGTGCAGATAAAGCCGGACCTCTTCATAGGTCGAATCAGCGAGGACGCCGAGAGGCAAAGTGCCGGGCAGGGGGATCTCCTGGCTATTGAGATAAGGCGGCAGGTGGCCGGCGCTGGAGAGCACCAATGCGCCGTCGGGGCCAAACCAGATGGCCTGGCAAGTGGTGAAGCTGTCACTGCCCACGAGGACGCGATTGAGGGATTGGAGAATTTTGGCCGGGCTGTGTTCCGGTGTGCGGCGCAGCGCACCCATGAGCATGGAGACGTTCATGGCCGCTTGCAAGCCTTTACCGGCGACATCGCCGATGACTACCAACAGCCCGCCGCCGGGCGCGGGTTGCACGTGGTAGAAGTCGCCGCCCACCTCGTTGGCCGGGTTGTAGACGGCGTCCACTTCAAAGCCAGGAGTTGCGAGCTTCTCTTGTGGAATCATCAACTCTTGCACGCTGCGGGCAGCGGCAAGTTCGCTGGATGCGTGCTCCTGTTCACGCTGCACGCGCAGGAAGCGTACGAAGATGATGAGCACGATGGCAAGGATGCCTGCCACATCGGCGAAAGAGCCGAGGTGGATGGGAATGGGTCCGGCGTACAGGGTGAGGGGCGCTTGAACCTCGCGGCCTTCCCAATCGTTGATGCCGGCAATCATGGGCACGATCCAGCCTGCCAGGGTCAACAACAGCGGAAGAAGCAGCAGGCCAGCCTCGAAGTTGCGCTTTAGCGTAGCCCTGATGAGGGTGGCGAGGACAAAGACGAGCCAGCCAAGAGACCAGAAAAAGCTGAGGAGGAAAACGGCGACCAGCACAATCCAGATGGACCGGTTAAGCCCTACCAGCAACAGGGAAGGCGCTACACAGGCCAGCACGGGAGCCGTGAAGCGCAGCAGCAGAATGTACCAGCGGCGGCGCAACGCTAGAAATGCTACGAGGAACTCGAAGTAAAGGTAGAGGGATATGAGCGCCAATTGCGCAGCAGCAGCTAAGTACCAGAGCTGGTCGAGACGGGCAAAACTGCCAGCCAGTTCTATAAACCAGATAGGCGCAAGGAAAAGCTCATGGAGAGCCAGCCAAAGATATTCGATGTGGCCTTTCTGCGTGAAATAGAGCGCCAGCAAAAAGAGCGCCAGCGCTACGAGCAGGACGGCAGTGACCAGGCGCGGAAGGCGCTCAAAGAGATTGTGAACGGACCAAAGTTCCAGGGAGTGGCCGAGGTCTTCCCGATTGCCCAGGCGCAGTGTGCGGCTGGCGAAGAAGGTGGTGTAGGCTCCGTATCCCATAGGGACGTAAATGCTGCGCACCACCAGAACGAGAGAGGTTTCAGTGGGCGGCAGGTTGAGGTTGTAGATGCGGGAGATTTGCTGGTAGCGAGCGGGCTCGTCTCCGTGCGGACCCTCGGGCCGAATGCGGTGGCCGTTGGCAAAAACATCAAGGTCGAAGGTCTGCGAACTGAAGGTCGCGTTCTGAGAGACCGGCAATTCGATGAGCAGGGATAGCGGTTCGTGGTGCGGCGCGAGCTTCAGATGGAGCCGGTACCAGGCGTAAGGTTCGTGGGCCTTTCCGGACGCACCAGCTGGGGTTCCGGTGGATTGATTCACATCGGGCACCTCGGCAAAGGAGGCCAGCGCGTCGCGAACGGCCCAGCCGGAGTCGTCGAACTCAGGGTTTGCCGTAGCAGGATCGGCCGTGATGCCAACCCGCCAGCCCTTGTCGAGCAGCAGCGGGGAACCCAGTCCGGTGGCATCGATGACCGTCTCCGGCGCGCTCGGAGGATGAGCCGGGAGAGCCTCTTTGGGAGTGTGCAGCCAGAGCGGAGCTGCCGGTGGACGGGAGGGCGCTTGCTCGGCAGCCAGTTGCATCGCTCCGCATACGACGATGGCTGCGATCCCCAAAATGATTCGGCGCAAGATGTCTCCCCCTCGTTTCTCTGTGCTTCTCACTTTAATGCAGAGCGGCGGCCGTTCCAAGAGAAACGCGCAGGCGGACGAATGGGAGCGGCATGAAATCTCAGGGCAGAATCGGGTTGGCTGGGCGTTTCTTCTTCCGTGCGGTTGGCGAACGGACGGATACTAGAGTCTAAAGAGTGGAGCGGGCTATAGACTGCGAGAATGGATTTGTGCCGGAGGTGAGGCAGTGAGGACGATTCGCAGAGCTTCCCAGACAGCGTCTCTGGCGGGATTGGCGCTTGCCTTGGCCGCTATGGTTTGGGCACAGTCCACTCCGTCGAGCGAGCCCGCGTCCAAGACTCCTCCACCCAGTAGCGTCCCATCGACGACTCCCATAGCGGAGCCGGCTCCGGGAACGACGCCTGTGGGAGGCGACATGCCCGTCAGCGCGCCTTCCATGAACAGTTCCTCTACGACTGCGCCCGGAACCGCACCGGCCAGTGTCGCGACCCCGGCCGTTACCATCAATCTTGACAAAGTGATCGAGCCGGGCAGCCAGTGGGCCGGCGTGAAGACAGGCTCCATCGACGACGTGAATGCCGTGGGCAATCGCGACATTGGTGGCCGCGGGATGAGCAACTGGTACTCGAACGATACCGAGATCAAGATGGGCAGGATGTACGCCACCGAGATCGAGAAGAGCACCAGGTTCATCACCGATCCGGTGGTGACCGAATACGTGAACCGCATCGGCCAGAACATTGTGAGGAACTCGGACTGCAAGGTGCCGTTCACCATCAAGGTGATCGATTCGGACGAGATCAACGCATTTGCGCTCCCGGGCGGATTCTTTTTCGTTAACTCCGGCTTGATTATGAACGCCGACGAAGAGGCGGAACTGGCCGCGGTGATGGCTCATGAGACTGCTCACGTTTGCGCCCATCACGCGGTGCGGCAAATGACGCGCATGAGCTATGCGCAGTTCGGCGCCGTTCCGCTGATACTGATTGGCGGCTGGACAGGTTACGGAGTGTATGAGGCCGCAGCGCTGAGCGTGCCGGTCGCGTTCATGAAGTTTTCGCGCGAGTTCGAGGCGCAGGCCGACTACCTGGGCGTGCAATACATGTATCGCGCCGGCTATGATCCGCAGGCCTTTATCACGTTCTTCGAGAAGATTCAGGCTCTGGAAAAGCGCAAGCCCGGCGCGGTCGCCAAGGCTTTCTCGGACCATCCTCAAACCCCCGACAGGATCCTGCGCACGCAGGACGAGATTGCCCACATTCTTCCGCCCAGGGACGAGTACACGGTGAATACATCGGAATTTGACGACGTGAAAGCGAGATTGGCGCGCATCGAGAACAAGCGCCGGCTCATCGACTCCAGGAACGGCAACAAGCCGTCGCCGCGCAAAGCGGGCGGGGGACCGGGCGACCCGGCCAGCCCGCCCAGTACCTCAACCGGCGACAGCACCACCAGCTCCGGCGACGACAAACCCACGCTGCACCGGTGCGACGAGCAGAATTAGGAGCGGGCGCGCAACTGCCCCAGGCTCTAGCGGAAGGGACGGCCCTTCACGATGCCTTGGCCTTCGCGGATGGTGACCAACTGGCCGGCGGGAAGACCGGGATACTTTTCGACCAGGCCCAGCGGCCAATGAATTTCAATATCCGCGGCGGTTGCCAAGCCGAGTCCGAAGTGCAGGCGCGGATCGTTGGCCGAGATGAAGCTGGAGCCGCTCAGCACCTCCTGCACCTGCACCTTGCCGCCGTAGCGCGCCAGAACGCGTGAGCCGATGGCGCTGCGATTGCTTTTTGTGCCTTCCAGACGAATCTTGATCCAGTGGTTGCCGGGCGGCGCGTCGTTGCGCAGCAGCGAGGGCGGCTCATTCACGTTCATGATGAGCACGTCCATATCGCCGTCGTTGTCAAAGTCGCCAAAGGCCGCGCCGCGTCCCATGTGAGGCGTAGTAATCCCTGGTCCAGCCTCCGGCCCCATCTCGATAAAAGTGCCGTCGCCCTGATTGCGAAAGAGGATGCGAGGGCTGCGCGCGGGAAAGCGCGGCGAGACTTTGGCTACCTCGGGGTAGACGCTGCCCGAGGTGAGCAGCAGGTCGGGGTAGCCGTCGTTGTCGAAGTCCACCAGCCCGGCGCCGAAGCAAACGAAGCGGGTCTCCTTGTTGAGGCCGGCCTCAATGGTTACATCGTCGAAATTTCCCTTGCCGTCGTTGCGGTAGAGCCCGGTGGCCTGATTGTAGTAGTGGGTCTTGACCAGGTCGGTGTGGCCGTCGAGGTTGTAGTCTCCGGCGCAGGCGCCCATGCCGCCCATCTCGCGGCCCTCGCCGCTGAGAGCCAGACCGCGGAAGAGAGCTTCCTCGCGGAAAGTGCCGTCGTGGTTGTTCATCAGCAGAAAAGACGGAGTGGAATCGCAGGCCACGAAGATATCCGGCCAGCCGTCCTCGTCGGCATCGATGCTGAGAGCTGTAAGTCCATACGAGCCGCGCAAGCCGGCCACGCCGGACTCCTGGGAAACATCGGTGAAGGTACCGTCGCCGTTGTTGCGATAAAGGTAGTGGTGTGCCTTGGGCAGGCCTTCGGGACCGCACATGACGGGCACGCCCTCGTAGTTGCAGTTGGGCACGGCCATGGAAGGCTTGGGCGCCGTGGCCAGATCGATTTCCAGATAGTTGGAGACAAACAGATCGAGCAGGCCGTCGCGGTTGTAGTCCACAAAGGTACAGCCGGTGCTGTAGCGGGTGGTGGGGTAAAGCAAGCCGGCCTTGGCCGTTACATCCGTAAATGTTCCGTCGCCGTTGTTGCGATAGAGCTTGTTCTGCCCGTAGTAGGTGAGGAAGAGATCCTCGAAGCCGTCGTTGTTGTAGTCGCCGACGCAGACGCCCTGCGCCCAGCCGCTGCGTAGCAGACCGGCCTTGGCGGTTACGTCGGTGAAGGTGCCGTCGCGGTTGTTTTTGTAAAGGTGGTTGCCGGCCTCGGGCGGAGTGTTTTCCAGACGGCGGCCGCCGGGTATAAAGATGTCCATCCAGCCGTCATTGTCGAAGTCAAAGAAGGCGCAGCCGGTGGCCATGGATTCGATGATGTAAGTAAAGCTGTCGGGCTCACCGTAGATCATCGTGGCAGTGAGGCCGGCGGCGTGGGCTACATCGACAAAGCGGGAAAACGGAGGAGCAGGTTTTGCCGCTGGGAGCGCTGCGAGGAGACTGCCGGGGAGCAGCGCGGGAGCGAGGGCTGCAGGGATGGTACTCAGCAGCCGGCGGCGCGTCCAGGGGGCAGTCTTCTTAATCTTCATTCCAGTGCGCATCCTCCCGGACCTAGTTTGGCTGCTGTTGCTGCGCGGCTGCCAACTTCTTGCTCAAGTCAAGGGCCGCTGCATTGCCCGGCTCTAGTTTGAGAGCGTTGGCCACGGCCTGCTGCGCCTCCGGAAGGCGCGACTCGGTGGCCAGGACGGCAGCGAGCGTTACCCATGCACGAGCATTGTCAGGGGCGGCTTTGACCACCAGCCGGAATTGCTCTTCAGCAGCCGCATTGTTACCGTCTCGGAACCAAATGTAGCCAAGGTCGTAGTGGGCGAGAACAAAGTTGGGATCGGCCTTGAGCGCCTGTTCGAGCGCGGCGCGCTGGCCGGGGAGATCGCCGAGGTCGCCGAGCATGGCAGACAGACGGTAGGCAAGTCCGGCATCGTTTGGCTCCGCGGCACAGGCCTCGCGGTAGAGATTGGCGGCCTTCTGGTTGTCGCCATTCTCTTGAGCTTCCGCGGCTTGCGTCGCCTTCAGCACGGATAGGGACTTATCCGCTTCTGCCTTCAACCCCTGCTGGAAGAGCTTGAGTTGCTGTTGCGACCCCTCGGAGTCTCCCAGCGTGCGCAACACTTTGGAGAGTTCAAAGTAGACTTGCGGTTCGTCCACGCCCAGTTCAACAGCCTTTTCCAACTGAACTTTGGCTCCTGCGGCGTCCTTCAACTGCGCCAGAACCAGGCCGAGATTGACGCGGGAGTTATAGTCGTTGGGATTCAGAGCCACAGATTCTTCAAGGTGCTTGCGGGCTGCAGGATAGTCGCCTGCCTTGCGCTCCAGGAAGCCGTTCAGATTGAGAAGGTCGGCATCCCTCGGAGCCAGGGCCAGCAGCTTGCGGCCCAACGGAGCCGCCACGTCAAGATCGCCTGCGATGACCAGCGTGCGCAGATAGATGCGCTGCGCCTCCAGATCGCCGGGCTTCTGGCGCGCAAGATCTTCTGCAAGTGTTTGCGCTGCCGCGTAATGAGATTGGTGAACGTGGAGGGAGACCAGAGCTGCCGTCAGGCTGTCGGAGTTCGGCCAGGTCTTCAGCCCTTCGTTGAGCACCTGTGCGGACTCATCAAAATTCTGCGCCTTTCGGTAGGCGGCGGCCAGATCGAGCGTCAAATTCTGGTCGCGTGGAGCAGCGCGCAGCAAGCGGATGACTGCCTGGTAATCCCCCGTCGCGATCAGGTCTTTGCCCAGTCCGTCGAGCGCTGCTTTGGAGCCATGATCGAGCTTGAGAGCGGACTGAAAGGCCTCGATCGCGCAATTCGTCTGATGGTCTTCATCGAACCAGCGCGCCAGCCGGAGATAACCGTTGACGCCGGGGTGGGCTTGAAGTTGCGTTTCGAGCTCCGGCGGGACAGTGCAGGGGGCCGCGCTTGCCAATGAGGCTGCGCACGGAAGGGCTGCCAAGATGAGCCCTCCCATGGTGTACGTCAGCGGCGTGGCCAAGCTCTTCATCGAACTCCCTGCACCAGTAAAACACAGAGGCGCGGCTGCGGGTTGCCCGTCGATTTGGCCGGCCATTTGGCTGCGGGGATTGCGCCGGCGACTCAACAGTTACCCGGCAGGCCTCGGTACGGTGCGCTGACGGCTTCCTTTATGCGTGGCCCCGAATAGCGCACCATCTGCCGCAACAACCCAACCCTTGGGGGGTGGCGCTACTGACAGCCCAAGATACTGGGTCTCAGGCAGGCAGGTCAGGCTCGGTCCAAACCAGGATGGACGACAGGAAACCGTTAATTTCCTGTAACTCCCTGAAAACCCTTGAAATGCCGGTTGAAACCGCGTTATATACAAGATTACCGGCAGCCGTGCCGGAATCTCGTTCGGGGAAGCTCTGCCTTCGGGGGGCAATCATGCACAGCGCCGCCGTCCGCTCCAATCTGCTGGTCTCTGAGGTGCGCGAGGTCATGGACATTCGTCAGGCCTCGGAGTATCTCGGCATCTCGTCTGACACGCTCTACAAGTACGCGTCGGAGGGCTTTGTGCCCGCCTTCAAGCTGGGCAACCGCTGGCGCTTCAAGCGCTCTCGTATGGACGAGTGGATGGATCGGCAGAGCGATCTTCACGCCGCCGACGCTGAACTCGATCCGCGCGAGAAGAAGCCGGTAAGGCCGGCGTTCTAAAGGGCGGCGGTTCGACCGAAGGCACATAGAATGCCAAGGGAGTAACTTTTATTGCAAGGTTTTCTTGCATAAGCGTTCTTACAATTAGAAGGAACGGGAGGTGTATGTGCGCCGACCAATAATGCTAGCTGTTTTTTGTCTTTTCACTATCGCGTCTCTCGCAGAGGCTCAAGACCAGATACTTACCCTCAAGAAACCCGACCGCTCTGTACCACCTTTTGGAGTACAGCTCAAGAGGGCAGTCGTGAACGTCGAGTTGCGGTGCAAAGACGGGAACTTGTTAGTACTCGCCGCGGGCACTGGATTCCTGGTCGCGTATACCGACCCTCGGCTTCTTAAAGGTCAATCTTTTACGTATCTGGTGACCAATCGGCACGTGGCTCAATGTTGGGACGAGCAAAACCACCCCAGGGAAGTACTGGAGTTGAAGATCCGCGTCAACGCCAAAGACGGCTCTTCGAGAAGGCTCGACGCGAGTCCAGCCGCGTGGGCTTTTCCAACCGATGATTCCATTGACCTTGCTGCGATGCCGGTCGGCATGCCGGATGACCTGCTAATTGACTCTATTCCCGTTGACGATTTCGCCACAAAAGATTTCATGGCCAGCAATCAGATTGCGGAGGGCAGCCCAATCATCTTGTCTGGTTACTTTTACCAGTTTTCCGGAGATCGTCGGTTTCAGGCTATCGTTCGGTCGCAATGGTTCCGGACGAACCGATGATGACAACTACGGGAAAGCCAGGGACCGTGTACCTTTGCGACGCCCACATATTCGGCGGGAACAGTGGCTCGCCGGTCATGGTGGCCAGCAGCTGGTTAGGGGTTGGTGGTTACCACCTACTTGGCGTTGTCAGCGGGTACTATTACGAAGATGAGAATTTTAACTTGGAAATTGCGACGACGGTTAAGGGAACTGGGCGGGCGAATAGCGGAGTAGCTATGGTAGTGCCAGCCGATGACCTTAAGGCTCTTCTCGACGCACCTGAGCAAAAGGGCTCCCGTGAAGCGTACATCTCGCAGCATCAGAGCACTGTCAAGCAGTAGAGTAGGTTGTTAATACCGGTATTGGATTCCGGCTCGTCAAGCTGAATAGCTGGTGTGTCCCTGAATTCGTTGCAAGGACAGGGGCTGTGAAGCCGATCCCAGCCCGTCCGTGATTTATCCTCAACAGGTGGACCACTCTCGTCGCATTGGGCTTCTTCGCCGCCGTTTGACCAAAGCTGGGCTGCATGGCCTGCTGGTTACCTATCTTCCCGATCTTCGCTACCTTTCTGGATTCACCGGCTCGAGCGCCGCGCTGGCTGTTACCCGCCGCAGTGCGCGCCTGTTTACCGATGGGCGCTACAAAACGCAGGCGGCTGAAGAGGTTACGGTCGCCCAGATCGAAATCGTGGCCAGTTCTCCGGCTGTGGCTGCCGCGCAATGGCTGGCCGCGCAGCCCGGCGTCGAGTTTGCTGGATTCGATCCGGCTCAAACCACTGTCGCCAATCTCGATCGCTATCGGGCGGCTTTGCCAGCTCGGCTTCGCCGCAGCTTCCTTTCTGCGCTGGCCGCGCCGCTGGTTGAGCCACTGCGCCAGGTGAAGGACGAGGACGAACTGGCGCTGATGAGTGAAGCGGCGCTCGCGGGCTGCAATCTCTTCGAGCATATTCTGGGCTTCATCCGGCCCGGCCTGAAGGAATTTGAAGTGGCTGCGGAACTTGAGCATCAGGCCCGTCTGCTTGGCGCAGAGGGAATGTCCTTCGAGACCATTGTCGCCGCCGGTGCCCGTTCGGCGCTGCCGCACGGGCACGCTACCGCCGCTCGGCTTCCGCGTAACGGCTTTGTGACCCTCGACTTCGGTGTTATTCTCAATGGGTATTGCTCGGATATGACCCGGACCGTTCATCTGGGCAGGCCAAAGGCCAACGAGCGCAGAGCCTATGAGGCGGTGTTGGAGGCTCAGGAGGCCGGGGTCGCCGCGGTAATGCCGGGCGTAAGCTGTGCGGAGGTAGACGAGGCAGCCCGCGGCGTGTTGCGCAGGGCAGGATTGGCAGAGGCATTTTCCCACTCCACCGGCCATGGTCTTGGCCTGGAGATTCACGAGCCGCCACGCATCGGCGCCGGACAGAAAACCAGGCTGCTCCCCGGCATGGTCATTACGATCGAGCCGGGAGTTTATCTGGCCGGTCAGTTCGGCATCCGCATCGAGGACATGGTGGCTGTAACCCGAAGCGGAGGTCAGGTGCTCACCCCGGCGCCCAAGGCGCTGATCGAACTCTGACGGACCACTGAACGTTGAGCAGGAACGTCGAGCCGGAATGATGAACCAGCCATCTCGCCTACATGGGGGAGAGTCAAGGAACGAATGAAACCACAAGACATCGCAGATTTGAAACAACTGGTTGAATTTCTGAAGGAACATCAGATTGCTGAGTTTGATTTGGACCGTGGCGACCTGAAGATCCGGCTCAAATTCAACCAGCCTGAGGCTTCATCGCCCGGATTGGCGGAGTTGGCGCGCCTGATCGGTTCGGCTCCGCATGGAGTGTCGCAAGCCGCTGGCGCTGCTGGTCATCCGCCGGAGTCGGCGCCTGAGCCTGCGGGGACGGAGACCGGGCTGCACCTGGTCAAGTCGCCCATCGTCGGCACGTTTTACGGCTCGCCTTCGCCCGGCTCCGCGCAGTTTGTCGCTCCCGGCGATCACGTGACCAAGGGGCAGGTGATTGGCATTGTCGAGGCCATGAAGCTGATGAACGAGATCGAGTCCGATGCCGAGGGCGAGATCGTCAAGTGCATGGTTGCCAACGGCCAGCCCATCGAGTTTGGGCAGCCCCTCTTTACCATCCGGCTGGGGTAGTGAAGACGAGCGGAGTGATCCCACCCTTGCCGCAACAACAAAGACGCGGCAAGGATGGGGCACCCAGCTTAAGCTGCTAACACCGCTAACGACGCTAATAACGCCAAAAACGCTAACCACGCTCCAAAAGGTCATGAATGCTTCGTAAAGTACTGGTAGCCAATCGCGGTGAAATCGCGCTGCGCGTGTTGAACGCGTGCCGGGAACTCGGCATTCGCACGGTCGCGGTCTATAGCGAGGCCGACCGTCATTCGCTGCATGTGCGCTTTGCCGACGAGGCCATTTGCATCGGTCCTCCGCGCGCGGCCGACAGCTACCTGAACGTGCCGGCGGTCATCTCCGCGGCCGAGATCGCCGATGTGGACGCGATTCATCCCGGCTACGGCCTGCTGAGCGAGAACGCCAACTTCGCCGAAGTTTGCCGCGCCTCGAACATCAAATTCATTGGCCCTCCGCCTGAGGTCACACGGCTGATGGGCGAAAAGGACAAGGCGCGCCAGGCGATGAAGCGGGCCGGGGTGCCTATTCTTCCGGGCTCTGACGGCGTGGTGGCCACGACTGAGGAGGCGCAGGGTTGGGCTCTGAAGGTGGGCTATCCGGTCATTCTCAAGGCCAAGGCGGGCGGCGGCGGACGAGGCATGAGAATCGTGCGCGCCCCGGAAGAGTTGCCCAATCTCTTCCATGCGGCCTCGACCGAGGCGGCCAACGCCTTCGGCAACGGCGAGCTGTACATGGAAAAGTTCGTCGAGAACCCGCGCCACATCGAGTTCCAGGTGCTGGCCGACGAGTACGGCAATGTGGCCACGCTCTTTGAGCGCGAGTGCTCCATCCAGCGGCGTCATCAAAAACTCATCGAAGAGGCGCCCAGCTTGCAGGTGACGCCGAAGATGCGCGAGGAGATTGGCCGCACGCTCTGCCACTGCCTCAAGGAGATAGGCTACCAGAACGCCGGCACGGTGGAATTTCTGATGGACGACGAACGGCAGCTCCACTTCATCGAGATGAACACCCGCATACAGGTGGAGCACCCCATCACCGAAGCCATCACCGGCGTGGACCTGGTGAAGGCGCAGTTGCTGATTGCCAGCGGAGAGCGGCTGGACGCGATTTTGCCGGCGAAACTGGAAATTCGCGGCCACGCGATGGAGTGCCGCATCAACGCCGAACATCCGGTGAAGTTTACCCCGTCGGCGGGCAGGATTACGGCCTTCAACGTGCCCGGTGGCAACGGCGTACGCGTGGACACGGCGCAGTATGCCGAGAGCGAGGTCCCGCCTTATTACGACTCGCTGATTGCCAAGCTGATTGTGCACGGGCGTGACCGGAGTGAAGCGATTGCGAAGATGGAGCGCGCGCTGAGCCAGTTCATCGTGCAGGGCATCGAGACTTCGATCCCGCTGCATCAGGCGATCTTCGCAGATCCCGGCTTCCGCGCGGGCAAGTTCGACACCAAGTTCATGGAGAACTTCCTGGCTGACAAGGCCAAATAGGCCGGCGCCTGGCGATAAGAAATCCAAAAAAATTCTTATGCACCTGCTTGTTATTCGCATATATTGGTGAACAATACAAAACGGGGGGAATGGGGCATGAGCATACTTCAGAATCTTCCGAACATCATCACGGCGATCGGCGGCCTGGGAACCGCGGCCTTCGGCCTGGTGGACTCGACCAAGCCATTTGCCGGTGGAGTGAATCGCATCGGGTTCAAGCGAATTGAGACGGTGGTGAGGTTGCTGACGCCCGGCACTGGGGCGAATGGGCTCACTCAGGACAAGATCGTGGAGACGGTAAAGGCCAACTGGTATAACGGCCAGGATCTAACCAGCCAGAAGGCCATTGCGAAGTCCCTGATCAAAGTGGGACTGAATCACAGCAATGCCGCCGCTCTCGCCAAGGCCACCGGAGTGGACCATGCCGTACTCAAGATCGTGGCTGCGAGTATCGCCAGCGGCACTCCGCTCAAACCTGATCAGAGCGACGTGTACGCGCGCTTCGATTTCATTCTTACCGCCTTGCTGGATGAGGCCTATCAGCGTTCTGATCACGAATACACCAACGGGACTCGCATCGCGGCCTCGGTTTTTGCGGTGCTTCTGGCCTTTATCGGGGGATGGATCGTCAAGAACAGCTCTTTCTGGGATTACATTCATTCCAATGATCTGGGGATAGCGCTCATGGCCGGTCTATTGGCTACTCCGCTGGCGCCTATCGCCAAAGATCTCTCCAGCGCACTGGCAACGGCTGTGAATACCATGCAGCAGATAAAGAAGTAGGCCGCCATGACGCAATTCATCGATCTGCGCCTCTCGGCAGTCGGCGGGGAATTGGCCCGCACCGTCGCCGTCAATCAAGGCACGAATATCGGCGACTACACGGGCCTGAGCCAGAACGCTCTGCTCGACTCAATCCTGGGCCAGAACGTACTGGTCGCGACTCACGGCTTCAATGTGAATCGCGCGGACGGCATCAGTTGCCTGTCGAACTGGGCGAGCCTGCTGCAACTGCCGCAATCCTCCGCTTTCGTGGGCTTGCTTTGGCCGGGAGACTCGGTGTGGGCGCACGGGCTCGATTACCCCAATGAGGCTCTGGTAGCCAACCAGGCCGGCGGCATGGCCGCGGAATTTATCAACGCCAACTTCCGGCAGGCGGCCAGCGTCTCCTTTGCCTCGCATAGCCTGGGCGCGCGCGTGGTGTTGTCGACCATCTCCAATCTGAGCCTGCCGGTCCGCCGCCTCCTGCTAATGGCCCCGGCAATCGATGACGACTGCCTTACGACGGGGTTCCAGACGACCGCGGCAAAAATCGGTGCCATCTCGGTTCTCTCCTCGAAGAAGGATGAAGTGCTGTCGGTGGCATTTCCGCTGGGCAATCTCTTTGCCGGCATCATCGCGGAAGGCCATCCGTGGTGGCGTGCGGCCCTGGGCCATTGCGGTCCGGCAGCGCCCTGGCCGGCGAACTTCCAGGCGCCATTCGCGATTCCCGACAACTGGAACTTCGAGCACGGAAACTACCTGCAAATCGACTATCCCGAGCCCGACCGCCTGCCGCTCCCCGTCAATGTGCCGCCCCAGGGATCGCCGTCGCCGCCCGGCAACGGTTGGCAGGAGGCTTTCTCGTCGGCCCTTGCCTCAACGCGGTTCCGGTAGGGCGGTGCGGCCGGTTTTCAGCGCAAAAGAATTTATCGCTTTTTCTTCGCTTTTTCGTTTGGAATCGGGTATGCTGGTTTCGCAACTGGGAGGTTGCTTTGATGGACTTTCAAAAAGAGCTGCTTGCCGAATACGACCGTGAGACCGCCAAGACGCGCAAGATGCTGGAGGCGATTCCCGCAGACGCTGATTTCAACTACAAACCCCACCCCAAATCCATGGCTCTGGGCAGGTTAGCCGGGCATATTACCGATATGACGGGAGATTGGGCGCTGCACACGCTGACCTTGGACAAATTGGAGTTTCCCGCTGACCACAAATGGGAACAGTATGTGCCCGCGAGCAAGGCTGCGCTGCTGGAGAAGTTTGACCGCGAACTGGTCGGGGTGCGCGAGGCGCTGGTTGCGACCACGCCTGCCAAGTGGGACGAGCACTGGCAATTTATCTTCGGCGGGCAGAAATGGATCGACGAGCCGCGCGGTCAAGTCTTTCGCGACATGGTGATGAACCACCTGGTGCATCACCGCGCGCAGTTGGGCGTTTATCTGCGCCTGCTCGACAAGCCGATCCCCGGAACCTACGGCCCGTCGGCGGACGAAATGTAAGAAGCAGGGAACAGGGAACAGGGTACAGAAAACCGTTAGCGGAAGCCAGGTGATCGGCAAGCTTGGGGTTTCTGTTCCCTGTTTTCAGCACTGGCTCGGGTTTAAGATGACTGTAGAGGCACTGGCGCCTATGTTTACTCCGCAGCCGATTGGATTTGTACGCAGTCCATTCAAAAATACAGAAGCAATTCCGAAGGGGCTTGGCGCCAGGCACGAGGCAGAAGGTGTGCTCGATATCCTGCCCGCATTCAGACTCGGTCTCACCGACATCGATGGCTACTCGCACCTCATCGTGCTTTGGGCCTTCGATCGTTCAGAGGGCTTCGATTTGATGGTCACGCCGCCCTCCGACGATCGCCCCCACGGCCTGTTTACAACTCGATCTCCGCGCCGCCCCAACCCGATCGGCCTCACAATCGTTGAGCTGCTAGGCCGCCAAGGCGGAGAACTCCGCGTTCGTGGCGTGGACATGCTCGACGGCACTCCGATTCTCGACATCAAGCCTTACCTTTCGAGCATCCCGGCGGAGAAATTGCGCCGAGGATGGTTGGCCGAGGCTGAAGCGCGAAAAGGATGAACCTCAACGACCGGAGTATCGCCTTTTCTTCCTTCCACAAATTTATGCCGCTCTGAGAAAGTCTATGATGACCCGACAAGTGTTTTCTTCCAATCAGTGGCCCAGGGTTTACCCCATCCTCGACAGCTCTTTCATTCCACCNNCTCGAATACCGCAACAAGACCGGCGCGGAGACCGAATTGCTGGCGGACGCGGAGATTCTGCGCCGTGCAATGCCGACTGGACAGGTGAAGCTAATTCTAGATGACCGCGCGGATTTGATTGAAAAGATTGGCTTTGATGGCGTTCATGTAGATGCGGGTGATTTGACAGCCGCTGAGGCTCGCAAGCTGCTTGGGCCAAGCCGCATCATCGGCACCTTCGGCGGCAGCACGGCGCTGTTGCCGGGAATTTTGGCTGAGCCAGTAGATTATCTTTCCATCGGCCCGGTTTTTCCCACAAGGACAAAGCAGACCTCGATTCCGCCCATCGGCATGGAGGGAGTACGCCGGTTGCGCGCAGAGGCCGGCGCTGGTCCTGTTCTGGTCGCTATCGGCGGCATAACGCTGGCCACGGCAGCAGAGGCGTTCTCTGCTGGAGCCACGGTGGTTGCTATCGCCGGAGCACTCTTTCGCCAGACGGACCCGGCGGCGGAGTTTCGGAAATGGATGGCGGAACTGGGTTGAGCGAGACCAGTTTTGTTTTGAGGTTTCCCACCCTTTCGCAAAGAACGCGAAAGGATGGGACACGGAATTGATTGGGCACGGCACTGAACGGGGCGGGTGAACCGCAGTACACGGCATGAGCAAGATCGGCTAAAATCACCGGATTGAAGAAAACTTGAGACAGCGGCGCCCAATTCAGGTAAGAATCTAGCCAGTGACGACCTCAGAATCCAATCCCATTCTTGAGCCCGAAGCTTCAGCCAACACTCCCCGGCTGGTGCAGAGCCTTGGCCTGTTCTCTTCGACCGCGCTGGTGGTCGGATCGATGATCGGCTCCGGCATCTACATTGTCGGCGCGGACATTGCACGCGGCACCAACTCTCCGGCGCTTTTTCTGGGCGCGTGGGTGGTGACGGCGATTCTGACCATGACCGCCGCGCTCAGCTACGGCGAGCTGGCGGCGATGATGCCCAAAGCCGGCGGCCAGTACGTTTATCTGCGCGAATCGCTGGGGCCTCTGTGGGGATTTCTCTACGGCTGGACGCTTTTCCTGGTCATTCAGACGGGAACAATCGCCGCTGTCGCCGTGGCCTTCGGCAAGTTTCTCGGCGTGTTTTTTCCCGCCGTCTCCAGTGACAATTGGCTCTGGCACATCGCTCATGTACCCGCGCTTCGGGTGGGACCGATGGTGCTGGGCAACATGGAGATCGGCGTCAACACGGCGAATCTGACCGGCATTGTTGTGGTGATCTTTCTGGCTCTCGTGAACATCCGCGGCGTGAAGCTGGGCGCGCTGATTCAGAACGTCTTCACAACGGCCAAAGCGCTGGCGCTGGGCGGCCTGATTCTGCTGGCCTTTACGGTGGGACGCAATGCCGCGGCGTGGAATGCAAATTTCGGCGCGGGCTGGAGCCAGTTCTGGAAGAACTCCGGCTGGAGCTCGATGCACCTGGTTCAGGTGGGCGTCGGCGGGCCGATGGTGCTGGTCAACGTGGTGGTGATTCTGGCCGTTGTGCAAGTGGGTTCGCTGTTCTCTTCTGACGCATGGAACAACATCACCTTCACGGCCGGCGAGGTGAAGAATCCCAAGCGGAATATTCCACTGTCGCTGATTCTGGGCACGGGATTTGTGCTGACGATCTATTTTCTTGTGTCGTTGAGCTACCTGCTGGTTTTGCCCATGCACGGCGACCCGAATGGCGCGACGGTGATCGCGCGGGGCATTGACCATGCAACGCAGGATCGCGTGGCTACTGCGGCGCTGGAGCAGATCTTCCACTCCTACGGCGCGTGGCTGATGGCTGCGGCGATTCTGATCTCAACTTTTGGTTGCGCCAATGGTATGTCGCTGGCCGGCGCGCGCGTCTACTACGCCATGAGCCGGGATGGGCTATTCTTCAAATCGGTGGGCAAGCTGCATCCGCGCTATAAGACTCCAGCGGCGGGTTTGCTGGTGCAGGCTGCCTGGACCGTCGTATTGTGCGTCTCGGGATCATATAGCCAGTTATTGGATTACATCATCTTTGCGGTGTTGGTGTTTTACATTCTCACCATCGTGGGGCTGTTTGTGCTGCGCTTCAAAAAGCCAAATGTTCCCCGGCCTTACAAGGCGCTGGGCTATCCAGCATTGCCGGCGCTTTACATCATCCTGGCAGGGTGGATCTGTGTCGTATTATTGCGGTACAAGCCACAGTACACTTGGCCGGGTCTGGTGTTGGTTTTGCTCGGTATTCCTGTGTATTTTTTCTGGTCGCGGCGCACGGTAAATCAGGCTGCGGCGAACCAAACATAATCCGGTACCAACTGCTGAGGAGGAAGTCCCTCATTCATGTCCAGACTGCTGCGCATCAAACCCATGTCGTTGCTCTCGATGGAGGCCGGTGAACAGGGCGAACATACGCTCCGGCGTTCGCTGGGAGCGCTGAACCTTATCACCCTTGGCATTGGCGCCATCATCGGCGCGGGCATCTTTGTGCTCACCGGCCAGGCCGCAGCCTTGCACGCCGGTCCGGCCGTAGCGCTGAGCTTTGTGATGGCTGGCATCGTCTGCGCCTTCGCCGGGCTGTGCTACGCCGAGTTTGCCTCCATCATTCCCATCGCCGGTTCGGCTTACACCTATGGGTACGCCACGCTGGGCGAGTTCGTGGCCTGGATCATCGGCTGGGATCTGGGGCTGGAATACGGCTTTGGCGCGGCTACGGTGGCCTCCGGCTGGTCGGGCTACTTCAACAGCCTGTTGCAGCAGTTGCACATCTATCTTCCCCCGCGGCTGACCGCTACGCCGGGCACGGTGCTGGTCTTCTTTCACGAACGATGGCTGCCGCTGACTTCGCTTCCGCCGGGAACCAGCGCAGCTGGGCTGCCGCATGTGACGGCGCTCTTCAATTTGGTGGCGATCCTGGCGATTCTTGTTATCACCACCGTTCTGGTTATCGGCATCAAGGAGTCGGCCAACCTGAACACCGCCATCGTCTTCATCAAGCTGAGCGTGGTGGGCATTTTTATTGTTCTGGGCGCGTACTTTCTGCTGCACCATCCGGCGTTGGCCTGGGCCAACTGGCACCCGTTCATTCCGCCGTCGGATGGGCACGGTAATTTCGGTCTTAAAGGCATTGCCACCGGCGCGGCTTCCATCTTCTTCGCCTATATCGGCTTTGACGCCGTTTCCACAGCGGCTCAGGAAGCCAAGAATCCGCAAAAGGATATGCCGCTCGGCATTCTTGGCTCGCTGGTAATCTGCACTATTCTTTACATTGTGGTTTCCACCATCCTGACCGGTCTGGTGAACTACCATTCGCTGAATGTCGCCGACCCCGTGGCGTTGGGCATCGACGCGACGGGCGTCAGTTGGGGTTCGCTGCTGGTGAAGATCGGCGCGGTCTTCGGACTGGGAACCGTAATGCTGGTAATGCTGTTAGGTCAATCGAGAGTTTTCTTCTCGATGTCTCGCGACGGGCTGTTGCCCGGTTGGGCCGCGAAGATTCATCCCAGATTCCGCACGCCGTGGATCTCAACCATTGTCGTGGGCGTGATCGTGGCCATCCTGCCGGCTTTTCTGCCGGTTGACCGGCTGGCGCAACTGGTCAACATCGGCACACTGCTGGCTTTTACCATCGTCTGCGCCGGTGTGTGGATTCTGCGCGTGCGCCACCCCGATCTGCACAGGCCGTTCAAGACGCCGTTTGTTCCACTGGTGCCTATCCTGGGGATTGTCACGGCCGTTTACCTGATGACCAACCTGCCGCTGATTACCTGGGCGGTGATGATTGGCTGGATGCTGGTGGGGCTGGTGATCTACTTCGGCTACTCGATTCGCCACAGCAAGGTGCAGAAACTGCCCTTGGACGCCAACGGCCACTGATCCTTCGGAAGCAGGCAAAAGCGCAAGACGGCCTCCCACGCGGGGCCGTTTTGCCTGAAGGGAAAGAGTATTTGCCAATGCTCACTGTGAAGCAGAGTCTATCCGGCGCTTCATCCCGTGGTGTAGCCTTTAACTGATGCTCATCGAAGAAAACAAGCCGCTTGCGCCCTTCACCACCTTTGGCATCGGTGGCCCGGCGCGCTGGTTCGTCGAAGCCGCAAGCGAAGAAGAGATTGCGGAAGCCGCAGCCTGGGCGGGTGAGCGCAGGGTTGCGCTGTTTGTGCTGGGCGGGGGCAGCAATCTGCTGGTCTCTGATGCAGGATTCGACGGCCTGGTGCTGCGGGTGGCGTTGCGCGGAATTACATCGGCAGATGCGCCGGGTGAGCCAGGCGCGCCGGAGACGACGAACCAGACGGAGCAGAGGATTTATCAGGTTGCGGCCGGCGAAGACTGGGACCACTTTGTGGAGCGGACGGTACAAGATGGTTGCGCTGGAGTAGAGTGCCTGGCCGGTATTCCCGGCACGGTAGGCGGAACTCCGGTGCAGAATGTCGGCGCTTACGGGCAGGAGGTAGCCTCAGCGATTGAACGGGTGCGCACATTCGACATGCAGGAGCACAAGACAAAAGAATTTGACGCCTCCGAATGCGGCTTTGCCTATCGCCGCAGCCGCTTCAACTCGGCAGATCGCGGGCGGTATATTGTCACTCGTGTGGACTACCGGCTCACGTTCGGCGGCGCGCCGACGCTTCGTTACGCCGACTTGCAACGCGCCTTTGCGGACGGCGAACAGCCGAGTCTTGCCGAAGTAGCGGCCCAGGTGCGGCGCGTCCGCCAGGCAAAGGGAATGTTGATCGTAGAGGGAGACCCCGATTGCCGCAGCGCAGGCAGCTTCTTCAAGAATCCGGTGGTCGATGAAGAACAGCTACGGCAGATTGCAGCCGCGAGCGATCATGCGCCGCCGCGCTTTCCTGCTGGGCCGGGCGCAGAAAATCTGGGGCGGGTCAAGGTTCCGGCAGCGTGGCTTATCGAGCAAGCCGGCTTTACCAAAGGGTACAGGCTGGGCGCTGCAGCAATCTCTACGCGGCACACGCTGGCGCTCGTCAGTCTTGGCGATCGCGATGAGCGTGGCGGAGCGAGTGCAGCGGAGATACTGGCGCTTGCCAGCCAGATCACCGCTGCTGTCGAAGAGCGCTTTGGCATTCAGTTGGAGATGGAGCCGGTAATGATGGGGTTCTGATTAGAATTGGCCCCATTTTCACAATTTTCGTTGCAACTTTCCTTCTCAATCCGTGTCAGAATGTGCAAGAGAGTTCACCCTGCCCCTCGGCGGCTTCCCCGCGGAACTCTTCGCCCCGGCAGGCGTATTGCACAAATTGCGTCTCTGCCAGCTTGCAGTTCATTTCCCGGAAGCGGGGCATACTGAAAAGCAGTTCAGGATTCTGACCAAGGAGGACCAATGCTCTCGACGCAAAAACTGCGCACATCTGCATTTGTTCTCATGACCTTAGCGGTTCTGGCCTTCTTCCCTGCGCCGAGTCGCGCGCAAGCAGCCCTGCTGATGGAGGAGCCATACGGTTTTTTTGGCTCCGTAAACCCGACGGGTCACAATGCCATTTATTTCGAGCGCATCTGCGCCGAAACTCCCGTCAAGCTGCGCCGCTGCGAGGCCGGCGAGCTGGGCGCTGTTATCGCCCGCTACAAGGGGATCGACGGGTATGATTGGGTGGCGATTCCGCTGGTTCCGTACCTTTATTCGGTCGAAGACGGCTCTCAGGTTCCCGCGCGCGTTGACCGCGCGACCGTCCAACTGCTGCGCGACCATTATCGCGAAGCCCATCTGCTCGGCCTGGGAGAACACCTGTCTCCCGGCAGTTTTATGAGTGACGGCTGGACGCAACTGGCGGGTCTTTCTTATGAGCGGCGCATCTACGCCTTCCGCTTTGAGACCAGCGAAGAGCAGGACGACGCCTTCATCGCGTACATGAACGATCGTACGAATCGCTCGCACTTCACCCTGCTGTTCAGCAACTGTTCGGATTTTGCGCGCTTCACGCTCAATTTCTACTTCCCTGGCGCCTTCAAGCGCAGCGTCTTTCCAGACGCGGGCATGACCACTCCCAAGCAACTCGCCTACAAGCTGGAGCGCTATGCCGCCCAGCATCCTGAGACGCATCTGGCCATCTTTGAGATTCCGCAGATTCCCGGCTATCGCCGCCTGAGCCGCAGGAACAAGAGCATAGCCGAGTCGCTGTCCACGACCGGCTATGCCATCCCCATCGCGGTTGTAAATCCGTACCTCGCCGGTGGGCTATTCGTGGATTATCTTGCGCGTGGCCGCCACCATCTTATCCCCAAACATCCGCAGATGCTGGCGCCGGAGAATTTAATGGCGTTGACAGCCCCGGTAGGAGCCGTGCAAAATCCCGACAGCGCGGGTGTGCAGGTCCCCAGCGCAGTTGTCATCGGTACCGCGGAAATGAACGCAGCCGCGACAGCCAACTCCGGCCTGACAGGAATCAAGGTCGCGCATGAGTAAGTCTTTTCAGCAGAATTTCAAGAACCACGGGCGGATCGATCCGCAGTTCCACTTTGTTACGTTTTTCGTTCTGATCGCCAACCTGGTTTTCGCCGTCTTCCACCTGGTGCGTCACTGGGTCGATACTCCCATCACTTCCGCATGGTTTGTGGTGCTTTCGGTGGCGGTGTTCATCCCCTTCTTCAAGCTGCGCACCTATCCGCTGAAGGTGCAGGACCGCGTGATTCGGCTGGAGGAGCGGCTGCGTTTGCAGGCGTTGGCGCCCTCGGCGTGGCACGCGCAGATATATCGCCTCACCGAGGACCAGTTGATCGGCTTGCGCTTCGCCGCAGATGACGAGGTGGTGGAGCTGGCCAAGCAGGCGCTGGAGGGCAACCTCAGCCGCAAGCAGATCAAGGAACGCATCAGGAACTGGCGCGCCGATTACTGGCGGATTTGAAGCCTCGCTTATCCTTCCTCAGCCTCGCGCAGCTTGGCGATGACGGTGAAGTCTTCGAGGGTCGTGGTATCGCCCTGAATCTCGCCGTGGGTAGCTAGTTCCCTCAACAGGCGGCGCATGATCTTGCCGCTGCGGGTTTTGGGCAGGGCTTCGGTGAAGCGAATATCGTCGGGGCGGGCCAGGGAGCCGATCTCCTTCGAGACCCACTTACGCAACTCGTCTTTCAACTCTTCGCTGGGCTCGTTCCCGCTTTCCAGCGAGACAAAGGCGGAGATGGCTTGTCCCTTGAGTTCGTCGGGGCGGCCCACGACGGCAGCCTCGGCCACCTTGGGGTGCGCGACCAGGGCCGACTCAACCTCCATGGTGCCAAGGCGATGGCCACTTACGTTGATCACATCGTCCACGCGGCCCATCAGCCAGAAGTAGCCGTCGGCGTCCTGGCGTGCGCCGTCGCCTGTGAAGTAGCAGCCCTCGATGTCGCTCCAATAAGTCTTTTGGTAGCGCTCAGGGTCGCCGTAGATGGTGCGGGCCATGGAGGGCCATGGCTTGCGCACGATGAGCAGGCCGCCATGGCCAGCAGGCACCGGCTGGCCCTCCTTGTTGACCACCTCGGGCTGGATACCGAAAAAGGGCCGCGTGGCCGAGCCGGGCTTGGTGGGCACGGCGCCGGGAATGGGCGCGATCAGGATGGCGCCGGTCTCGGTTTGCCACCAGGTATCGACGATGGGGCAGCGGTTGTGACCGATCTTCTCGCGATACCACATCCAGGCCTCGGGGTTGATAGGTTCTCCGACGGTGCCGAGCAGACGCAGCGAGTCCAAGGAGTGCTTTTCGACGTGCTGGTCGCCCCACTTGATGAAGGCGCGGATGGCGGTGGGCGCGGTGTAGAAGATGGTGACCCGGTGGTCGTCGATGATTTTCCAAAATCTGGAAAAGTCGGGCCAGTTGGGAGCGCCCTCGTACATCATCACGGTAGCGCCGTTTTGCAGCGGGCCGTACACCACATACGAATGCCCGGTGACCCAGCCGATGTCGGCGGTACACCAGTAAATGTCCTCATCGCGCAGGTCGAAGACGTACTTCGAGGTGATGTAGGTCTGCACGGCATAGCCGCCGGTGGTGTGAACCAGTCCCTTGGGCTTGCCGGTGGTGCCGGAAGTATACAAAATGTAGAGCGGGTCTTCGGAGTCCAGCTCTTCGGCAGGGCAATCGGGAGCTGCGGCGGCTACCAGGTCATGCCACCAGTGGTCGCGGCCGTCAACCATTTTCACAGGCGAGCCGGTGCGGCGGAGGACGACCACGTGTTTGACCGTGTGGCAAGCGTTCATGGCTTCGTCGACGGTGCGCTTGAGCTGGATTTCGTTGCCGCGGCGGTAGCTCGAGTCCTGGGTGAGAATGGCGACACAGCTTGAGTCGTTGACGCGGTCGGCGATGGCGTTGGCGGCAAAGCCACCGAAGATGACAGAATGAACCGCGCCGATCCGCGCGCACGCCAGCAGGGCAATGGCAAGCTCCGGGGTCATGCCCATGTAGACGGCCACGCGGTCGCCCTTGCTGATGCCCAGCGCCTTGAGCGCATTGGCAAAACGCTGCACCTCGGCATGAAGCTCGGCGTAAGTCAGCCGTCGCACCTCGCCCGGCTCACCCTCCCAAATCAGCGCGATCTTATCGCGGCGCGGCCCGAGTGCGTGGCGATCCACGCAGTTGTAGCACAGGTTTAACTTTCCACCCACAAACCACTGAGCCAAAGGGAGATTCCACTCTAAAACCTTGTCCCATGGCTTGAACCAATGCAGGTCCTGGGCGACACCGGCCCAGAAAGCTTCGGGGTCGTCAATGGACTGCTTGTAGAGGGTCTCGTACTGCTCCAGGGTCTGGATGTGAGCTTTGGCGCTGAACTCAGGCGGGGGCGGAAAGACGCGGTTTTCGCGCAGCGTGGAGTCGATGTCCTGACTGGCAACTACAGGAGCAGGGCTGACAACGGCGGAAACGGGCAGGGAAGACATGCGAGATCCTTTTGGGAAAGAAGAATCAAAACATCACACAGCAGGCCGAGGGGCACATTCCCGCGGAGACTGCGCTTGGGAGACACTGTATCGAGATGAGCATACAAACGGCAAGTGGGCACGCCTGAAGGACCCTTTCAGTGCGCCACCTCGGCTACTTGACGTACCGCTTCCGGTGCCAGATCCAGGCGGTGCGGACAATGTCGTCGAGCTGGGTGTAGCGGGGCTTCCAGCCCAGTTCACTTATGGCTTTTTCGGAGCTTGCAACCAGCACGGCTGGGTCGCCGGGGCGGCGGGGGTGTATCTCGGCGGGGATAGCGTGGCCGGTGACGTGGCGGGCCGATTCGATGACCTCGCGGACGCTGAAGCCGTGTCCGTTGCCGAGGTTGAAGATAAGGCCGGCCTTGGCGGCAGGCGGAGTTTCCAGGGCTTTCAGGGCGAGCAAATGGGCATCCGCCAGGTCAGAGACGTGGATATAGTCGCGGATGCAGGTGCCGTCGGGGGTGGGATAGTCGTCGCCATAGATGCGGATAGACGGGCGGCGGCCAAGGGCCACATCAAGGATAAGAGGAATAAGGTGGGATTCGGGCTGGTGGGCCTCGCCGCGGCTGATGCCATCAGGACCTTCCGGAGCGCCGGCCACGTTGAAGTAGCGCAGGGAGGCGTAGCGCAGGCCGTGAATGCGATGGAACCAGCCGAGCATCTGCTCGACCAGCAGCTTGGAAGCGCCATATGCATTTGTCGGGAGCAGGCGGGCATCCTCTTTGATTGGAACTGTTTCCGGCTCTCCATAGACGGCGGCAGTGGAAGAGAAGACTAGCCGTCGGGGGCCGTGGGCAAGCATCGCCTCCAACAGAGACAGGGTGGAAGCGGTGTTGTTGCGGAAGAACTGCTCCGGATAGAGCATCGATTCGCCGGCTTCGATGAGGGCGGCAAAGTGAAGAACGCCGTCGAAGGGCTTTCCCTGCTGCTTGGCGGCGATGAAAATGCCGTCAAGCGCAGGCCGGTCTGCCAACTCTCCCTGGATGAACTCCACGCCCGCCGGCAGCAGGTCACGGTGGCCATGGCTGAGGTTGTCAAAAATGACGGCCTGATGCCCATTTTTCGCCAGCAAGCCAGCGACAGTACCACCTATATACCCCGCACCACCTGTTACCAGGATCTTCATAAAAAGCCGTTCCTTCCCGAAAACTTTGGTTTAGCCTGAAATCTGGCTGTCACTTCCCAAAAACTTTGGTTTAGCCTAAAGTTTATTACAGAGGACTGGCGGGGTTGGCCTGAGGCCGCCTCAATCAGACCGTCGGAGAGACGGCTTGCCGTTTCCCATTATCTGCGCTGTCTGTGGCTACGCTGAGTATGACTGTTGTCTAGGCCATGCTGGCGGAGGGCGAGTAGCGGATATCTTCCAGCAGGGAAGGGATTGCTTTTTTTGTAGAATGCCTTGGACGTGTATCGGAGTGGGGAATGTCCAGAGTCCAAGCATCCGGAAGTCAATATTGCGCAGAGGCTCGCGGGTCAGGGTCTGGCGGGCGATGCGTTATTATTTCTAGAGCCACGGGCGAGAGACATGAATCGAGATTTTCTTCTTTCCCCATCCGATATATGCAAGGGCAATTTGAATCCGGTATGGCAGCCGGGCTCGGCCAGGCCGTATCTTTCAAAGCAGGTTCTTACCGGACACGTTGGAAGCCAGAGCGCGCGGCCTTGATGGCCGTAAGCGAGGATTGAAGATTATGGCAGAGAAGCCTCTTTCAGGGCAGGCCACTGCAGGGCGGGCCACTTTCGGATTGCTCCCGGAAGCCGAGCGGAGTGTCGGCTCTTTTATTACCAGTATGGCAATCAACGGCCTGATGCTGGCGGTGTTTCTCTATATTGGAGCGGCGGCCAGGAAGACAATCGATCAGCACAGGCATGAAGAGACGCTATTAATTCTGCCAACCAAACCGCCTCCTCCGCCGGAAAAGGTGAAGACTCCTCCTCCGCCTCCGATAAAGGATCCACCGAAGCTCCTGGAGGTGAAGTTTGAGGCGCCGAAGATCAAAATGCCCAAGCCGGAGCCCAAGCCGGATTTGAAGCCGATCCAGGTGGAAGCCAAGCTGGCGATGCCGATCATCAAGGAAGCCAAGCCGGCGGTGATTCTATCGCCGCAGCCCAAATCCGCGTTGGCCGCGGCAGCCATGCCGGCGCAAGACAACCACCAAAAGCCCTCGACGGCGCCGGTGCATTTTGGCCAGACCTTTGGCGTAACGCCCAATCCGAATGCCACGCGGCCGGCCACTGTGGCAGCCATCGGCAACCCTTATGGCGGCATGCACGGTCCGGCAGTCGCGCCGCACGGAGTGGTGGGCTCGACGGGTTTTGGCAATGGAACCAAGTTCGGATCGAATGCGGGCGTGGTGGGAAGAGTGGCCTCGGCGCCGGTTCCGGGCACCATGAATACGGCCCCCACGGGTTTTACGGGCAAGGTAGCCTCGGTCGGTATTCCGACTGCGACGGTCGTGCGCGCTCCGGTCGCCGCCAAGGCGGTGCTGGCCAGCACGCAGCCGGAGGTTTCCATCCCCAAGCCGACGTATACCGATGAGGCCCGCCACCTGAGGATTCAAGGCAACGTGGTGTTGCGCGTGACCTTTTTCGCCAGCGGGCAGATACAGGTGCTGGGTGTGCTGCAGGGGCTCGGTCACGGGTTGGACGAGCAGGCCCGCACCGCCGTGCAACAGGGACGCGTACTCCGTCCGGCAATGCGCAACGGCCAGGCTGTGGACATGACCACTAACATCACTATTACGTTTCAGTTGGCGTAACATCGGAATTGCACGCAAGACCCACAGTTGCTCTCAGCCGCGGGAAGCCGGAACGGTGCAAGCGGCCAGAGGAAGACTTGGAAAAGACAGCTTAGGAGCCTGACATGACGTTTCGGAAGTTCTTCCTCGCCTTGCTGCTGGTCAGCTTGAGTGCCAGTTGCGCGCACGCAAAGAAGGGGCCAAAGTATTCACAAGTACGTCAGCTCACGCCAGAGCAGGCCGCGCTGGTTGAGAAAGCCATTGGCCGGGAAAAGGTGCTGATCAAGAGCATTCAGGAGCGCACGCCCCTGGTGGAGACCTACATCCAGAACACCCGCCCTGATGACAAGCTTTATCAGGTGCCGATTTCGGACGTATACATGTTGAGCCGCGTGGACTTCGGCAAAGGCTTCTTTAACGAGACTTACAATCCGCGCGAAAGAGACAAGCGCGGCTTCTTCAAGAGCTCGGTTGCATCCATCGCAGGGCTGACCAGAGCGCTGGGGCTGGATAATCATGTCATCTACAAGCCGCTGGGATTCACTGAGATGATGTTCCTGGATCCCACCAGCTTCGACTCTGAGCATTATATGTTCAGCTTTGTGCGGCGGGAGTTTCTGGGGTCGGTGCGCACCTGGGTATACGACGTGCAACCCAAGGTCTCCGACATGGGCCGGTTCTACGGGCGCATCTGGGTTGAGGACGTGGATGGCAACATTGTCCGCCTGAACGGCACCTACACCGGAGCCAGTTCCGAGGATTCCGCGAAGTACTACTTCCACTTCGACAGTTGGCGTATGAACGTGCAGCCGGGAATCTGGCTGCCGGTAGCCATCTACGTGGAGGAAACCCACCAGACAGAAAACGATAAATCGGCGGGGCTGAAGGCCCAGACGCACTTCTGGGGCTACTCGCTCAAGCTGCCTACGCGGGAGAGCGAGAACGTGAGCGTGAAGGTGGAAGACGCGGAGGACAAGAGCGACGACGCTCAGGATGTGGGTCCGCTGCAAGCCACGCGAGCCTGGGTTACGCAGGCGGAAAACAACGTGATCGACCGGCTGGTAGAGGCCGGGCTGGTGGCGCCGCTGACTCCCGGCGGCTATGAAAATACGGTGCTGGACCAGATTGTCATCAACCTGCAGGTGCCCAATAACCTGGCTTTCACCGAGCCGGTGCATACTCGCATTCTGCTGACGGATACCATAGAAACTACGACGGTCGGCAACACCATCCTGATCAGCAAGGGGCTCATCGATACGCTGCCCAGCGAAGAGTCGATTGCTTCGGTGGTGGCCATGGAACTGGCTCACATCGTCATGGGGCACCACATCGATACTCGCTACGCTTTCAATGACCGGTTGATGTTCCCCGACCAGGCAACCTTCCAGAAGATCGATATGTACCACTCCGGCCACGACAATGCTGAGGCGGCCAAGCGCGCCATGGAGTACCTGGGGAACTCCATGTACAAGGATAAGTTGCCTTCGGCGGGCCTCTACTACGCGCAGTTGGTCGACAGGGAAAAGGAGCTGAAGGCCCTGAACACGCCCACCCTCGGTGACTCGCTGCTCCAGGCTGACGGAACCCCGTGGATGGCCGATTTGCTGCGGATGTCGCCCCGTCTGAACTGGGACGATCTCGCCCAGCGCCCGGCCTTGCCGCTGGGCAGTTGGCTCAAGACCGATCCATGGGACGACAGGGTGCATCAGCTCAGCGCAAAGGTTTACGCCTACATGAACCCCCGCGACAAGATGCCGCTGGAGGTGACGCCGATCTTCTACAAGCTACAGCGCTATGATGTGTCGCGGTTGACGCCGGCGGCCTCTTCCGCCGTTGCACCTGCCACAGTTGCTCCCGCGGCGCAACCAGCGGCAACTCCTTCGGGCGCAGCTCCCCCCGCTACAACTCCTTCCGGCGCGCCTGCCCCGGCGGCAACTCCGCCCGCAGCAGAGCCCGCCCCGGGCGACGCTGCCCAGCAACCAACGGGCCCACCGCCTCAGGCGCAGCAGTAACGTCTATGGGGAATCCCCAGGCCGGAGCGCGCCAGATAACATTCCGGCCATTCCGACATGGGGATTCCAAAACGTGTTCGACTGAACTCACTTACCGGGCAGCGAAGATTGGCCCTGACTGAAAGTACGTTCTGCTTATGAGACGATTTGGCGCAGTTTTGTTCTCGATTTTACTTGCCGCCGGAGCCGTTGCCGCCGGCGCGCAAGTGGTTCCCTCGGCTACCGGCCGGCAGGTTTCGCTCAGCGTAGGCGGGATGGCCTCCATTTTTCAGCCTGACTTTGCGGGAGAGTGGCAGTATGAGCTCCCTTGCGGTTCGTGCTACCCGGCCGCACAAGCCAGCAACCAGCCGCTGTTCGGTGCTGGCGCCTACGTGGACTTGAGGCTGAGGCGTTGGGTGCAGATCGAGGCCGAAGGCCGCTGGCAGCGCTGGAACCAATACGAGGGTATTCACCAGGACAACTATCTGATCGGTCCGAGACTCCCGCTGTATCGCTTCGGGAGGGCGACCGTCTATGGCAAGACGCTGTTCGGCTTCTCAAGGATGGACTTCGGATACTTCAGCGGCTATGGCCATGGCAACTTCACTGATTTCGCCTTCGGCGGCGGCATGGACGTGAAGCTGACCAGGCGGCTCAGCCTCCGCCCGGTGGATTTCGAGTACCAGTACATGCCTTGGTGGGGCAATTCCAGCATTTCGCCCTACGGCGCCAGCGTGGGCATGAGCTACAAGATTTTCTGAGAACCTGCCAGACACGGAGGGCCACTCCATCGGAGCGGCCCTCTTTTCGTGCGTGAACTGCGTTGGCGTTATGCCGGTGAAGGCGAGCCTTCGGGGTAGTTTGGTCCGCCGCGGCTTTCCGGCTTGAGCGCCTGTTGCACATCGGGGCTGCCTGTGTCCGAGGGCGTGGCCAGATTCGAGCGCAGGGGCGGGAGCTCCTTGCCATCTATGAGCATCTTCACCTCTTCGGCGTCGATGGTTTCGCGTTCCAGCAAGGCCGCGGCGATGCGGTGCATGGCGTCGGCGTTGGTTTCCACGATGCCATGTGCCGACTGGTAGGCCTCATCAATCAGGCGGCGCACTTCCAAATCAATTTGCCGGGCCGTCTCCTCGCTGAAGTCCCTGTGCTGGGCTATCTCGCGGCCGAGGAATATCTGCTCCTCCTTCTTGCCGAAGGTGAGCGGACCAAGGCGGCTCATGCCATACTCGCAGACCATGCGGCGGGCCAGGTCGGTGGCGCTTTCAATATCGCTGCCCGCGCCGGTGGACATCTGGTTGAGGAAGATTTCCTCCGCCACGCGGCCGCCGTAGGCAATGGCGAGATTGGCTTCCAGATATTCGCGTGTGTAATTGTGCCGGTCTCCGGGCAAAAATATGGTGACGCCCAGAGCCATGCCGCGGGGAATGATGGTGACCTTGTGAATCGGGTCGGAGTGCTCACGCATGAGCGAGACCAGCGCGTGGCCCGCTTCGTGATAGGCGGTCACCCGTTTCTCCTCCTCTGTGAGCAGCATGGACTTGCGCTCGGCACCCATGAGCACCTTGTCTTTGGCCACCTCGAAGTCGTACATGGTGACCTGCTTGCGGTTCATGCGCGCGGCGCTCAGCGCGGCCTCGTTGACCATATTGGCCAGGTCGGCGCCGCTGAAGCCCGGCGTACCGCGAGCCAGCACGTTCAGATTGGTGTCGTCGGAGACCGGGACCTTTTTGACGTGGACGCCAAGGATTTCCTCTCGGCCACGCACGTCGGGCAAGCCCACCACCACGCGGCGGTCGAAGCGTCCGGGACGCAGCAGCGCCGGGTCCAGCACGTCGGGACGGTTGGTGGCAGCCACCAGAATCACGCCGTCGTTGGATTCAAAGCCGTCCATCTCAACCAGCAACTGGTTGAGAGTCTGTTCGCGTTCGTCGTGTCCGCCGCCCAGGCCCGCGCCACGATGGCGGCCCACGGCGTCGATTTCGTCGATGAAGATGATGCAAGGCGCGTTCTTCTTGCCTTGCTCGAAGAGGTCGCGGACGCGGCTTGCGCCCACGCCGACGAACATCTCAACAAAATCGGAGCCCGAGATCGAAAAAAACGGCACATTCGCTTCGCCGGCCACGGCACGCGCCAGCAGCGTTTTGCCGGTTCCCGGAGGGCCCACGAGCAGAACGCCCTTGGGAATGCGTCCACCGAGCTTCTGGAACTTCGCCGGCTCACGCAGGTAGTCGATGATCTCCTTCAGCTCTTCCTTGGCCTCGTCCACGCCGGCCACCTCCTTGAAAGTGATCTTCTTCTGCTGCATGGAGAGGAGGCGCGCCCGGCTCTTGCCGAACGACATCGCCTTGTTGCCGCCGGCTTGCATCTGGCGCATGAAGAAGAACCAGATGCCGATCAAAAGAACGAACGGACCCAAGGTGGTCAGCAACTGCAATGGGATGTTGCTTTGCGGTTCCTTCTTGGAGAAGTGGGCGTCAGAGGTCAGGAACGCCGCCTCAAGTCCTTCGAAGTGGTCGCCGACATGGGTGTGGAATTGTTCCTTGGGCGTGGCCTTCATGTGGCCGTGCAACTCCGGGCCCTGGACCTCGGCGTCGGCTACCTTCCCCTGTTTCACCTGGTTGTATAGGTCGGAGTAAGAAATCTCCGCGTCCTTGCCCCCAGCCGTGCTCTTCGACCACATGCTCAAGAGCACCATGAGGCAGATGAAGATAAAAGCCCAGAACAAGATTGATTTGGCGGTTGAATTCACCAGGATTCCTCTCTTTCGNNAGACACTTTCCCTCCGCCGCCCGGAGGAGCAGTAACTTGAATTGTACTCTCAACCTCAACAAACTTGAAGCATTCAAAGGGCCTATTCCAGGACGAATCCGGGAGATCAACCGCCATTAGAAGACGACATAGGGGAAGACTCGCCTAAAGTCTCCAGGCTTGTTGCCTCAATGCGGATTCCCGGCTCCGGCTCCACTTCGACTCCCCGCATCCAGGCGATGCGGCCGTCGAGTTCGAGGACCGGCCAGAAAGCGCGGCTGGAGCCGGTAACCCGCAGGCGTTCCAAAACTTCCTTCACCTTAGACGGGCCCGAGGAATAGCGCAGCCGGACGCGGTCGCCCGGCTTCCAGTTGCGCAGCGTAGCGGTTTGGCCCTCGTGTGTCCCAGTTGACTCCATGACTTCGATGCGGAGGCGCAGGGCGAAGGCCGGGGCAAGCATTTCGCCCGGAATGGCCACGGTGTATTCGGAAGCAACCTGCGCGGCCGTCTCGCTAGTGGTTCCGACCGGCAGAACAGCCAACCGCAACTCGCGGTGCGTTCGCTCGGCGCGGAGTCCTTGGGCTAACTCGAGCTTCTGGCCGGCACGACCTGCGAGGGCCATGGTGCGTAGCGCCTCGGTCGACGGAAAATCGACTGCCGCGCCCAACTGCTCCGCGGCGTAGCGCAAGAGCCGCCGCTGGAGGGCCGGGGCGAGCGCGGCCAGCCGGGTTACATCGAGAGCCAGGCCGTCAGCTGCCTCGCGTCCCCCGCCTCGCACAGGCTTGCCAGGCAAGAGTAATTGCGGCCCCAGGCGGGCCAGTTCAGCCTGCCACCAGGCCTCTTCGTCGAGAGCTAACTGAGCCATCTGCGCCAGGTGTTCGCGCAGACGGGGATTCCAGCCCTCCAGCAGAGGCAACAGCTCGTGGCGGATGCGGTTGCGGGTGAAGGTGAGGTGACGATTGGAGGAGTCTTCGCGCCACTGCTGACCCAGCGCGGCGAGATAGGCCTCGACCTCAGCCCGTGTGGTTGAGAGCAGCGGGCGCAGGATGCGGCCCTCGGGAAACTCGACCACCGGATGAATGCCGCTCAAGCCCTCGGTCCAGGCTCCGCGCAGGAATTTTGCCAGAACGGTTTCGGCCTGGTCGTCGCGAGTGTGGGCGGTTGCCACGGCTTCTACCTCGCCGGAGGCCATCAGTTGCCGGAACCACCCGTAACGCAAACGGCGCGCGGCCTCCTCGATAGTTTCGGCTGGCTTGGCGGATGCGGCGTTGGCCTTTGCCTCGGCTTCTGTGTCCACCTGCGCTTCGTGAAAGGGCAGGCCAAGGTCAGCCGCGAGCGAGCGCGCAAAGGCCAGATCGGCGTCTGCCTCCTCGCCGCGCAGGCCGTGGTGCAGATGGGCGGCGTGCAACACCAGGCCCAGTTCGCGGCTCCGCTCGGCCAGCGCGCGCAACAGGGCAACGGAGTCCGCGCCGCCGGAGAGACCAACAGCCACGCGAAGTCCGGGCCTGAGCAATTTCGCGTCGATGGGTAACGTTGAGCGCACCCCAAGATCATAACGGGACAATGCGGCATTTCGCCGGTAAGAGCGCCGATTTGTACAGACCGAGTGAGAGCGAAGATGAATATAATGACCGCGGGAGGATATGCCATGAAAACGATGACAAGCATCTTCTGCGCATTGGCCATAGTGATCGGGCTATCTGTTCCTGCCTATGCCAAGCTCGTGGATATGCGCGATGGGACGGTCTATGACACGGATACGCAACTGAGTTGGCTGAAGGATGCGGGCGCCGGCGGGGAGAAAACCTGGGACGATGCTGTTGCCTGGATTGCGAGCCTCAATGAAAAGGGAGGCTTTGCCAGCTTGACCGGATGGCGGCTTCCCGCGGCCGATCCTGCCTGCGGCGACTATTCTAGTTGCGCCACTGGCGAGATGGGGCATCTGTACTATGCCGAATTGGGAAATGCTTCTCATGGCAATTCCGATAACAACGACGCGCCTATCAAGACGGGCCCGTTTACAAACCTGGAGACAAGCCCATACAAGGAATACTGGCTGGGCGCCGAAGCGGCGAATACTTGCCAAGGTTGCGCCTGGTCCTACAACTTCTACTTTCCCACCGTGCGCGGCGAGTACAAGAGTAACCACAACTTCGCCTGGGCAGTGCGTGCTGGGGCGAGATCGTTGAATTAAAGAATGGCAAAATGGATGGGCAGCTTGTATACTCCACCCGGTATGCAAGTCTTTGCGATTCTCCCCGCAGCGGGGCTGGGAACCCGGATGGCCGGGCCGCAGCCGAAACAATTTCTGGCGCTCGATGGGGTTCCCATCCTGATTCATTCGCTGCACGCCTTTGCTTCGGTGGAGCGGGTGACGGCGATTTACGTGGCTGTGCGCAAGCCGGAGATAGAGCGCGTCCAGGCGCAGATTGCCGAGTACGCCGCCGAATACGGCTTTGCCGGCCGGGTCCGTGTGGTGGAGGGCGGCGACAACCGCCAGGAGTCCGTTTCCCACGCGCTGGCCGCGTTGCCTGCCGAACCCGACGACGTTGTGCTCGTGCATGACGCCGTAAGGCCGCTGATCGACGCGGCCACCATCGATCGGACCATTGATGCGGTCATCGAGCATGGTGCGGCCATCGTGGGCCTACCGGCCGTAGACACCATCAAGCAGGTCGAGCGGACCGCGCACGGAGCGCTGATTACTTCGACCATTCCGCGCGAGTTCGTGGTGCAGGCGCAGACGCCGCAAGGCTTCCGCTACGGGTTGCTGAAGAGCGCCTTCGCCGAGGCCATGGCAGATGGATTTGTGGGCACCGACGAGGCTTCGGTTGTGGAGCGCGCCGGCCACCCCGTCGCCGTCGTCCACGGTTCTCAGGTTAATCTGAAGATTACCCAGCCGGGCGANNTTCAAGCCGGGCGTGCCTCTGCGCATTGGCGGGCTTTCGCTCGACCATCCGGAGGGCCTGGAGGGCCACTCGGACGGCGATGTGCTGCTGCACGCCGTTACTGATGCTCTGCTGGGCGCCATAGCCGCCGGTGACATCGGCAGCTTCTTTCCGCCAGGTGATCCGCGCTGGAAGAATGCCGACTCGGCCATCTTCCTCAACCTGGCGCTGGAGACGCTGCAACGCGCCGGCTACCGCATCGTGAACATCGACACCACGCTGATTCTGGCCGCGCCCAAGATCGCTCCCGTCTCCGGCGAGATGCGCGCGCGGGTCGCCGACCTGCTTGGCCTCGGAGTTGACCAGGTGAGCATCAAAGCGAAAACTCCGGAGGGACTGAAGCTTGACCGCGTTGCCCAGTGCCACGCCATCGCTTTGGTCGAGCGCGCGATTGAACCCGACGAACTCAAGAGCATGAGCGCGGTGATCGAAAGCCAGCGCCAACTGGAAGACGTTGTCGAAGACCTGCTGAGCTCGGTCCACGGTGTGCCGAAAAAACGTGGGCTGATTTACGATACCGAGGACATTACGTAGAGCAAGGAACAGGGCAATGGGGGTGCTGAATCCCTGGTGCAAAGACCGTCTGGGCAGGCATTTTGCCTGGGCTCAAAATAAGCATTGCGAATTCCGGCATTTGGCTATACCTTTGCAGCGAGTTCCCATCTCAATTCCGGAGTCTCTTGTATGCAATATTTGGCGTTTTTGCTTCAAAATGAGACTGATCCCGCAATGGTCCAGCATGCGGCCATGGCCATGCTCGCGATCATTCCCATCCTCATTCTCGTGGCGCTGGCCGCCGTCCTGCCTCCCTACTGGATGATCTTCAAGAAGGCCGGCTTTTCGCCCTGGCTCTGCCTGCTGATGATCCTGCCTCTGGTCAACATCATCACGCTCTGGGTTATCGCCTTCTCCACATGGAAGGTTGTGCCCGCGCCCCAGGTTGGCTGGCAACCGCAACCACCCTACGCGCCGCCGCCGCAGTATCCGCCCCAGGCCTGAGCCAGCCCGCATCAGCCGATGAGGGAGCGCAGCCGGTGTCGCGATTGGTAACATACAATTACGATGCCAGATACGGCTCCCTCCTCTCAAAAGACTCCCCGCGTCCGTTTTGCACCCTCGCCCACCGGTTACCTGCACGTGGGCGGGGCGCGCACCTTTATCTTCAATTGGCTCTATGCTCGCCATAATCACGGAACCTTGGTCTTGCGTTTGGACGACACCGACGTCGAGCGCAATACCGAGGCCAGCGTCCAGTCCATCTTCGAGGGACTGCGCTGGCTGGGCCTCGACTGGGACGAAGAGTACAAACAATCCGAACGCCTTGACCTGCACCGCCAAGCGGCCGAAGCCATCTTCGCCAAAGGTCTTGCCTATCGCGACTTCACTCCCGCCCACTCATCCGATGACGAGCATTCCTCTTCGCAGGGCGCCTGGCTCTTCAACCCCGGCATGCGCGAATTGTCCAGAGAAGAGTCCGACCGCCGCGCTAATTCCGGAGAATCGTTCGCCCTCCGCTATCGAGTCCCCCGCAGTCAAAATCGTACCCTGAGCTTCACCGATTGCGTCTATGGGGAACAATCCAAGCTCGCTGACGAGGTCGAAGACTTCGCCCTGCTGCGTTCAGACGGCTTTCCCACCTATCACCTTGCCTCCTGCGTAGACGACGCCGATCTCCGCATCAGTCACATCATCCGCGGCCAGGATCACCTCACCAACACCTTCAAGCATTTGCTCATCTTCGAGGCCCTCGGCGCGCCGCCGCCCCAGTTCGCTCATCTTCCCCTGCTCGTTGCCCCCGATGGCGCCAAGCTCTCCAAGCGCAAGCACGGCCCCGTCGTCAGCGTGACCACTTACCGCGACGCCGGCTTCCTCCCTCAAGCCTTTGTCAACTTCCTCTGCCTACTCGGTTGGTCGCCCAAAAACGACCGCGAGTTCATGCCGCTCGACGAACTGCGCGACGCCTTCACTTTCGAGGCCGTCAACCGCTCCAACGCCGTCATCAACTTTACCGAGGAAGACCCATTTGACCCCAAGGCTGTCTGGCTCAACGCCGAGCATATTCGCGCCCTGCCGGTCGAGCAGCTCAGCCCGTTGCTCCAGCCCTTCTTCGAGCAGGCTGGCCTTCATCCTTCTCCCGAAAAGCTCCTCGCCGTCACCCCACTCATTCGCGAGCGCATCAAGCTGCTTAGCGAAGCTCCTGCCGCCGCCGATTTTTTCTTTCTCAAAGAACTCGCGCCCTACGATCCCGCCGAGTTGATTCCGCCAAAAGGCGGCGATGCCGCTATGGCGCTCCGCGTTCTGCAATATGCCCAGGAAGTTCTTGCCAAGACCGCTTTCGATCACGATTCGCTGGATCAGGCGCTGCGCGAAGCCGCCAAGTCTCTCGGTCTCAAAGCCGGTCCAATGTTCCAACCGATCCGAGTCGCCGTCTGCGGACGCAAAAACGCGCCGCCGCTCTTTGAAACTCTGGTCGTCTTGGGCCGCGAGACTTGCCTCACTCGCATCCGCCAGGCCGAAGCCAGCCTTCAATCGCTCGCCTGAGACCGAGTGACAGGGCTGTATCGCCGGCCTCCATTACGGATCGATCAATTGCGGTGTGTTCGCTGCGCCGGTTATACTGGCATTCTATGAAAACAATTCTAGCGATAGCTTTTTTTGCATCCTTCGTGTGCGTTCAAGCAATATCTCACGCACAATCCAGTATTCCAACTTGTCCATCGAACAATGGGACGTATTTTCTGCAAGGAACTGAGTGGGTTCCGATGGACCCGGTCCACGCAATTGGATTCAAAACAACGAATGTAGCAGGTGCAGCATTTAGTTATGGAGCAGCGAAGGCACGCGTCAAGGCTCAATTCCGCGATGCTCATTCGCCGTATCAACTGAAAGGTGACGCGCTGGCAGTTTGTCTGGTTGGAGTCATAGACTCAGGTCGTGATATTACCGTGGCTAGGTTTCAGGAAGAGAAAGACAGACGGGAACTACCGATGGCAAGCTACCGTCTGTGGACGGGCGTCAACGCACAGCTTGATCCAAAAGTCATAGTTTCAATTGCTGTCGAAAAGAAGGCAGAGAAAGTCTACTTGGTGACGAGCAAAGAGTCTCTGCATGATGGTGAGTTTATCCTTTTCACGATTGTTCCCGATGTCGCCGCAATGGTGAAAGCAAACGCCGCAACTTCACTAGGCGGCTATGATTTTGGAATACAAGCACGGTGAAGCGTCAAATTCGAAGGCAGCGTCCATCCTTTGTGTAAACGATCATGTTGTGGTTAGGCGGCGGGTGGCGCACCCGAAGTGTTTGAGATCTTAATCAGCCCACAAATCTGGGTGCCCCATCCTTTCCGCAGTTTCATCGCGGAAAGGGTGGGAAACACGAATCACAACCAACGGACCGGGTATAGAATTCTCGCGTTATGGCGAAGTTGGTCCGTTATCAGCAGTGCGGGCGGTGGCCCCACAACTGGCGCAGTCTCGTGGCGTAAGATGTGGGACACCACAAACCTCAACCCACCAGGCCGACGGCCTCTCCCATCTCAAAATATTCAGCTTTTCAAACCCCTTGTTTCCTTTTCCCGTCCACTTTTTATCCTTTTCGAATCTCGCCTTCTTGCCGCCCGGAATCTCTTCTAAACCTTGCAAATATATTGCAGTTAATTAAGTGGTAAATATGACCATAAACTCAACTGAATCAATATGTTCCACGTGGAACAATTCTAGTGAATTCTCTCTCTATTCCAAACCTCAAATAACTCGCTCAATCCCGGATTTCCACCCGCCCTTTTGTGGTCAAATTCGCGTCAAAAATCGCTCATTTTGGCCATTTTTACAACATCTATCTCACTTTTCGCTGTACTCCTATGTGCACGGCGCGTGGCCCTTCCGCACGCCGCCAAGCGCATCTCAAGCGTCACCCCTGCAAGGCAGTGTCCGACGAATCCAAGCCTCCGGCAAATGGGATAATAAAAAGCAGCCATGACCAACTCAAATTCGGAAAGCCAAGCCGCCGCCGCTCCCTCCAACTTCCTCCATGACATGATCGCCGAGGATGTGCGCACCAAAAAGTACGGCGACGCCGTCATCCAGACGCGCTTTCCTCCCGAACCCAACGGCTACCTCCACATCGGCCACGCCAAGGCAATTTGCATTGACTTCGGCCTAGCCGACGAGTTCGGCGGCAAAACAAACCTGCGCTTCGATGACACCAATCCCGAAAAAGAAGAGCAGGAGTATGTCGATTCCATCATGAACGATGTGCGCTGGCTCGGCTTCGATTGGGAGCGCCTCTGCTACGCCTCCGACTACTTCGACCAGCTCTACGAGTGGGCTTTGCAGCTTGTCAAAGCTGGAAAAGCCTATGTAGATGACCTTACCGCCGACGAGATTCGCCAGCACCGCGGCACGCTCACCGAGCCCGGCAAAGACAGCCCTTATCGCAGCCGCACTATCGAAGAAAATCTAGACCTCTTCACCCGCATGAAGGCCGGAGAATTCCCCGACGGCACGCGAGTTCTGAGAGCCAAGATCGACATGGCGTCGCCGAATCTGAATATGCGCGATCCGGTCATGTACCGCATCCTGCACGCCTCGCACCAGCGCACCGGCGATAAGTGGTGCATCTACCCCATGTACGACTACGCCCACGGCCAATCGGATTCCATCGAGCGCGTCACCCACTCTATGTGTACCTTGGAGTTCACTGACCACCAGCCCATCTACCGCTGGTATATCGAGCATCTCGGCATCTTCCCTTCGAACCAGACCGAGTTCGACCGCCTCAACATCACCTACACCATGCTCAGCAAGCGCAAGCTCCTCCAACTCGTGCAGGAAAACCGTGTCAACGGCTGGGACGATCCACGTATGCCCACTCTCTGCGGCCTCCGCCGCCGAGGCTTTACCCCCGAAGCCATCCGCGCCTTCGTCGCAGCCAGCGGCGTCTCGCGCACCAACGGCAGCACCGACGTCGAAATGCTCGAGCACTTCCAGCGCGATGACCTTAACCGCCGCGCCAACCGTGCCATGGCCGTCTTGCGCCCGCTCAAACTTGTCATCGACAACTATCCCGCTGACCAGGTCGAGTTCGTCGAAGCAGCCAACAATCCCGAAGATCCTTCAGCCGGGACGCGTAAGGTGCCATTCTCCGGCGAGATTTACATTGAGCAAGACGACTTCCGCGAGACGCCTCCGCCCAAGTACTATCGCCTCTCGCCCGGCAAAGAAGTTCGCCTGCGCAATGCCTATTTCGTGACAGCACAAAGCGTGGTGAAAGACGCTGCCGGCGTGATTGTCGAGGTGCACTGCACCTACGATCCAGCCAGCCGCGGCGGCAACTCTCCCGATGGCCGCAAGGTCAAGTCCACCATGCACTGGGTCTCAGCCGCCCACGCCATCTCTGCGGAAATCCGCCTCTACGACAAGCTCTTCGCCAAGGCCGATCCATACGACCTGGAAGAAGGCCAGGACGTCCTCGACAATCTCAACGCCAACTCCCTCGAGATTCTCACTACCGCCAAGCTGGAGCCCTCTCTAGCAACCGCCAAACTCGAGGACCGTTTCCAGTTCGAGCGCGTCGGCTACTTCTGCATCGATCCCGATTCAGTGCCGGGCAATCTGGTCTTCAATCGCACCCTCGCGCTCAAAGACTCCTGGGCCAAAATCGAGAAGAAGTCAGGAGCGTAGAGCACCGCCAAGTCAGTTGGGAAATCTCGGGGACCGTCGGTGTTTTGAAAGAGCACGGCTTCAAAGCACGCCCTGAGCGCAGCCGAAGTGTGCCGCAAATGCAGTTAAACGAATGCGGGCCTTATGCGGGCAATCCTGTTTCTTATTCCGGCAACAGGCCTGCCTGGCACACCCGTGTTTTTGCCCTGAGAATGTATTCAAGGAGGCAGTTCCGGCGACGGCAATTGTGTATAGTAGTTAGCAGCCGGCAAAGCAAAACGGAAATTCCGGTTGGAAGCTGAAGTCCAAAGTTGAAGGGTAACCTCAATGGGCTCAACTAGCTCTTCTTGCAGAAGAAGGCCCAGCTCCCCGGAACGCAAGTCTTTCGGTCTGGATCTTAGCGCGCACATCCTCATTCTATTTGCCTGTGCCGGACTGGCGGGTTGCAACTCGGCGATCTCGTCGATGCCTCCCTCCGGAAATGGCTC
>PLOI01000145.1:3804-14353 GCA_003142015.1 Acidobacteriaceae bacterium | reverse complement strand
GCCAAGTCAGGCGACTGTCGTGATAATGCCATTCGTGCGCCTGGACCGACACAACAGTCTGCACTATTTTGCTCAATATCGAAAATTGCCGAACAGGCTCCATGAGATGATTGCGCATCTCAGCTCAACCTGAAATCCCCTCTTGCATTGCTAAACCGCTAAAATGATACTGCGTTTGAGCGGCTTCGCAGGATGGGATCCGCCGTTGTGGCCAGTGGAGCGCCATAGCGCCGCGATGCCCTGCAGCGGCTTTGCGGTTTGGCTGTAGGTATCGTGGGGGCACCGGTCGTTGCACTCATCGTTGGCGGCCTGTGCCGCTGCCTGTGCTACCCCGATTCCATTGAGTGGTCTGACAAATTCTTCACGCCAGTCTCAAGCTTGGCTGGCGCTAACAGCTCCCCGGTTTGTTCATAAACCCTTACCTTATGACACGGCCGGATCGGCGAGATCCGGCCGTTTATTTTGTTGGAGTTAGGAGGGGTGTTTCTGGAGGGCTTTTGAAACAGCGACGACGTGCTTGTGGATGTCGTTGATTACGCTGCGCTGCTGTTTGAGGGCCTGGTGCAGCTGCTCTTCGCAGGGATGGGCTTTCTGGAGTTGATCGCGGAGATCTTCATTGGCCTGCTCGAGACACTTGCGATGATGGGAGTTGTTGCCCCAGGCCTCGCCGACGATGAAGCCGAAGACGGCGCAGCAGAAATATGCGAAACCGCGCTATCAACAGGGTAGCATCACCCTGCTTGAAGGAAACGGGGCTTCGGTCGGAGGGTGCTGACCTGGGGTTCGAGATATCCAGCCTTTAAATTCGAGACATCAATCCGCCACGCTCCAATTCTGAAATTGGAACGCTCGATGGAACGGCTGGAGAATAACACCGGCCCGAAGGCCGGGGAGCGCACGCCTGACGGCGCATATTGAAGCCTGGCTTGTTCCCCAGGCTTTTCGTCGGGAGCCTCTTGCGTACATTTCCCTACCGAATGAAGTGTACTCAGCCCCCGATAACGCCTCTATAATAGCCGACAATGGCGGAATGCTTCAACCCGGTTGTTCGGACCCTCCGGCTCCACTGGTTCTCGGCCCGACCGTGCTTCCAACTGCTCGACCCCGCTGCCGGCGCTCCATTTGCGCGCAAGTTCATGTGTGAGGAGCAATACTACCGGGAAGACCAGGCGCATCCTCCTCTCTTCGACCTTCGCAGGCTGGGCAGGCGTTTTCAGGAAGAACGGCATGTCGGCAAGGACGCATTCAGTCAGCAGGTGTATCGGCCGCACGGCTTCTGGAGCATCTATATGTCGAGGGTTGCGCATCCCGACTATCAGGGAGTCTGGAAAGGGCTGGCGCCGATGCGGTTCCTCTTCCGGGGCAAGCCGAGCGCTCCCTTGGTGCGCATTCGTCCCGAGTTTGCCGAGTCGTTGAAACCGCAGGTTCAGCATCTCAGAGCGTACCCCACCTGCTATCTCTTTCCCATCGGCTGGGCCGTTGGCATCGTGGTGCAGGCGGAGGGCGAGTTTGCTCTTGCGAATGTTCCTGGCGTGGTGGATCGGCTGCGGCGCGAGCCGGCATTCCTTGGGCGCGGTGGAATTCCATTGCCCCTGGATCGCCTTCTCAGGGGATTGCATGAAGTGATTCGGGAAGAATTCCTTGGGCCGAGGACTTCGTCAACTTTGGAACAGGACGGCAATCCGTACCTGGTCGCGAGCCCGCTGAAATTTGACGATCAAGGCTCATTTCAGGGGCAGACTCTGTTGGATGCCGATGGCATCACGGCCATGCTCGCCGGAGGGCCGCTGGCTAACGAAAAGAAGTTGCTCATTACACCCGGCAATGGTTCTATTGCAATGACGGCGCTAAACCGCGGGACATTTGTGATGGCCAGCTTGCCCGAGTTGGAACCCCGCGTGCCGGGATGTTCGTCGAGCAATATGAAAAACGCGCTGCTGATTACTACACTGATGCAGAAGTTCCATCAAATCTCGCTGGGCCACACGAGCGTGGAGGTGGCGAAGATGCGGGGCAATATTGTGGATACTTTCGAGAAGCTGGAGAATTGCTGGAACAAGCCGCATTTTCAGAAGGTTTGCGACGCGCACACGGGAATCAGAAAGATGCGCGTGAAAGAAAAGTCATCCGATGATGGGACGGGTACTTCATTGAATTAGGGTAGGTACAATGCCGAGTTTAACGGAAATCAACGCACGGATGAAGGAAGGCAGCGGCCAAGTGAGCACGCTTACGCGCAGCCTGGCTCTTGGTTTTCTCGCCATCGCGTGGACGCTGCTCACGGCGCATGAAGAGCCTCTGCGCTCCATGACAGCGAACGTGAACCGGTATCTCATTCTCGGCCTTGCCGCCAGTTCCGCGCTCTTCTTGGCCTGCGACTTGCTGCACTATGTGGCCATCACGCGCATGGCGGAAGAAGCGGCTGTACGCGCCGCGAAGGTGAGCAGCGCGTCGGCCGACTACGATAAGACTTCCCTTGCCTACAAGGCTCAAGCGCCTCTTTATCACGCGAAGGTTTGGATTGTCGGAACCGGCGCCGTTTTGTTGTTGACGATCTTCATCTTCCTTCTTTTGCCAATCAAAGCGCCGCCGCCCGAAGCGCCGAAGCCTTGCTGCGTTCCGATATCGTCTTCCAGTTCCGCAGGAGTTAAATGAGTGGAGCAGAGTCGCGTGCGAGCGCGCAGGATCAAGAGAGTTGCGCGTCCAGCGGAAGGTCCAAACCACAAATGGGAAAAATTATATGCAAGGTTTCACGGTCAGGGGAAAATATAGAGAGGGGGTAGGGGGTACCCCATGGATCAGGGATCACGAATGCCCCGCTCCTATTCATAATTTCAATTGTGCGCCGGTGGGGGCTTATTTTCAGCAAGAGCGCGGGAAAGGTCTCAGGAGGAAAACTTGAAAAGTCATACGGAGTATCTGGTCTTTGAGACAAAAGAATTGCGCGAGATGGTGCACATCACGGACGAAGTGGAGCGGGTGGTGGAGCGGAGCGGTGTGCGGGACGGATTGTGCTTCGTTTCGCCCATGCACATTACGGCAGCGGTGTACGTGAACGACCTGGAGGGCGGGCTGATCGAGGATATCGGCGTCTGGCTGGAGAAGCTGGCTCCGGCGCGGCCTGACTACAAGCATCACCGCACCGGCGAAACCAATGGGGACGCGCATTTGAAGTCGCTGCTGCTGCATCACGAGACCACCCTTCCGGTGACCAACGGCAAGCTGGACCTGGGAACCTGGCAGCGGGTCTTCTACGCCGAGTTTGACGGGCAGAGACGGAAGCGTGTGATTGTGAAAGTGCTGGGGGTCGAGTAGCCACCTGCGGTGGGGCAGACGCGCTTCGCGCCTTCGTGATTTCCCAGGTCTAGGCACCGGACCTAGGGCACCCGGCGCGTCAAGGATGATGCACCCGACGCCCTCACCCATATTTTGTAAACAAATTCCTTGTTTTCTTGAGTTTACGGGTAGGGTTGCGCTGTAAAATCGTGAAAACAAAGAAGTTCCCTGCAAAATCCTCCAGGATAAGGAGTTACGTGGTGTTTCGGCCTCTTCCGGCAGCTTCCGGCTGAAAGACGGCGCGAAGAGGACGCGCCGGACGGTGACTTGAAGGAAGACTTCTGGGATCATTATGCGACGAAGTGGGGAAATAATCTGCAAGGCACCTGCGGTGCGGCCAGCGGCGCTTCGCGCATGGGGTTCGTGGTTTCCCAGGTTCCAAAGGCGGGACCTAGACCACCTGCCCACCACCCGGCGCGGAGCCTCTTTTCTATTGCATAATAAACGGGCCTTCGCAATAGATGGAAAACTGGCCGGGAGCTGTTTCTTCAACTTGGAAATCGCGCAACCAATATACCCCGCCCTCAGACGAGAGAATCTCCACTCCGCGCTTGTTTAGCTCCATGCACTTATCATCCGCATCTTCAAATGATGGCCAATAACAAGCATTTTCTGGGTGAGAATCGAACTTAAAATCTTCTCGCCAGTTATCACCGACCGGAACTGCAACAGATGATTGAATGTATCCTTTGAGCATGATTCCTCCGATTTTGTAACACAATTCTAGCGATTGAAGACCATAGTCATCAGCCTATTTTAGGACAGCGAGGACTGAAAACTCTGGCGTGATGGAACTAAGCACCTTTCCGGTTTTTATATTGATCTTCGAATATCCCGCATCCAAAATGGTGGCGGTCAGGCTGTGTACAGCGATGAAATAGTGTCCAAGTTTGAGATTAACACATGTCCAATTATTGTCTTCATATTCAGAAGAGAGACATCCGATGAGGAATTCGTGTGCCCATTGAGACGCTATCACCGCATGAAAATATGAGAGAGTCGGACAGGCAATTTCTGCCGTCGAACTGGCCTTACATGTTTCTGTTTTGTCTCCAATCGTTACCGAGTATTGGGCTCCCAAGTCCAGTGGATAAGTGACAATGATGCCAGATTTTAAGCTTAAAGGTGCGCATTGACCAGAAATTTTGATTACTATTACACGGTAGTAAAAAGATCCCGAAGACTTTGGCTCATGTGCGACATAATGTGCTACGGTGATCCCACTCGCAATTTGATTTTCCTCTGACGCTTCGAATTCTTCATTCGTACCACGAAATACCGAATAAGTGATCCTATCACCGCAAACTCCAGACGGAACCGCTATCCAAGTCAGACTCCATATCTGCGGAGTAATCTCTTTGAGCTTTAGACCATCAACTTCTGTCTCATTCCCCTGTGCAGATAACTGCGTAGCCGATGCCAGGATAATCGCAACAACCATAAATAAGAACAACAACACAGACCTGTCACGCAATCGCAAGAAGTTATCGCCATCATAATGGCGGAATTTCTGCTTATCCCGGATGGTGTATTCACCCAAGTATTGCCTCTTTCAACAGACGCAGACAGAATAGCAAACAAAAGGCGAACGTTCAAGCAAAAATATTCGTGCTCGGTGCGGAAGCAGGTTTTTCCTCAATCTGTCTTGATTTCAACCGGGTTTTGGACAGGGCAAGGAAACGGCCAGGCGACTAAAATCCAAGTAGCCATGGCTGAATTCACGCATTTGCATTTGCATACCGAGTACTCGCTGCTGGACGGGGCTTGCGACCTGACCAAGCTGATGGAGCGCGTGGCGACGTTGGGGCAGAAGTCTGTCGCCATGACAGACCACGGAAACATCTATGGAGCTGTGCACTTTTTTGAGGCGGCGAAGGCCAGAGGGGTCAAGCCGATTCTGGGGTGTGAGCTCTATATCAGCAAAAACGAAGACCACCGCGCGCCGGGCGAAGGAGACGACAACAATCACCTGCTGGTGCTCGCTCAGGACGAAGAGGGATACCGGAATCTGGTTCGGATTACCTCGGAGGCATCGCTTCACGGGTTCTATCGCAAGCCGCGTGTAAGCAAGCGGTACCTGGCTGAGAATTCAAAAGGACTGATTGGGTTCTCGGGCTGCCTGAGCGGCGAGCTGTGCGAAGAGTTGCTGGCCGGCAATTATGAAAAGGCGCGCAGCGTGGCGCAACAATACCAGGATATTTTCGGCAAGGGCAATTTCTATCTCGAAATTCAGGACCAGGGGCTGGAACAGGAACTAAAGATTCATGAGGCTCTGTTCCGGCTGGAAAAAGAGCTGAATATCCCACTGGTGGCGACCAACGACTCGCATTACCTGTGCGGGGATGACTCGCACGCGCACGATGTGATGCTGTGCGTGCAGACCGGCTCGAAGATTCACGATAAAGAGCGCTTTCGCTTCGATTCGGATCAGTTTTTTGTCAAGAGCGCAGACGAGATGGGACGGCTGTTCAAGGATTCGCCGGCCGTGGTCGAGCGGACGATGGAGGTTGCCGAGCGGTGCGAGTTCAAGCTCAAGCCGGTAGACAATCCGTTTCCGCTGTTTGATGTTCCCGAGGGGCACACGATTGATAGTTACTTTGAACAGGTGTGCCGGGAGGGGTATAAGAAGCGGCTCGATACGGCGGTGCGAAGCCTGGAGGCGCGAGGGGCGCGGCGCGCGGCGATTCATGAATACGATGCGCGGCTCGAATATGAGATTGGAATCATCGAGCAGATGAATTACGCGGGTTACTTCCTGATTGTGTGGGACTTCATCAAATATGCGCGGGACCATGGGATTCCGGTGGGTCCGGGGCGCGGTTCGGGAGCCGGTTCGCTGGTGGCGTACTCGATGGAGATTACCAATATCGATCCGCTGCAGAACGCTCTGCTGTTTGAACGGTTTCTGAATCCGGAGCGGAAGCAGATGCCCGATATCGACGTGGACTTCTGCCAGAACCGGCGGGGCGAGGTGATCGACTATGTGACGCGCAAATACGGGCGCGAGCAGGTGGCACAGATTATCACGTTCAACACCATGGCGGCCAAGGCGGCAATCAAGGATTGCGGGCGCGCGATGGACATGCCGTATGGCGACGTGGACCGGATTGCGAAGCTGATTCCGGCGACGGTGGGCATGACGATCGATGAGGCTCTGAAAGAGGTTGCGGAACTGCGCAAGGCATACAAGACCGACGGGCAGATCAAGGAGCTGATCGACACGGCGAAGAAGCTGGAGGGTCTGGTGCGCGGATCGGGGGTTCATGCGTCGGCGGTGGTGATTGCGCCGCGGCCGCTGATTGAGCTGGTGCCGCTGGCGAAGACGAAGAACGACGAAATTGTAACTGCATACGACATGAAGGCCGTCGAAGCAATGGGCCTGCTGAAGATGGATTTTCTCGGCCTGACGACTCTGACAGTGATTGACGATTGCCTGAAGCTGATCGAAAAGAACCGCGGCGAGAAGGTGGATATAGAGGCTATTCCGCTGGACGATGCCGAGACTTACAAAAAGGTATTTCACTCGGCCCTGACTTCGGGAGTGTTTCAGTTCGAGTCAAGCGGAATGCGGGATGTGCTCAGGCGGTACAGGCCGGATTCGGTGGAGGACCTGACGGCGCTGAATGCGCTGTACCGGCCGGGGCCGATTCAGGGCGGAATGATTGACGACTTTATCGAGCGCAAGTTAGGGCGGCGCAAGGTGGAGTATGCGCTGCCGGAGTTAGAAGGAATTCTTAAGGAGACATTGGGAGTTATCGTTTACCAGGAGCAGGTGATGCAGATTTCAAACCTGCTGGCGAGTTACTCACTGGGCGAGGCGGACTTACTGCGGCGTTCAATGGGCAAGAAGAACGCAGAGGCCATGGCCGAGCAGCGCGACCGCTTTATGGAAGGCGCAGCGGCAGCGGGCCATCCAAAGGCGACAGCGGGCGACATCTTCGACATGATGGAGAAGTTTGCCGGGTATGGGTTCAATAAGTCGCACTCGGCGGCGTATGCGCTGCTGGCTTACCAGACGGCTTATTTGAAGACGCATTATCCGATGGAGTTTATGGCGGCGCTGCTGACCTCGGAGACAAGCAAGCCGGAGAATGTGGTGAAGTATATCGGCGAGTGCCGCGAGATGGGCATCCGCGTTGAGCCGCCTGACGTGCAGGTTTCCGGGAGCCAGTTTACGCCGCATGTTACCGAGAATAGCCAGGCGATACGATTTGGCCTGGCTGCGGTAAAGAATGTGGGCGGTAATGCAATTGATTCAATTCTGAAGGCGCGCGAAGAAGTTGGCGGACGCTTCAAAAGTATCTGGGAATTCTGCGAGAAGGTTGATCTGCGCGTGATGAACAAGCGGGTGCTCGAGTCGCTGATCAAGGCCGGAGCGCTGGACTCGCTGGGCAAACGCGGGCCGCTGATGGCCGCCGTTGATAAAGCTATGGAGCGCGCGCAAAAGGCGCAGAGAGACGCGGCGCAAGGACAAAGCGGGCTCTTTGGGCTCTTCGATGAAGGGCCCAGGACAGGCCGAGACAGCAGCGAAGACTTGCCAAATGTGGCCGATTGGGAGGAGGGCGAGCGGCTAGCCAATGAGAAAGATGTGCTGGGATTTTTTGTCTCAGGGCATCCGCTGGATAAGTACGCGGAGAAGCTGCGCAATCTGGCGGGCGTGATTTCCGTAGCCGAGGCGCTGGAGCGCAAGCCGCCGGAGAGGCGCTGGGGCACGCAGGCGGACCCGGCAGACGAGATTCAGGTGGCGGGAATGATTCTCGGGTTGCGCGTGCAGAAAAGCAAGCGGGATCAAAAACTGTATGCGCAGGCGGCGCTGGAAGATGCAACGGGCAAGATCGACCTGATCTGTTTTTCGCGGGATTATGAGAAGCTTTCAGGACAGTTGAAGATGGAAGCTCCGGTGCTGGTGCGGGGCGTGCTGATGGGCGACGAGGATGCGGCGCCGAAGATTTCTATCAGCTCGATTCAGGCGCTGGAAGAGGTGCAGGTAAAGCTGCCGTCGGGGGTGCGGATTCGCATCAATTTGGATCGTGCGACGGAGGAGATACTGACCGCATTGAAAAGTGCGGCGGATGCTGCGCCGGGGCCGGGCAAGGTGATGTTGCACCTGGAAAAGAAAGGCGAGTACGCCGCGATTCTGGAACCGGAGAATATGAGTGTGGCGGCGGATCGCGGTTGGGTCGAGCGAGTGGAGGAGTTAGTGGGCAAAGGAACGGTACAGTTGGTGGGGTAGCGCGGGCTACGCAGTGAGTGAGCTGTGGGCTTGGTACTGGCAAGAATCGATGCCGCGGCCAGTTTCATCTTGCGCGCATCGGCGGCCTGCCCCTTGAGCCAGAAGCGAGGAAAGACCGGCCCTCCCAAGGGGTCGTCGCCGCCCTCCAGATGCAAATCTTCGCGCAGCCATTCGATGCCCGTATAGCGGACTTCGCGGTCCAGGTAGTCCAGAATCGCGCCTTCCTTTTCCGCGACCCCTCTCTTGCCGGCAATCAACTGGTCCAGGATAGCCTGCACTTGAGACGCATTGGCCCGGCTATCGACGATCTTTGAATACTCGGCAGCCATGCCCTGCCACGACTGTCCAGTGGAAAAGGCGATCTCCGGATATGTGGCCACATCCGGCGGAAGATTCGGCTCCTGCGGTTCAATCCCTTCCAAACGACCCAGGTCGTAGGTGAGCGTAACCCGCCCGCTTGCCTCGACGCGCACCGGTTTCAAATCCGGCAGCAGCAGTGTGCCTATGCGTAACGTCAGCGAGGCCGGCGCATCGAAAACTGCGCGGCTGTGCTCCACTGGAACTCGTTCCTGCCCAAAGACGATTCGCCCCACATGCCCGGAGCGAAAAGCGGCTCCGTCTCGCGCTCCGTGTACTCTGCCTCGACGACCACCCCGGGAGCAATCGCCGGAAAAGGCGCACGCAGTCTCTTGCCGTCGCTGTACGTCTTGTAGTCGCCTCCGCGTGCCGGTGCCTCGGTGATCGTATTCGGATCCAGCTCATGCACCGAGAAGTCCGGCGCAATCACTCTTGCCCGAATCAAAGGCCGCGCCTCATGCCAAGGCTCCCAGCTCACCGAGAGATAGTCCCATCCCTCTGCTCCTTTTTGCGTGAGCACCTTGTAGATAACGTGCGAAACGTGCTGGATACGTCCCGATTCGTCGAAAGAATAACTCTCTTCATCGACGAGTATGGTCGCATTCGCGCCTTCCGGCGCGCTCACCGCCGACGCCGCTTCATACAGGGCCTGGGACGCAAGGGAAAAATAGCGGCGCCATCCATGCCTCAGCGGCTTGCTGGGCAAGGCAAACCTGCGCGGAAGTCAGGGTGCATACGGCGCTAAACAACACCACAAGGCTAGAGCGGGAAAGTGAAGACACAAGATCACCTGCATGTGCGAGATGCAGACCAAGGTAAATGAAGCCGCCCGGATTAGCAATGCGCCAAAGAACCAGACAGCAGATGAATGGCTATTGAAGAGCGATTCGCCGTTATTGCCAAAGACCAGTGATGGATTATTGGATTTCTCGCGTATATACTTTATGAACATAAAGCAATATACAAAGGAGGCATGAATTGTCCGATTCCGCCAAGGAAAAACTGCTGGATGCGGTGGGATGGAAGATGCTCATCGAACTGCAAAAGGATGCCCGCATCTCTTTTGCCGAGTTGGGCCGCCGCGTAGGGCTCTCAACGCCTGCCGCCGCGCAGCGCGTTCGCCGCATGGAAGAAGAGGGCATCATCCGCGCCTACCGCGCAGACATCAGTCCGTTGCAAGTGGGTTTGCCCATCACGGCCTTCATTCGCATGAGCATTGTGGGCGACGTGCTGCCCAGGCTGACCGCCCAGATCCGCTCCATGACCGAGGTCGTCGAGTGCCACCGCGGGACCGGGGCGGACTCGTTCATCATGAAGGTGAACGTCATCTCGGTCGAACACTTGAACCACGTAATCGACTCTCTGACGCCCTTCGGAACCACATCCACATCGCTGGTGCTGGGGTCGGTTGTCGAAAGGAACCTTCTGGGGCCCGAGAATCTCATCTGGCCGGGCGCAAATACGACTGAATCATAGGTCCTGACCGCATATTCCTGTACCATTTCCGTGCCCCATCCTTTCGCTTTTTTCCGGCGAAAGGGTGGGGAGCCACGAAACCCAAAAGAACGAAATCACACGGTCAGGGACCTAGTTGCGGATTCCGGCCAGCAGCCCTTCAATCTC
>PLOI01000145.1:0-3736 GCA_003142015.1 Acidobacteriaceae bacterium | reverse complement strand
CCAGCGACTCAAGCAGATTTGAAGCTGCGCCAGTGAGCACCTGGAAGCCAACCTCTTTGGTGCGCGTCTTGATGGGCGTAACCCGCGGAGCCGCCGCCACAGCCACGCCGTTGGCCTGGCCACCGATCGAGACAAGCGCATCGCCGTTCCCTGCCTTTGGCGTCAACATACGTCCGGTGACCGCTTCAAAAATAGGCGTCACCGTCACAGTTCGCCGGGGCGCACCAACGGTTGCCGCGACCAGTGCGCGAATCCGGTCAAGGCTTCCCGAGGAATCCTTCATGCCGATAATGTTGGGGTGTTGTGCCAGTTCAGCCGCCACTTCGATGGGGATATTGTAAGGAACGAAGCGGGGAATGTTGTAGAGCACCACCGGAAGCGGCGAGCGGTCGGCCACGCTGCGGAAGTAGTTGAGCACGGCGGCTGCCGACATCTGGCTCGCAAAGTAGCTGGATGTGCGGACCAGAACGGCGTCGTAGCGGAACTCGGCCGCGGCCTCCGCCAGCGCGACCGTAGCCTTTACGCTCTCGCGCCCCACACCTGCGATGAGCACCTTGTCCGGCGCTGAAGCCTCGGCGCCGACGCGCAACACCTCGCGGGTCTCAGCGTCGTCCAGGAATGGTGCTTCGCCCGTTGAGCCCAAAAGCAGTATTCCTGAAAGCAAGCTGCGGGAGTAGCGAGCGATATTAGCTTCGATTTTTCTGTAATAAACGCGCTCGTCAGGGTAAAACGGTGTGGGAACGGCGGCAAAGATACCTTCAAGCAACATACGCTTATTGTAGACAACCATTTCGCTGATTGACGCCCGTGCCGTGGAAAAGCGCGTCAGATCCGGCCAGACACAATCTATACGGCGCGGCTCAGGAATTCTTCAAACCAGCGCGGCTTTGGCCTCTTCAATCTGCTTGACGTGCCGCAGGCAATGAACGGCAATCGATTGAAGCATCTCCTGGCAATTCACCGTGCCCATGATCGGATGCGATGTAATCCTGGAGCGGAGGTCTTCTGTATTTCCTCGAACGAATTTGATCGTTCGCTCCCGATTGGCCATGAACCGATCGACGGCTTCTGACAATGTGGGAAAGAGTCCGCTGGGAGAACCCTGCGGAGGAGATTCCATGCGCCTGGAGCGGTCCAATCCACGGACAGGGATGGCTGCCTCGCGGCGTTCGTTGATGAGCGGCGCGTCGGCGTGCGCGGACTCAATGATTTGTCGAAAGAGATAATCCTCGGAGATGACAAGGTGCTCGACGCTCCCGAGGATGGACCAGCTTCCCGGAGCGGGAGCGCGCGCTGCCATCTCCTCTGTCACGCCCTGCAATGCGTTGCGCAGAGCCGCTTTTCCCGACTCCAGAGAACTGAGAATTTCCTGTCGCTCCTGCTCAGTCATGCGAAGACCCTCCGGCGTCCTTTTCCCAGAAGCAGCATTTCACGAGCCGGTTGTGGCGTGCAATTGCTGCAGAGCGTAGACCGTGGTCTGGCGGTTCTGCATGGCGGCAATGCCTTCAACCGCGGCCTGCGCGGCGGCGATGGTGGTGATGGAGGGAATCCGCGCCAGCACCGCTGCCCGGCGAATCGCCTTCTCGTCAAAGAAAGTGTCCTGCCCGCGCGGAGTGTTGACGAGGAGCTGTATGCGGTCGCCTTTGATCAGGTCCACGATGTTAGGCCGGCCCTCTTTGACCTTGAAGACCCGCTCCACAATGATGCCAGCCTTCTCCAGCACATTGGCTGTGCCCTCGGTGGCGACAATCTTGAAACCCAGGTTAACGTAGCTGCGCACCAGTTCAACAACCGCGGGCTTGTCGGGATCGTTGACGCTGAAAAAGACCGTGCCGCCGGTGGGCAACACCTGCCCGGCCGCAAGCTGCGCCTTGGCAAAGGCCTCGCCAAAGGTTGCGGCCACACCCATCACCTCGCCTGTGGAGCGCATCTCCGGCCCCAGAACCGTATCCACGCCGGCGAATTTATTCCAGGGAAAGACTGGCGATTTCACATAATAATGCGTACCCGTTTCGAGATCCTTGCCGCTGGAAAGTTGAGCCGGCAGCAGTTCGCTCAGCTTGCGGCCCGTCATCAGCCGCGCGGCCACTTTGGCCAGCGGAATTCCCGTAGCCTTCGAGACATAAGGCACAGTCCGCGAGGCGCGGGGATTCACCTCGATCACATAAACATGGTCCTTGTCCTCTGCGTCGCGTTGAATGGCAAATTGCAAATTGACCAGGCCGACGACTTTGAGCGCCAGGGCGAGCTTGCGCGTGTAAGTGCGGAGCACCTCCAGCGTCTCTTCACAAATGCCCACGGCAGGCAACACGCAGGACGAATCGCCGGAGTGAATGCCGGCCTCTTCGATATGCTGCATGATGCCGGCGATAATTACATCCGTTGAATCGCAGAGGGCATCAACGTCCACTTCAATGGCGCTCTCCAGAAAGTGATCCACGAGCACCGGCCGCTCCTGCGAATATTCCACTGCCGCGCGCATGTAGTGGGCAACGGCCTCGGCATCATACGCGATGACCATTGCGCGCCCGCCCAAGACATAGCTGGGCCGCACCAGCACCGGGTAGCCGATGCGTTCACCCACAGCCAATGCCTCTTCCACACTGGTGGCTGTGCCTCCGGCGGGCTGCGGAATCTCCAACTCGTCGAGGAGCTTTCCGAATCGTTTGCGGTCTTCGGCCAGATCAATCGACTCGGGCGAAGTGCCGATGATGGGCACGCCGGCAGCGCGCAGCCGCTGCGCCAGATTCAGCGGCGTCTGCCCGCCGAACTGCACAATCATTCCAATCTTTGCGCCTGATTGCGCTTCGTGGTTGTAGACCGCCAACACATCTTCCAGCACCAGCGGCTCAAAGTAGAGCCGGTCGCTGGTGTCGTAATCGGTGGAGACGGTCTCCGGATTGCAGTTGACCATGATCGTCTCGTAGCCGTCGTCCTTGAGCGCGAAGGCCGCGTGGCAACAGCAGTAATCAAATTCGATGCCCTGCCCAATGCGGTTCGGTCCCGAGCCGAGAATAATGATTTTGGGCTTGTCGGTCGGCGGCGCTTCGTCCTCTTCGTCATAAGTCGAGTAAAGATACGGCGTCATGGACTCGAACTCAGCTGCGCAGGTGTCTACCAGTTTGAATACCGGCTTGATGCCCTTGCTCTCGCGCAGTTCCCTCACCTGCTGGATACCGGCGTGACCTTCCAATTTCCATTCAGTCGCGATACGCTCGTCGCTCAGGCCGAGCCGCTTGAGCTGGCGCAATTGCTCCGCGCCAATATCCTTTGGAGTCGTTTCAGCAATCGCCATCTGCGCCAGCGTGATCTCGCGAATCTGATGCAGGAACCACGGGTCCATGGTGGTGAGCCGCGCCACCTCGCGCACGCTCATGCCGCGCTCGAAGGCATAACGAATGTAGCCAAGCCGTTCAGGCCGCGGAGTCACCAGCATCTGCGTCAGCCGCCGCGGCTCCAGAACCTCCGCGCCGGTTTTCTTGCCTGTTTCCAGCGCGCGCCAGGCCTTCATCAGCGCTTCCTTGAAGGTGCGGCCAATGGCCATCACCTCGCCGACGGACTTCATCTGCGGACCAAGCGTCTCATCGGAACCGGGAAACTTTTCAAACTGCCACTTGGGAATTTTGACGACGACATAATCAATCGTCGGCTCAAAGCACGCTGGCGTCTTGCGCGTAATGTCGTTGGGAATTTCGTCGAGCGTGTAGCCCACGGCCAGCTTGGCGGCGATCTTGGC
>PLOI01000149.1 GCA_003142015.1 Acidobacteriaceae bacterium | reverse complement strand
CCCGCGCTCTGAGCAATTGCACCATCCCGCAAGTGGAACATCGCCAGGGAAAGAACCCGAACAACGGAGCCAGCTTCCTGCGCAGGAATCCTTCCCTCTTGATCCGGCGGATTCTATAGCTCTTGCACTTCGTACAGATCATGTGCGTTCACTCCGCGAGTTTGCAGACGGATGGAGAACTAACCATCATATATCTAATTGTCTACTTAATCGTCCAAAAATTATGTCCCGAACAGAACATCCACCGCTCCAGGAAATCGAAGGTAACCTGCTGCCTGTGTGCGGTTTGAAGCTTCCCTAAGCCGCGCCTCTGTCTTGACGCGCCCCTCGCTTCTCTGCTCTACTGCAATCAAGGTCATGCGCGCCTCAACCTCCAACCCGAGTTCCTTACAGATTCTGTGCATAGCCTTGTCGATTTCCGGCCCGCGAATTAGCGGCTCCAATGCGCACGCGGGAAGCGGAGCCTGACGAACCGGATTTAGCAGTTGAGCATTATCCAGGCCACCCACCGCACACGCGGCTGGTGGCTTTTCGTTTTTCCGGCCTTCTTTCGAACCCATCTTCCAATCAAGGAGAATCTCTTGGAATCCGTCACTCTCAACAGCATCCAGGCGGCACGCGCGCGCATCGGTGAAGCAATTCATGTTTCGCCTTGCCATCTCTCACACCACCTCTCCGAGTTGACCGGCCTGCCTCTTTACCTGAAGCTGGAAAACCTGCAACGCACCGGCTCCTTCAAGGAGCGCGGCGCGCTGAACAAGCTGCTCACCCTGAGCGAAGCGGAGCGCACACACGGCGTCATCACTGCCAGCGCCGGCAACCACGCCCAGGGAGTCGCCTTCCATGCCTCAGCCCGCGGCATTCGCGCCCAGATCGTGATGCCGTTGGCCACGCCGCAGGTTAAAGTCGCGGCTACCCGCGGCTACGGCGCCGAGGTTATCCTGCACGGCGCCAGCTACGACGAGGCCTGCCAAGAGGCTCTGCGCCGCCACGCCGAAGAGGGCCGCACTTTTATCCATCCCTTCGACGACCCGGAGGTGATCTCCGGCCAGGGCTCCATCGGACTGGAGCTGCTTGAACAGGTGCCCGGACTCGAAGCCGTTGTTGTGCCCATTGGCGGCGGCGGACTCATCAGCGGCATCGCTTGCGCGCTGAAAGAGACCAATCCAAAGATTCGCGTCATCGGCGTCGAGCCGGAAAAGCTGCCTTCGATGCTGCGCGCCCGCGAGGCAGGCGCCCCCGTCACCATCAATGCAGAGGCTACCATCGCCGACGGTATTGCCGTGCGCCGCGCCGGCGATCTGACCCTGCCGCTGGTCTCTCGCTATGTGGATGAGATCGTTGCCGTAGATGACGAAGAGATCGCCAGCGCCATCCTCATGTTGCTGGAGCAGGAGAAGACCCTGGCCGAGGGCGCCGGCGCTGCCGCACTGGCCGCCATTGTTCAGTCCAAGATCGATCTGCGGCCTCGCCCGACTGTGGTGCTGGTCTCGGGCGGTAATATCGACGTCTCGCTGCTGGCCAAGATTATCGAGCGCGGCCTGGTCAAGGACGGCCGTCTGCTGCGCGTCCGCGTATACTTGCAGGACCGGCCGGGCGCCCTGCTCAACCTGACCAAAATCCTGGCCCGCGAACGCGCCAACATCGTCGAAACCATCCACAATCGCGCCTACTACGGCGTCAGCCTGGGCGAAACCGTGATCGACGTGACCATCGAGACACGCGGCGCCACACACATCACTGCAATCAGCCACGCCCTGCGCGAAGGCGGTTTCCGCTTCGAGCGCATTCAGTAGGAGTTGCAATGTACACGCCGAAATTCAATCAAATCGTCGACCGCGCCATTCTCATCGAGGCCATGCAGGCCTACTCGTTCGCCATTCTCATTGGTCCGGAGGCTGCCCCGCAATCGGAGATGAAGGCCAATGCGCCCCTGGTGGGCACGCACCTGCCGCTGGTGGTCAAAGATGAAGGCCCGCATGGTCTGCTTGAAGGCCACTTTGCCCGTGCCAATCGCCATTGGGAGGCCCTCGCCGGTCACCCGGTGTTGGCTATCTTTTCCGGCCCCCACAGCTATGTTTCGCCCGCACTTTATGTCGATCCTCTCTCGGTTCCCACATGGAACTACATCGCCGTCCACGCCCACGGCATTCTGGAATTGGTCGAGAGCGAGCCCGGCAAGGAAGCCCTGCTTTCCGGTTTAATGCATGCCCATGAGCCGGCTTACGCGGAAAAATGGCGTGCTATGCCCGCTGATTTCCGCCGTTCGATGCTGGCGGAAATCGTAGGCTTTCGCGTCGCTATCCAACACATCGAAGGCAAGTTCAAACTCAGCCAGAATCGCGACGCCGCAGATCGAGGCAAAGTCCAGGCCGATTGCGCCACCGGCACAGAAGACCAACGGACTCTGGCCGCGTGGATGGCGCGACTGGCCGAGTGACAGAGCCCTTTGAAAACACCGTTCCTCGACGCACCCAACCTTTGCTATACTTGTAGAGTTCACCTCAGTGCGGAGGTGGCGAAATTGGCAGACGCACCAGCTTGAGGTGCTGGCGCCGAAAGGCGTAGGGGTTCAAGTCCCCTCTTCCGCACCAAATTTTTCTCGTCCGGGCCAGCCGGACTGACCTGGAAAGCAGCTTCCAATATGAATATCCTTTTCGGTTTTATCGTCGGCCTGCACATCCTTGTGTGCCTCTTTCTGATCGGCGTAGTGCTTCTGCAGCAGGGCCGCTCGGCTGACCTCGCGGGCGCTTTCGGCGGACAGGGTTCGCAGACCGCCTTTGGCCCCCGTGCCGCGGCCAACGTGCTCACGCGGCTTACTACCTGGTCGGCGATTATCTTCATGCTTACCTCTATCAGCCTGACTATTCTCTACCAGCGCTCTACCGGCGGCTCGCACTCCGTGCTGGAGAACTCGAAGCCTGCGCCGGCCTCAGAACCCGCCAAGTCAGGCAAGTAGACCGCAAGCTATTCTTTCCATTCAGATTTGCAAAAGGCGGCAGGCCATGTGCCTGCCGCCTTTTTGCTGATTTGCCAGGACTGTGCCAGATTTTTCAGGAATCCTGTTGACATAATTATCTGACAGATATATCTTAAAGATATATGCAAAACACCCGAACTGCCTACGTCATCCTCGGTATGCTCTCCATCAAGTCGAATCTCTCCGGCTACGAGATTCACAAAGCCATCGAAGACAACTTTGGCAGTTTCTGGGGCGAAAGCTACGGGCAAATCTACCCCTCCCTCAAGAGACTGGCCACCGAAGGCCTGATCGAGCCGTGCAAGCCAGCCTCCGCACCCAAAAAGCGGCGTCAAGAGTATTTGCTGACTGACGCAGGGCGCGTTTGCCTTCGGGAGTGGCTTGCCTTGCCGTTCCAGAACGATCCGCCCCGCAATGAATTTCTGCTCAAGCTGTTTTTTGGCCGAGAGGCAGCGAACGGCGTTCCGATCATGCACGTCCGAGAGCTACAGGAACGAAACCGGCGCATGCTCGCCACCCTGGAGGGGATTGAGAGCATGGCGCGCGGGCGTGAATTGCAGAACCCGCATCGGCCGTATTGGATGCTCACACTTGGTTTGGGAATAGCGTTGACCCGCGCCGCGCTCGACTGGGGCGAATCGGCGCTGGCTGAGCTTGCTTTCATTGAAGCTGCTGCGGCCGAAAACCCTCAGCCGGCCGATACATCCACGAATCCTGAACCCGGCCTGTGAGACCCGCAACCGGCACATCGTGGCACTGAACGCGCCACCAAAGGAAGACCGCAAAATGCTTGCAAACGTCAAATCCAGCCGCTGGCCGCAGATCGTCGCCTGGCCTGTCGCCAGCCTATTTGTCCTCGGCTTTTTCTTCTCTTCGGTGGGAGCATGGACAGGTCCAATCCTGGGCGTGTGGTTCGTGGGCACACAAAAGCCTCGCCGCGGGTTTCTATGGATGATGGCATTTGCATTCGTTCCCAGCCTGATATTCGAGTGGCGCAAGTTCCCGCTGACCGGGCCACAACAAGCGCTCGAATATCTGGGCTGGGCGCTCGTCGCCGCTGTGCTCAGCGTTCTGCCCTTCACCTTCCACCGGCTCGTCAGCCCGCGTCTGTCTGGCTTGCTGTCCACACTTCCTTTGCCGCTGGCGGGAGTGGCGATTCCATCGCTTGCGCTGGCGCTGCACATCGGCACGACTTCAATGGTCGGGCTACCCACATTTCTCGTTTTTTGGTTTGCGGCGACCCTCGTCTGGATGTGGAACCGTGAATCTCGTGCCACTATCCTCGTCTTTGCCGCGGGCTTTGTTCTTGCGGCAGGCGTCGAACTCTCACGATCATTCAGCGTTGCCGTGCTGCGCCCGACCCAGCTTTTCGGCACAATCTTTGGCTCGATATCCCTTGGCGGAGCCCTGCTTCTGAGCGTCTGGGCGCTTCTCATCCCGACAAAGAAGAAGACTTGGGCGAACCGTCCGCAGACCGTTGCCCTGCTGCAAAGTCCCTTTACCGCAAACCCTTTACATCTGGTTAGCGAAGAGGGCACAGAAACCTTGATCAGCAGCTCCGGGGAGCGGTTCCCGGTGCGCGATGGAATTCCGGCCTTCCTCAAGCCGGAAGACCTGACCGGCGACAACGGCAAATACAACCGTCTCTATGAAACCATCGGCGGCTTCTACGACGATATTCAGCGTGTCGTCGGCGCCTTCCGAGGCGTGGACCTGGACTCATATTTCGAGAACTATATGAGTTTGCTCGATGTTAAAGCTGGCGATTCAGTGCTGGAAACCTGTGTCGGCACCTGTCTAAATTTCAAGTATCTGCCTCACGGAACAAAGCTCTCCGGCCTCGATCTCTCGCCCGAAATGCTGGCGAACGGCCAGAACAATCTACGCCGCTGGCAGATGGAAGCCGACCTTTATCTCGGCAACGCCGAGTCCCTCCCGTTCGCCGACGCCAGCTTCGACGTGGTCTACTCCTGCGGCGGCTTCAACTTCTTCAGCGACCGCGCCAAGGCCCTCCGGGAGATGATCCGCGTAGTCAAGCCGGGCGGTCACATGATGATCGAAGACGAAACTGAAGAGTACGTGAAGAGCACCTACGAGAAAGGTCCAATTACCAGCGGTTTCTATTCGAACCGCAAACAAGCTGTCACGGTACCGATTGATCTGGTGCCGCCGGAGATGGAAGACATCCACGTTGAAATGCTGAAGGACGGCAAATTCTATGCAATCACCTTCCGTAAACCCGCGCTCGTGTAAAGCGCCTGGCGCAATACAATGGAAGCATGATTTTGGAAACCTTCCCAGTTGGCCCGTTGGCCTGCAACTGCACCATCCTCGGCGACCGTGAGGCCGGAGAGGCCATTGTCATCGATCCAGGCGATGAGGTTGGACGCATTTACCGCCGGCTCGTCGAACTCGGCCTCAAGCTCAAGCAGATTCTGGTTACTCACGCCCACATCGACCATGTGGGCGGCGCACTCAAGCTCAAGGGGCTCACCGGCGCGCCCATTCTCTTGAACGAAAACGACCTGCCGCTGCTCAAGATGATGGATCAGCAGGCGAACTGGCTGGGAGTCGCAACGCCCGAGACCGCTCCGCCTGATGAGAGCCTGGCCGACGGCCTCCGCGTGGGCCTGGAACATTACCCCGCCCAGGTCATCTACACTCCCGGCCACACGCAAGGCTCGGTCTGCCTCCACTTTGCCGCGCTCAAGCTTCTGGTCGCAGGCGATACGCTCTTTGAAGGCAGCATCGGCCGCACCGACCTCCCCGGAGGAGACTACGGCCAGATCATCGACTCCATCCAAACTCGCCTGCTTCCGCTGCCCGACGAGACCCGCGTCCTCACCGGCCACGGCCCCGCCACCACCATTGGCGCGGAACGCAGAAGCAATCCCTTCTTGCGCGGCCAGTGAGCCGCAAAAGCCTCCATCGGTGAAAGCGCTTAGGCGCTTAATTCACCAAAGAAGCAGCCGAAAACTCCAAAATGTCTCCGGGGTGTGTCTGCGTGTCGCGGATCGTGCCTGACGGGAGCTCAAGGACGGAGTGCGCCCGAAGACAGGCCGACAGCCGCCATGGGCGCACTTCATTCACAAGTTTCCTGATTCGATTCTTGCGGTCCAGATAGACCAGGTCGATGGAGAACCGCATCCAGAAGGTGTGTACAGATTCACAGGGGCAGATCCACAAACCCCCTCCGGAAGATAAACCATCACGCCCAAGCAAACCCTTCCTGCGCTTTGAATCGGTGTTCGCCACCTCCATTGAAGTGGCGAGAACCGTATTGCGCGTCAGGTTTGAGACCCGCAGACGAAAATCCTGAGGGGCATGACGGTGCAAAAAGAAGCAATTCCGCAGCCCCGATGCGATCCAGCGGAACGGATTCATCTGGTTGTCTCCGATCCTCTCGCCTGCCAGCCGCCGTGTTCTGTGCGATCTCTTCTGAAGATGGCCGGCTGCCTGAAGAGGGCAGCCGGTAATCTCATGGTTGCGATGAGGGAGCAGATGAGGTACTGCTTACCGGCATCGCCGATCCCCCCCCGCCAAAGGTTCCCCCGCCCCCTTCAATCATCAGCGGTGTCTCCGGCTTCATGCTATCGATCAATTTCTCGACCGGCATGGTTGGTGGCGCGGGAGCTGGGGTGTTGGCAGCGGTCTTGGCATCCGGATTATTCATCGGTATGCCGGAGTTGGGCGGCAGGAACTTGGCAGGAAACTTCAACGAAGGCAACGGATCTCCAGCCGGAATGGGCGCCACAATCTCCGGAGTCACGATCACAATCAGCTCGCTGTTAGCCTTGGTCTTCTGCATCGACTGGAAGAACTTGCCTAAGATTGGAATGTCTCCCAGAAAGGGAATCTTCATGAAGGTATCGGATTCCGTGTTGTTCAACAGCCCGCCGATGACGAAACTCTGACCGTCGGCCAACTCGACTTCGGTGTTCACTTTCCTTTCGGTAATGGCGGGCACCACAAATCCCGAGATTTCGATCTCATCTGAGAAGTCGAGAGCGCTGACTTCCGGAGCCACCTGAAGGCGGATCGTTCCGCGGGGAGTGATGGTGGGAATGAAATTCAGACGAATTCCATACTCCTTGAACATGATGGAAATCGCCGCTGCCGAGCCGGCAACGCCACCCTGAACCATGGGATAGGGATATTCGCCACCAGCCAGAAAGCTGGCCTCTTTGCCGTTGGCCGCCAGGAGGTTGGGTTCAGCCAGAACCTGTGACCCGGTCTTGGTCTCGATGGCCTGAATGGTTGCGCCCAGGCCAAGGCCTGGATAGTAGGCGGAAAGATTCAGCCCGCTCCCGTTGGTCACTGTGGCTGCTGCTCCCGAAACAGGAAGTGTGATCGACGGCTGAGTGAATTGTCCTGTTGAAACGCCTCCAACAAAGTTTCCCGCGCCCAGGTTGAACAGGTTGATGCCGAACGAAGATGCCTTGGTCCGATCTACGCTGATGAAGCGGACCTTGAGCAGTATCTGCGGCTCGGAGGCCGGCACATCGACATTGAGCAGATTGACGACTTTACCGCCCATCGAGGCGATCTTTACCGCGCGAGCGGAACCGGTAAGATCCTTGACCGTGCCGCGAAGAAAGATGGAACCGTTCTCGGAGTTGACCTTCAGGTTTTCGCCGGGAAGCTCCGTCCTCAGTTCGCGGCGGATCGCGTCGAGGCTGTCGTTCAATCCAGCTGAACTGGCGCGCACCGTCACGTTGAAAAACTGCCGGCCGCCATGGGTATCCCAGATAATCAGGCTGGTCTCGCCAATGGTCTTGCCCTGTACCATGATCTCGGTTGGGCTGGTCGCATGGACTTCGGCAATTTCGCCCAGACCAATGGCAACCCGCGCTACCGGCCACTGACAATCCACCAGCACGGTCTTGCCCACGGCGACTGACAGATCATTCGTCGAGTCCTGAATCGAGGGGCCGGCGGGTTGAGAAGGAGACGGCGAGGTTTGAGCCTGCAGGCCTGCCCCGGCGTACAGGAGTAGAAACAATGCGCTGCAACATGCGATGGTAATGCCACTCTTCGCTCTCACTGGCGCCCCCCCGGAGAAGCAAATTTTTCCTGAGACTGTTTCGATCCGTTGAACACCTCGACGACAAAGGCCTGGGGTGCGACCCGCTTTGTGACCGTGGCGTGTTTTGCCTGTGCCGGTGCGGCATTCGTACCCGAAAAAAGGTTGACCGTAGCCGTGCCGGGAACCGGTGCAACCTTGGTATCCAGTGGGTTGCGCAGCACCAGCCGGATTGTTACCTGATTGCTGGCCAGGCTCAGTGTCTCGGCTTGTTCGGGAGTGACCAGCAGGTTGACTACCTGCACCTGCTTCGGCTTGCCTTCGTTGTCCTTTTGAATATCAGTGCCCGCCGACAAGACCTGAATATTTTGCAGAAGCGTTCTCGCTTCTGTGCCTTGCGTGTTGTTTTGTTGGCCAGGCGGCGTACCGGAGATTAGAACGTCCACGCGCATACCGGGAGTTACGAATCCCGACACGTTCACCACATCATCGACCTTGACCGCGCAGGCTCTCATGCCCTGCGGAATGGTGGCTGCCAATCCCCCGCCGGAGCCGATGGCGGCCAGGCGGCTCTCGATAATAGGCTCGCCCTCATAGAGGTCAGCGACAACACCTCGCCCAATGACACTCTTCATGTTCGTCTCGAGAATGGCCCCTTTAGGAGGCGTTCCCGTAATTCCGAGAGTCGTGATGTTATCGGCTGTGAGAATCGTTCCGAGTTTGATGTCCGCCTTCGCCGCCACTACGAGTGTAGTGACCGGCTGCCGTCCCGCCGCCTGATTGCGAACCAAGTGTGCGATCAGTAAAGTACACACGGCTGCAATGAAGAATGCGACGAGCAGGATTGTGAGTAGTCTTCGGTTCATTTGGAGGCCTATCTGAACTGGCTACCCGGCCAGATTCGCCTTTCTTGTCCCTTGTGGCCAGTGCCGCGCCTTAGGAAACCAGTTTCGATTTTACGCCTAAACAGAAGTTGAGTAAAAGTATTATCTTCCAAGTTTTACCGCGTGTCCAGTGTATTTCTTTTAAGCCTCATGGAAACGAAAAGAAAGGCCGGCGCCTGGTCGGAAGGTATCAAGAGAGTTATAGGTCACAGCAGCGCAGTAAGCGATTCTGGAAGAGATTATAATTAAGTTCTTGAGAGCGGCATCAAGGCTTTTCTCAATGCTCGGTCATGCCGGGAATGTCCGAATCGCAGCCTCCAGTGCAAGAGGGTCCAGACAGCGCGAGGGAGGAATTTCGTCAGATCATGAGGTCTTCCCTATGATTACGCTGTTTTCTGAGCGACCGGAACAGGTCCAAAAGCCCTATACCTTCGCGGCATCGATTCTGCTGCATATCTTCGGGGTCGGATTGTTGGCTTTTGGAATCATTTCCGCGCCCAAGGTCAGGACCCCCTCTGCCGCCGATCGTTTGGCCGTGCGGCATCTTGACCTGCACTCTCTGGAGGCCCAGATGCAGCGGGCCAAGCTGGATATTGAGTATCCCCAGATTCATCCCAAAAAGCACACTCTTCCGCCAGGCGGGAGCACGGCAGCGCAGCAGGTTATGCGTCAGGTAGTACAAGCACCGCCGGGGCCTCAGACGCTGCTGCAGCCGGATATCCCCAAGCCTGTCACGCTCGCCGAGAAAATCCCCGTGCCCACAGTCGTGATCTGGGATGGAAAGAAGTCTCCAGAAAAAACGATCGTTCCGCCCGTTCCGTTAAAGCCGGCGGCTGCAATAATTAAACCTTCCATTCAGCTGCCCAACGACGAGCAGAACCTGGCTGATATCGCCATTGCGGCCGCCCAAATGCCCGTGCCGCCTCAGCCGATTCTTCCCAGCACAACAACGCCTGTAGTTATCTCCGGACCAAAGCCTACGCCGCCGGCCCCGGTAACTACAGCGGCGGGAGCAGCGCAGCCCACTCCCACCGCGGTGATGTCGCTCTCCGATTCTCACATGGCGAACGGAGCCGTCACGCTGCCGCCCGTCAACGAGTCGGCCTCTTCAAATTCTCCTGGCGGGTTCACCGCGGGCCAGGCCAAGGGTTCCGCGCAGACGGGCCAAGCCAGCCCGTCAAACAAACAGGGAGGAGCGGCCGGCGCCGGCCAGGCTTCACGCGTTGCCGGAGACCCGGCGGGCTCCGGAAAATCTGCTTCGGGACAAACTGATTTCGGACAAGGCAACCAGCATACGACTGCCCATATTACGCTGCCCATCACCGGCCAATTCGGAGCAGTGGTGGTGGGCTCCTCGCTGGAAGATCAGTTTCCGGAAGCAGCTCCGGTATGGAGTGGCAGGTTGTCTTACACCGTATATCTGCATGTGGGCCTGGCGAGGAGCTGGATTCTCCAATACTCGCTTCCGCGCTCTGGCGACGCCGCGGCGGCCGGTAACATCATGCGCATCGAGGCGCCATGGCCCTATAACATCGTGCGGCCGAACATAGCTCCCGATTCAGTCGATGCGGACGCCATCATGATTCGCGGATTTGTAAATCAGGCTGGCCGCTTCGAAGCCCTGGCTATCGTCTTCCCGGCCCAGCTCGCGCAAGCGCAGTTTGTGTTGAGTTCGCTCGCCCAGTGGCAGTGGAGGCCGGCGACGCAGAATGGCCAGAAGATCAAAGTGGAAGTGCTGCTGATTATTCCCGAAGAGCAGGAATAAAACTCGAATCCCGGACGAGTCCAATAAACAGACCCGGCCGGGATGCGAATTTGTTTGTTTTTCAGGCGGCTATGTCGCGTTGTTGGGAAGCAATCGCGGATGCGTGAAGGTCGTTGTGATCGCACCGAATATGGAGTTCAGATCCGTGGACGTATGCGAGGTATCCGTGCAGCCGTTTTTTGCGCTTGATCCGTCGGTGTAGAAATACCACGGATCTGAGGAAGTAGCGCCCTGTGAGGCCATGTCCTCCATCACCAGGCATGGGATGACCTGCGTCGCCGAGGTGATAGGAACATTCAGAGTGCCGGTAACAACGACTTGCGCAGAACCATATGAGCCGTCATCAGTGACGCATCCGTTAGCCTCTGAGCCATAGGCCACGGCGTAGAATCTGGTTCCAGCTGCCTTCGCATACTGGGCCGCCATGATCGCCTGCTGGCAACCCGCGTTGAAGTCCGGGTATTGACCCCATGTGCCCGTAGTACCCGTCAAATTGGTGGCCGACGCAGAGTACGTCGAGCTCCCAGCAGACGTAACCGAATCGCCGCCGGAGCCGGCCGTGCTTGTCTTCTGTGGGAACCCGTCATAACGCATGTTCGCCTGACCATCGCTGACGAATATGATCGCATTGTTCGACGTAAGTCCCAGTGCAGTCGTCGCCGCCTGTTCCGCCTGAAGCGCCGTCTGCGCCGCATAGATTGCGCCCGCAAAGGAGGTCATATAGTTAGTGTCAGGCCAGCTGTACCCTCCGTACCCGCCCGTCGACCATCCGGCGGCCGTAGCCAAGCTCTTCGTGGAGGTCGACGTACTCGGAGGCGTCAGGCAGCCGTTGGTGCTGCCATTCCCAATCGCCTTCACGAGGAGGGAGGTGGAGTTCAATGTTTGCGTGGAAGCGTAATAATCACTCGTGAAACCATTCGCATCTATATGCGTCGTGTCGGCGCTGTGCTGTAGGATCTGGTAGGTCGCGGTGTACGGCGTAGCGCCTGTGTATGCGAATGGCGTGTAGGCAGTCGTTGACCCCGAGGCAGGAATGGTGGGCAGGGAATAAACTGCCGCGATAGGAGTTCCCCCGCAATTGTAGTCATCCGCGACTTGGGTCACCGGGACATTTGGGAAACCGAACAAACTCACGCGGAAATTCGCGTTCGCGCTACTGGAAGTGCAGCCCGCATAGCCCGCAGCACAGGGATTAATGCCTTGCAGCATAGTCTGAATGCCCGTCATTGCGCACTGCTCCGCCGTGGAGTTTGATTGAGAACAGTAGGGGTCCTTATTGCCCATCGACCCCGTCGTGTCCAGGATGATAGCCACATTCCATGGCTGCGCTACGCCTTGCATGGACGCGACCGCGGTAGCTCCTACAGTTAGGTTTTTAACGCCGAGAACTGCAATGATAGACGTAGGCACTTTGACCGCCGCCGTCACTTTGAGAGCGTTGGCGGGAGAGCTGCTGCCGCACGTCGATCCCTTCGGCATCAGTATGTTCAGGCACACAGGAGTCACTAGCGGATAACCCGAAACCGCGGCCAATCCAGTGTTGTTATTCAGCCCCAGGTACGTGGTCGCAATGGCGATCGGATTGTTGGTGCCGTTCGGGTTGTTGTACACGTCTGCCGCTCCCGCCAAAGCCGCCGCATTCACAGCGTTCTGGAGCTGATTGCGAACGGCATAGGCTTTACCTACGTCCACCGAAATCCCGGCTATCCCGAGCAAGCCGATCATTCCGAAGATTACCCAAGGCAGCACCTGCCCGCGCTGGTCGCGGAGTGCTCTACGGACAAAAGACTCAGAGTTGTTTTTCATTGCATTAGCTCCTGTGATGTGACTTTCATCGTACAACCGGATGCGAAGAATTTGATCCCATTTACTGTGAAAGGAGCGCAAGGGTAGGTGCCCGTCACCGTTGCGGCTACGCCCTGGCCGGCGGACACATAACCCGACTGGCCCGTGCATGAAAAACCTGTGGCGGATGCGGGACCGTACGCCGGGTTGGCGCCAATCTGTATCGTCAATTGGATGCCATTCGTGCCCGCCGTTTGGAGATTCCCCGCCGACATAATGACATTTGCGGAAACAACCGCGCAGGGGTCAGACTGAGCAGCCATGCCCTGGACTTGCTGAAGCGCCATCCCCCCCTGATTCACGGCCTGTGTCAGCGTCTGGTAGTTAATCAGGAAGATCCCGAGCGAAAAGATCGCCAACAGGATCGCCAGCAAAGCCGGCAACACCAAGGCAAGCTCCACCAACGATTGTCCTTTGTCGCCGTAGCGAAGTCTTGCGCGAAGCCCATTAGCAAGGGACAGGGAGATAGCGCCCGCAGTGCGTGACACAGCGGCCTGTCCGCGCAGATCGTTCACCCTTTTCATTGTGTACTCCCCTCCATTGTCGTTCACAAATGCCCCGTTGGATAACAAATATTACGCCATGGAACCTGACTTATTACACCAAAGTACCGTAAAATTTGTAGGGCACCCCAACAGCACCTAGCCTTTCACCTTGCGCAGTTGCTCCAGGAATTGCTCCAATTCCTTCTGATCCGCCCCGGTCGCCATTGGATTCAGCCCTTTGTGCCCGGCCGGGGTATCGTGGGGGATGAACTGGAGCCCGACGCCGTCGTTGCCCCAGCGAACCGCCCTGGAATGAACCGCGATCGAATGTCCGGAACCTTCCTGACCGCTGTCAGTTTCTTGCAGCGTCATCAGAATCAGGGTACCCGGATACCAACGCTCCTCCGTCACCACATACAATCCGGTCGAGCTGATGTCCTTGATGCTGTGTGCCTTGGGAGCAGCTCCTGTCCAGTAATACGCAGCCAGGCCGGGAACTCCCCCCCTCGGAGCTTTTCTCAGTTCCGGAGCCTTTCTCGGATCCGGAGACCACCAGCGCTCCAGCCAACTCTTCGGCGGCTTCACGTCCCTCATCCCCGGCTCAATCAGGTCCATCTCATACGTCTGCTCGGACCTGGGCCGGTCATTGCTGGAGCGGTCCTCCAATTCCACCACGCCGGGACCACCGCTCCAAAGCGGCTGTCCCCTCAAGAGAACGGCGTTTTGAACTTTGCCGGAACCGCCTGAGCTCGAGAACTTCTCCAGGCGTCCCTGCATCTCCTCGGCCAGGCAGAGCACCAGTTGATCGCCCCGTTGGCTCTGCGACGAATAGATCGAATGGATTGGCAGCGCCAAAACGCTTGAGGCCCGCGCACTCGATGGACTGACATGAAATGTCGGAAATGACTCAACCACATCATTGACCCGGCAATCCTCGTCCAGGTAAATAAGATCCAGCGGGGCCAGCATATCCGTATCCGGTATTCCCCGGAACGGCACCATCCAGAGGCCCTCGCCCGACCTCAAAGTCAGTTTCTTGAACAGAACCTTGAGGTCCGCGCACGCTAGGTCGGTGGCAGCGACTTCCAGACCGAGAAAGCATTCGCGAGTCTGGTTATATGCGCAAAGTTTTCGTGATTCCATGGAACCTCCGGCCCTCGGCGGGAACCCGTCAATCTGGCGCTATCCCAGAGTCCCCGCCGTTATAGCATTTGCCGAATTGGTGTAGAGTGAGCCGCAACTGCCGAGTAGCTTTTCCTCAACCGGGCCCTCGGCGACAGGTCTTCGTCGCTGGGGTGGAAGTAAAAGCCACCTTTCACCAATCTCGCCACTCCACGTAAATTCGGGAAATGCTCTAATTCAACCTCACCGCCAAAAACACTCATGCAAGTCCTTTCTCGTTGGGCATTGAACCATGTCCGAAACCTGCTTCGCCTGTCGCGGAGAAGGCTATGGCATCGGCCTGAGAACTGTGCAAGGACAAACACGTCTCGCCCGCTGCCGGGTACGAGACGGAGACACTCAGCGCCGAAACAACCGGGGCCCCCGCCATAGAAGAGAAATATTCGAGTTGGCCAGCGAACTCGCGCAGTTTCACCGTGCCACCGGCCCACTCGCAAAGCGCCTGCCGTTACTTGGTCCGCGTACGGCGACGCTGAATCAAGACGATCAGGATGACGACAACCATCACACCGGCAACAATCCGAATGATCATGGTACTGTCCATGTAATTCCTCTTTCTTAAAGCAACATGCTTGTTGCGCTCCTCTGCCTGAGTCAGACACAAGCCGCGTCGGGAGCTGAAGTGGGAAAATCACCGATCCCAAACAACTGCGGACCGGCCAGCTAGGCGAGCCTTTGCGGCGCCGCTAAAAAAGTTTGCGACCCACGCTACTTGGTCCGCGTGCGGCGACGCTGGATCAAGACAATCAGGATGACGACAACCAGCACACCGGCAACAATCCGAATGATCGTGGTACTGTCCATAGCAATTCCTCCTTCCCTCATTGATTGAAAACTTTGAGCGACTCCATAATGGAGATCATCGCGGGGCCGAGAACCACCACAAAAAGCGAGGGAAAGATAAAAAATACAAGCGGAAAAATCAGCTTGATGGTCGTCTTCGCCGCCGCCTCTTCCACAGCCTGAACACGCTGCGTTCTGAGAGTGTCGCTGTGAACCCGCAATGTCTTGGCGATGCTGGTTCCAAACGCTTCCGCCTGAACCAGCATGGAAACAAGATTGCGCACGCAGTCAACGCCAGTGCGTTCCGCCAGATGCTTCCAGGCGTCGCCGCGAGGGCGTCCGGCGCGTTGCTCCAACACCACAATGCTCAATTCATCGCACAGTTCCGGCTGGGCTTGTTTCAATTCCACCGAGGTGCGTGACGTCGCCTGGTCCATGCTCAGTCCGGCCTCGATGCAGATCACCAGCAGATCAAGCACATCCGGCAGGCCGCGCCGAATCTTGCCCTGGCGTGTCTTAATTCGCCTTCCCAGCCAGAAATCCGGCATCAGAAAGCCCAGGCCAAGACACAAGGTAATTACGAAAAACGGGCTGAAGCGGATCAGTCCGGAAACCAGGGTCAGAACGCAAAGAAGAAGAGGAACCAATACTTTGGAGCCATAGAAGATTTTGACCGCTGACTCATCACGGTAGCCGGCGCGCTGCAGGCGCGTGGTGACGATGGAGACCTCGGCCGCGCTCTTCGGCAAAACATTCTCGAAGTGCTCAACCACGCCGCCGATCGAAAGGCCTGTCTGTTGGATGGTGCTCATCAGGGATTTCTGTTTGGGCTGCTGCGGGTTGATCGCCTCGGAGATACGCTGAAGCATCTCTTCGCGATAGAACAGGAGCAGTCCTCCGCTCACAATCAGCAGAAAAACGACACAAAAAGTAAAAATCGCAAATCCCATAGATCCCCCTCAAACGTCCATGTTGACGATGTTGCGAATGATCAAACCGCCAATCACAATCATGATGCCAGCCGACCAGAGAAGCTTGATGCCAAGTGGATTCTTCCACAGGATGCTCATCATTTCAGGGTTTACGAAATACAGCGCTACTCCCAACACTACAGGAAGAAGAGTGAGCACCCAGCCTGTCATGCGCCCCTGGGCTGTGTGGACCCCAACCTGCCGCTTGAGGCGAAAGCGCTCCCGGATGACGTGCGCGGTCTTGTCCAGAACCTCGGCAAGGTTTCCCCCGCTCTCCTTCTGGATTATGATCGCGGTTGCGAAAATGCGGAGGTCCTGGAGGGGGACGCGGTTGATCAGGTTGTCCAGAGCGGTCTTCAGTTCAAGGCCGTAGTTCTGCTCGTCAAAACACGCCCTGAATTCACAGCCGATCGGGTCGGCGCATTCACGAGCCACTGAGCCGATTGCGGCAACGAGGCTGTGTCCGGCGCGAAGAGCGCTCACCATCAAATCCAGCGCCTCCGGCAGGCCCTTCTGAAACAGGTTTAGGCGCTTGTTGCGCTTATAAAGCACAAATAAAAAGGGCGCGGAGCCCATCAGCAAGCCGACCGGCAAAGCCATGAGAACGGAATCCAGGCGCAGGTAAGCCAGATAAGCCGGGACCGCAAAGCACAACCCGATACCGGCAAGCAGGCCTCCCGTGCTCCATTTGAGATCGGCCTGATAGAGCAGGGCCTGGAGCCGCGCCGCCAGCTCGAGCTGATCCAGCCTCCGATTGAGCCAGGGGATGGTGCTGAACAGTTCGCTCTTGCGAAGATTGACAAGCGCTTCGCGATCTTCCTGCCTGTCTGTGGCCAGGGCCGAGTCCAGCGTGGCATGCACCTGCTTGGCCTGCTCAGAGGCACGGCTGCTAACGGCAACCAGCACCAAAGCGATGACCGAGAACACACCCAGGAATGTCAAACCGATGATCAATCCCATAACTGTTGCCCTCCTTTCCGCCTAATTGACCGGAGTTTCGCGCTCGAACAGGACCGGCGGCAGGACGATACCCGAAATGCGAAGCCGTTCAAGGAACCGGGGACGGATGCGAGTCGGCAGGAATACGCCGATGACCTTGCCGTCAGGCCCAATTCCTTTCTTCTCGAAGGTGAATATCTCTTGCATGCTGATGACGCTCTCTTCCATGCCGGTGATCTCGGCTACGCTGGTCACCTTGCGCGTTCCATCGCTCATGCGCGTGGCCTGCACGACGATCGTAATGGCGGATGCTATCTGCTGACGAACCGATTTCTCGGGCAGGTTCATATTGCTCATTGCGACCATCGATTCGAGCCTGGAAATGGCATCGCGCGCCGTGTTGGCGTGAATCGTGGTCATCGAACCTTCATGTCCCGTATTCATGGCCTGCAGCATGTCAAAGGCTTCTTCTCCGCGCACCTCGCCCATAATAATGCGGTCGGGGCGCATGCGCAGGCAGTTGATCAGCAGTTGGCGCTGGCGAATCGCCCCCTGCCCTTCAATGTTCGGCGGACGGGTTTCCAGGCGCACGATGTTCTCCTGCGCCAGGCGCAGTTCGGCGGCGTCTTCGATGGTGACAATGCGCTCNNCCGAAGCGGCGAATGGACAGTGAAGGTCCATCCAGCGCCAGCGGCGGAATAATGGCATTGACGCGGGAGCCATCGGGCAAGCGCGCATCGACCATCGGCGAGGACTCATCCACGCGGCGGCCCACGCGCGACACGATACGGTCGATGATCTGCAACAGGTGGTGATCGTCACGGAAGGTCGTATCCACCCTTTGCAGCAGCCCGCCCTTCTCAATGAACACATGATCCTTGTCATTGACCAGGATGTCTGAAATCTTCGCATCCCTCAGCAGGGGCTCCAGCGGGCCAAGGCCGAAAACCTCATCGAGTAGATCCGCCTGTATCTTTTCCTGCTCGTCGAAGTTCAGGGGCACCCGCTGGTCGGCAATAATCTCCTTTACAATGCCGGCTACCGCCTGGCGCGCCTGACTCGAGTTGACACGCGACAGTTTCTCCAGATCCAGCTTGGAGATCAGGGTCCTGTGTATTTCCGCCTTGTACTTTTCCAGGTTCAGAAGTTCCACGTTCCTCCTCCCACTGTGACAGAATGCTCGTCCGCTCGGCCATCATTGCAAACAGGTGCCCATGACCAAAAGACGGGAAGGAGCCAGAAGGCTCGTCACCCGCCCAGAGTGAAGGTCACGCTCACCGTGGTTTCGACTTCCACCGGCTCTCCATCGAGCAGGTAGGGCCTGTAACGCCAGGTTCTCACGGCATCCAGCGCGGGCTGCCGCAGCATGGTCGGTCCGTTGACAACACGAAGATTTGTGATCAATCCGGCCTTGGAAATCGTGGCTTGAATCACCACCGTGCCTGATACCCGGGCTTCCTTGGCAATCTGCGGATAAACCGGCGCGGTCTTCTGGATCAGCAAACCGCCGGCGACGCCTGCCGAAATGTTCATCACCCTGGGAGCTGCAACTTTCACGTTGGGCCCATTCCGCTCACTGAAAACGCTGCCCCCCGCGCCGCTGCCCAGGCCTTCCATGCCAGCCCCAAAACCCGAAGAGGGCGGCGGTTCCTTCCCGGCCAGCATCTTGAGGTCAGTCGGAATCCGCGAAGGCGCGTTGAGTTGACTGTTCATCACATCCGACCGTGAGCGCAGCGTACGGTCCGGCCCTGTGGCCGCTGGCACCGCAGCCGTCGTGGCCGCTGGTAAATTCGTTGGTGCCGGCAACACCACGTTCGTCGTCGTCGGTTGCGCAACAACCGGAGGCTTCGGTATAACCTGCCCCGGCCGCAACCGGGTATAGCCCAGCGCACCGAGAATAAGCAGAACCGCAACAGAACCGATAGCGGCAAACGTCAACATCCCCTTACGCCTGCCCTTGCCATTGTCCTCGCGCTCGGCCTTCTGCTTCTCAACTGCCACCTTCACGCCATCGGACTTGCGTGGCTGAAAAAGCTTCTCAACATCCTCGTAGGCCGCTGCCGGTCTGCTCGATCCGGCGTTATGCGGCCGACCCGCCACGGGTGACACGACGACGCGCGCCGTCGCGTGCCTGGCTGGCTGAACTGCGGGAGCTTCCCCGCTATCCCACTCGCTGAAATCAGCGGGAAGCGTTGCGGGTTGCGCCTTCTCTATTTCTTCTGGAGGTACCATTGTCCATCGGCTCCCTTCACATAGGTAGCGCCTTTGTAAGTACGCGTTTCACCTTCGCCCTGCTCGTTGGGTGTGTCGCCTGGTTGCGTCTCCTGCTTCGCGCCGGAGAGGTCAGAGCGGTCTTCGTTGGAATCAGCCATTGCAGGCATCAGCGATGCGATGTTAGGCAGCCCCTCCACCACCAGTGAAATAGAGCTTTGCGCCGTGGTATAGTCCGCGGCGTCCGTTGGGGTGAAGGTTACTGAGAGTATATGCGTTCCCGCTGCAATCACGGTACCCCCGGCGGGAGTATAGGCGAATGTTCCTGGAATCAATGACGTGGCATTGAGTTGAGTGGCGCTGAGAGCGGTGCCGTAGGAAATCGCCTCCGGGGTCGGCCAGGTGACGATGGGCGTGGCCTTGGTGACAGTGAGCGATACGGTGGCCTGCGCCGTTGTGTTGTCCGCGCTGTCTTTCGGCGTGAAAACCACCGAAAGAGTATGGGTTCCCGCCGAAAGCATTTCTCCCAGAGCGGGAGTGTAGGCGAAGCTTCCCGTCACCGATGCCGTAGCGTTCAGTTGGGTGGCGTTGAGCGGAGTGCCGTAGGAGATTGCCGCGGGCGTCACCCAGGTGATGGCAGGCTTTGCCTTGGTGACTGTGAGCGACACGGAAGCCTGCGCCGCGGGAAAATTGGCGTCTGTCGGAGTAAAGGTTACCGAGAGCGTATGCGTCCCCGTTGCCAGCACCTCTGGCGCGGCAGGAGCGTAGACGAATTTTCCCGGAAGCGAAGCCGTCGCATTCAGTTGGGCGGCGCTGAGCGCCACTCCGTGGGCGATGGAGGCCGGCGCCGGCCACGTGATCATGGTCGGCTTTGCCTTGGCGACCGTAAGCGACACCGTAGCCTGCACCGCGGCATAGTCTGTGGTATCGGTCGGAGTGAAGGTTGCCGTGAGCGTATGCGTCCCCGCCGCCAGCACCTCGCCCGCCGCGGGAGCATAGGAGAATTTTCCCGAAACCGACGCGCTGGCATTGAGCTGAGTCGCGCTGAGCGGGGTACCGTAGGCGATAGGAACAAGGGCCGGCCATGTTACTACAGGCGTCGCCTTGGCCACCGTAAGCGACACGGCAGCCTGCGCCACGGTGTAGTCCAAGGCGTCCGCCGGGGTGAAGGTCACCGAAGGCGTATGCGTCCCTGCCGCCAGCACGGCGCCTACGGCGGGAATATATACGAACTTTCCCTGAACCGGTGACGTGGCATTCAGTTGACTGGCGCCCAGCGGGGTGCCGTAAACAATCGGGGCAGGAGTCGGCCACGTGAGGGCTGGCGTCACCCTGGTGACACTGAGCGATACCTCTGCCTGGGCCGAAGCGTAGTCCGTCGCGTCCGTCGGAGTGAAGGTTGCCGAAAGCGTATGCGTTCCCGTCGCCAGCACCGTGGTTGCGGCAGGAGTGTAGACGAACTTTCCAGGAACCGATGCCGTGGCATTCAGTTGACTGACGCCCAGCGGGGTGCCGTAGGCAATTGAAGCAGGCGTCGGCCATGTGATATCTGTCTTTGCCTTGGAGACTGTAAACGGCACGGCGGCCTGCGCCGTGGTGTAGCCTGAACCGTCTGTCGGAGTGAAGATGGCCGTCAGCGTATGCACTCCTGCTGCCAGCATGGCGCCTTCTGCGGGGGTATAAACGAACCTTCCCGGAACCGATGCAACGGCATTCAGCTGAGTCATGCTGAGCGCGGCGCCGTAAGTAATCGGGGCAGGCGTCGGCCACGCAATGGCTGGCGTTGCTTTAGTCACAGTGAGTGTCGCGGAGGCCCGCGCCGTGGTGTAGGCCGACGTGTCCGCAGGCGTGAAGATTACCGACAGCGTATGCACTCCCGCGGCGAGCATCTCGCCTGCCCCAGGGGCGTATACGAATTTCCCCGGAACCGATGACATGGCGCTGAGCTCACTTGCGCCGAGCGCGCAGCCATAAGCAATAGGAGTGGGCGTCGACCATGCGATGCCAGGCGTGCTCTGAATCACTCTTACTTCAGGCGCTGCCTCTGGCGCCCTCTCTGCTGGCGTTCTCTCTGCCTGCGTTTTCTCCAGCCGCCATTCCCCATCCGGGCCCTTTACATAGGTGGCGCCTTTGTAGACGCGTGTTTCCGGCCCAACCTGTGGCTTGGCGGCGCTGACACTCGGAGTTTCTTTCAGGTGCCATTCGCCGTCCGCGCCCTTCACATAGGTGGCGCCCTTATAAGCACGTGTTTCAGGCTCAACCTGCTGGCTCGGGGTGCTGGCGATCTGCCGCGTTTCCTGCTTCGTCTCCGCACGAACCGTGCGATCCGGTTTGTCGATTGGTGTGACCTGTTTCTGCGTTCCCGCCGTTAGCACGCGGCCCGCCGGAGCGGCAGGGGCGGCCTTCTCGGGAATCTTCGCCTTGGCCTCAGGCTTGGCGAAGGCATTGTCCGGGCCGGAGCCCAGCCCTAGCTGCGTCAGCGACGACTCATCCCTCGGGGCAGACGCCTTCGATGAAAAGCCTCTGCTGAAGCTCTTGAGACTGAAGCCTGTCCTCTTCTCCGGGATCGCCGGCAGGCCGCAAGCGGTCCGGGCCATCTGTCGAATCAGCCGGGATATGGGCGAGTCTTCCAGCGCCAGCGGAATCGCGGTGGTCTGCATACGCTGCACGGCGCTGAAGTCGTTGGGAATCTTCCACTGCGCCGGCCGGGTGAGCGCCTTTGTAATTTGGTCTTCGGCAACGCCCATGGTGCGAGGCTCAAACCGGTTGAGTACGATCTCCAGTTTGGGAATCCCGGTCGAGAAGAACTGCGTGATCAGCCGATTTGAGTTGCGCAGTCCGGCGATGCCGGCCTGGATGACCAGATAGACCGTCGAGCCGTCTTTGAACAGGCTCGTCCCCATCAAATCCAGCCTGGAACCCATATCGACAACCACGTTCTCGAAGTCCTGCCGCGCGACTGCGACCAGCCTGTCGATGGCGTCAGTGGAGGCCTCATACGTGGGAAACTTGCCGGGCGCCGCCAGCACGGAGACTCCCGAACTATGCTTGACCAGCAACTTCGAGAGAAAGCTCGAATCCAGCCGCGCGGAATTCTGAAGTGCATTGATCGTCGAGTATTCGGCAACCACCCCCAGATTGAGTCCGGCGTCTCCCAGCGGGAGATCGAGATCGATCAACAAAGTGCTTTGGCCCGACTCCTTAGCCAGGGATACCGCAAAATTGCAGGCCAGCGTGGTCGCTCCGTCGCCGCCCTTGGCGCCGAGAAATACCAGCAACTTTCCGCTCACCTTCTTCGGAAGCCGCATGGCCGGACGCCGGGCAGAGGCCCGAACCAGAGCTTCCGCCATCGTACTCTGGGCGAAGGGCAAGGTGAGAAACTCTCTGGCGCCCGCGCGCATACAGTGGACCAGAAGCTCCGAATCAGCCTTCACTGAATAGACCATCACCGTCGCCGTACCTTTGGCGCAGATGCTCTCTACCAGTTCCAGGGCGTATTCGGGGTTGCTGTCCAGGTCAATGATGATGACGTCGTAATGCTGCTCCAGCAGCTTTGGCACATCGTCCAGGCTAGGAGGATACGAAGAGAACTCACGGATTTCGCCCCCCTGGCAACCGGCCAGTGCAGTAGCCGCCGCCTTGCGGCGCTCTTCGTCCGGGCCGATCAGCGCAATCGACAGCATATCGCCGCCCAGAGAGTCCGGATACTGATCATCGAGATAGTGAGAAGAGTCTGGATTCACGGGATTGTTGCCCCCTTCCGCTTGTGACTTTCCTCGCGGGTTTGACGAAAATTGGTAAGACGATTGCCAGTTGGACATGATACCTAGCTCCAAATCCTCAACGTGCAAAAAAGGACAACAGCGTTCCAATGGCGATGGCCGGAGCGTAAGGCATCCTGCGCTTCAGCGGATTGGCCAGAGTCAGCTCCGGATCGCGCTTCATTCCGCGCTGCTTCAACCCAAAAACAAGATCGCTCGCGCCGGTGAACAACTCCTTGAAAAACCCGCCAAACGCGGCCCAGCACAGCACCATAATTCCTCCTGCCATGCCGGCGTACACCATTGCGAAAAACAATTGCATCGGACCTATCCAGGCCCCCAGCGCGGCGCACAGCTTCAGGTCCCCCCCTCCCATGCCGCCCAGCCAGAACAAAAAACCGAAAACCAGAAGGCCAAGACCCAGACCCGCAAAGCTCTGGCCAAGACCATGCCACCCAAAGCCGTGAATGTTCCCCTGCCAGTCGGGACGCCAAGGGGAAACCACAATCCCTGCCAGTAGAAACGGAATTACCAGCCAGTTAGGGATGCGGCCACTGCGCAGATCCGTGAACGTAGCCACACAGAGCACGAACAGCGTTGGCCACCATGCAATCGAGTGCATTTCCCCATATTCCTTCCCCCCAACCTCCGGGAAACCGCTTTATAGCAATTCCATGACCATTTATTGCAATTGTCGCGCCAAACCGAAAAAACTCAAAAACCGCCCGAAATCATAGAGTTGACAACCTCTGTCCAGGCGGGTGTACACGGATGTTTACGGAGATGCGCCGTAGAGTGAAGCGGGTCGTATACACCCTCCAGATGCTCAGCGCAGGAACCTCCTGCGCCGCATTTCGGAACCGCGTGCAAGTGCGCAGAGGGAAAAAGGATACAGTCCAGAGACCTTTCCCAAGCGCGCTGAACATTTAGTACCTAAAATCCGTGTTACTATCGACACCTCCATGATACACTAAAGTGACGTGAATATGGCTCGACTGAATCCGCGATCAGCGGCACAGTTTTCGCTTCGTCCTCGTTGTAAATGAGCTCCAGCGGTGCCAACTGATTGAAAATGAAAGGCATGTTTCTTATGTCGAATCAGGCCCGCTTTTTAAGCCGGACAGACAAATTCGCTGGACAGCTCGTAGGCTTGTAACCTCTCGCTGGTTGAGGTACCTAAAATGGTCCGCTTTGGACAAAAGAGTACTAAAATGCTCTCGACACGGCCATCACCCGACGGTAAGATGAGGGGCAAAGTCGGTAACTGTCTATTGCAGGTTGTTTGGTTATCGTCGGCTGGGGAGTTTTCAAGGTGGCATGATCCCGGCGCCAGATAGCTTTCAGCGTCGTTGCCGCGCCTTGAAAGGAATGATCGCAACTCCTCCGCTTCCCCCCTGGAGCCGATTAAATAGCTGGCGGTTTGGCGCTGGCGATTTGGCAACTGGCGGTTTGGCCGCCGGTGATTTGACAGCTAATTGTTGAGAACGGGCCTAGTGATGATCAAGATCGGATTGTATTCGGAAGACCGCACGCTTCATACGCTGCTTTCCTCAGCCCTCGGCAAGGAATTCGAGATCCTGCTCGAGCCGGATGAGGATGGGATGAATCTGCTCCGCGCGGCCGGCGATTGCGATGTCATGGTTCTGGATCTGCATTCAAATCATGATTCGCTGCAAGAGCGAATTGGCTGCACCCAGCGCTTGATTGCAACCAAGGTTCCCGCCGTGGTCATGGCCGACGATGGCCTTCGTTCAACCGCGTTTGAACTGGTTCGGACAGGGGCCTTCGGCTACTGCCGCAGACCGCCCTCGATTCGTGACCTCAAGACCATGCTCAGCCGGGCGTTCGAGAACTCCACGCTCAGGCAGCAACTGCAGACAGTGCAGCAGCAGTTGGAGGTGCCCGGCACTTGCGACCGGATGATCGGTTCCAGTCCCCGGATGCAGCGGGTTTATCAACTGGTGCATCGCGTTACCAACCTCAATGCCTCAGTGCTGGTCACCGGCGAAAGCGGAACCGGTAAGGAACTGATTGCCCGCGCCATTCACAATCTGGGCTCCCGCGCCGATCGGCCGTTTGTCGCCGTTTCCTGCGGTGCCATCCCTGAAACTCTCATCGAGGCCGAGTTGTTCGGCCACGAAAAGGGCGCCTTCACCGGTACGGTGGGTTCGCGCGAAGGCTACTTCGAGCAGGCAGCCGACGGCACGCTGTTCCTGGATGAGATCGGCGATCTGAGCCTGTTCACGCAGGTCAAGCTGCTGCGCGTACTCCAGCAGATGGAATTCTGCCGCCTGGGAAGCAACAAACTCATCCCCTTGCGGGCACGCCTGATCTTCGCCACACACCAGGACTTGGGAAAATTGGTGGCCGATGGAAGATTCCGCCAGGATCTTTTCTACCGCATTAACGTCATGCGGATTGATGCGCCGCCGCTTCAGGAGCGCACCGAAGACATCCCGTGGATTGCCCGGCATTTCCTGCGCCAGTATGGGCAACTATTTCAAAAGCCGATGGAGGATATCGAACGCGATGCGTTGACTCTGCTCCAGAGTTACCAGTGGCCCGGCAATGTGCGCGAACTGGAAAACGTGATGCAGAGGGCCATCATCCTCGCCCCCGGAAATACTGTTCGCGCGGAAGATTTGAGTTTGAACACCGAGGAGGCCGACGTTGACTCCGGCGATATCGGCGATATCAGTGACATCGTCGATATCGGCGATTACCATCCCGCCGGCTCCTTCGAGCGGCAACTCCGTGACTATAAGGTCAAACTGGCCGAAGCCGCTGTTCGTGAGAACAATGGGAATAAGACACTGGCTGCCCGCAGCTTGTGCATCTCCAGGGCTTATTTGCATCGCTTGATCAGGCTTGGCGAACCCGACACGGCCTTTGATCAGAACCTTCGGGATGTGGAGTCTGCTTGAGCACGGCATCTCCGGTTGCAGGCCGCAAGGCTCACCTCGCGCTCTATCGAATTCTGCATAAGAGCTTCTCGTTTCCCGTCATGCTGGCAGGCCTCCTCGCCGTACTTGCCGTGCTGACCGTTCGGTCGCGTTTTGACGACTCGGATATGTGGTGGCACCTCAAGATGGGTGAAATCATATGGACTACGCACACCATCCCTCTTGCAGATATCTTTTCTTACACAACTAACCATCAATCCTCGATACCGCAGGAATGGCTCGCGCAAGTGACCATTTACGGCGCCTGGAAATGGGCTGGATTTTCAGGCCTGATGTTCTGGCTGTGCTTGCTCACCGCCGTCGTCCTCATCGCCGGATATGGTCTTTGCTCGCTCTACTCCGGAAATGCCAAAGTGGCTTTTCTGGGAGCAATGATTATTTGGCTCTTTTCGACTGTTGGCTTTGCCGTTCGACCGCAGATGATTGGCTACCTATTGCTGATCGCGGAGCTTGTGCTCATCCACCTTGGGCGCACTCGCGATCCGCGCTGGTTCTTCTCGCTGCCCATCCTGTTTGCGCTTTGGATCAACTGCCATGCGTCTTTCATCCTTGGAATTATCCTGGCAGCCGTCATTCTCTTCACTTCCCTTTTCAGCTTTCAGGCAGGCTGCCTGACGGCACAACGTTGGAATCCGCGCGCCCGGCGCATGATGGCGTTTTCGCTGCTGCTTTCGTTGGCGGCGCTGTTCTTGAATCCGGTCGGCATCCGGCAGATTCTCTACCCCATCGACACCATGCTGAATCAACCCCTCAATCTCAGCAGCGTGAACGAGTGGGCGCCGCTCAACATGACCGAGGAACGCGGCGTGGCGCTGCTGGCCGTCCTGCTATGCATCTTTCTTCTGGTTGCCGTCCGCAGATCCGAGTTGTTCTTCGATGAGTTGCTCTTGCTGGCGATTGGCACTTGGATGGCCGTCAGCCATATGCGGATGCTCTTCCTGTTTGGCATATTGGCCGCGCCAATTCTCTCGCGCCAGCTCTCAACTTCCTGGGAGGGATACGACGCGGAGTCGGATCGCATCTGGCCCAACGCCGTCATGATCGGCGCTTCACTACTGGCGATTTTCCTCGCCTTCCCCGGAATCCGGAATCTGGAAGAGCAGGTCGAGAATCAGAGTCCGCAAAAGGCAGTCGAATTTATTAAAGCCAACCACATCTCAGGGCCCATGTTGAATGATTATGCTTCGGGAGGCTACCTGATATGGGCGGCGCCGGAGTACCCGGTGTTCATCGATGGCCGAGCTGATATCTACGAGTGGTCCGGAGTCCTCGGCGAATTTGGGAGATGGGCGACGCTCCAAAGCGACCCCAATGCGCTTCTTCAGAAGTACAGGATTGGCTTCTGCCTCCTGAACCGCCAATCTCCGATGGCTCGCGTCTTGCCGCTCTTGCATGAGTGGAAGATGGTCTATGCGGACAATAACTCCGAGATCTTCGTGAGAACCGCGCCACTTTAAGTATGAGAGTTATATTCGGGCGGCCCGGCAATCACCAGCCCGCTGTTCTGCCGTCCGTGAATATACCAGCAGCACCAGTTCGTTTCATGCACTTGACTGTCGGCAGGCGCAATCAAATCTCTGTAGGTCACCTTTCCGTACAGAAAGACTCTTTCTTCCCAGGTCTCGATGCGCCTGTACCTTTCCTCCGAGTCGCAAAGTCCTCTCACATCATCCCGGCAGAAAGGCTCTATGGGCGTGGATTCACCCGGAAGCAAAATGATTGGGGTGAGCGGTGCATCCGTTTTCTGCTCCTTGTATTCGGGGGTACTGGGAAGGTGCTTCTCGTCGATGGCAATCTTGCTCCCATTCGTGGTTGCGATGATCCTGGCGGGAGTGCGCCCGCGGTTCGTGGCCATCACTGTAAAACTGTTTTCCGCGCTCCTGGATGGCTCCACGGTCATCAGAACCCAGGGCCTTTCTGAATGGATAAGAGCCTGGGCATTCAACAAGGCCGCCTGGGCGCTGGCGGCAGCGGCCTCTGCGGCGGTTTCCGCATAGCCCGTTTGGCGGTCAATCTTTTTCAGCAGAGAAAGCGCCAGCAGGATGCCGACGTATCCCAAGATGGCCAGCACCACTGTGGCCGCCCATGTAATTTTGTCGTGCAAGGCCCAGGCCAACGGTGTGGGAGGCGGATTGGCAACCGTGATGTGCTGCACTGGTTCATTGCGGGCGCCGCTTTCGCTATCGATATTTGGCGTTGGGCTGGAGGTCACTGGTGCAGTGGTTGTGGAGGGGGTCGAAACGGGCGGAGTCTGCCGATTTGCGCCGGCGCGGCTGTTTGCCTGAGCATCGGCCGCCGTGTGTGCCTGCATGAGAGTCAGCAGCACCACTGTGATCGCCAAGCCCTTGAGGTTCATGGGGCAAATGTATCACATGCCCCTCTGGAAATTCTGCGCCCGGTGGCCGCTTGCACCTCTGACGGCAGTCCGCTACGGCTCCACATCCACGCCCCGCCAGAAGGCCACGTATCCCTTGATCTTGCGCGCGGTCGGCTTGGGGTCAGGGTAGTACCACGCCGCGTCCAAGTTATCCTCCCCGTCAATCACCAGCGTCATGTAGCGTGCCTGCCCCTTTAGGGGGTCGAGAGAGGTCGTCGTGCTGGGGCGAAAATACTCCCGTTTAAGGCTGGCTTCAGGAAAGTACACGTTGCCATCAACGGTCACCGTCTTCTCACTCTCGGCAACGACTTTGCCATTCCAGATTGCTCGTGCCATAGGTTCCCGGTCACATCCGTTTCTACCCTCTTTCGGCCTCAAAAGCGGCTCCTGCGAGAGTAACGGATACGACAATAGCAGAGATTACCCGCCATGGCGAGTCCCCCGCGTTCGGAAAACCCGGAAGGCCTATTTGGCCTCGGCGATTGTGTCTATGTGAACGCTCTTCTTGCCCTCGTCCGTCGTGGCCGTGATGGTCACATGGTCGCCGTAGAATGCCTTCACCGCATCGGGGTTGTCAATGGTCCAGACCGCCTTCATGGCCTCGTCCACAAACACCGGGGCCGCGCCGCCCTCAATGCACTTTTTCACGCACTCTTTTCCTGTCCCGGTATGCTTGGCGCCGCACATCGAGTCGGAGACCCAGCCGTTGATCTTGGTGGAGTTGCCAGCGCCGACCGCAACCGCGGTCAGGCCAAAGACAACTATCATCAGGGAGACAACACGATTCATAGAAACCTCCAGGGGAATTGGGGTTCTCGAACAATCATTATCTTGCTCCCGCGCGCCGGAATTCGGCAAGGGCTTTCTATCAGGCCTTCGGCGGGTAAGAATACTGGCCGTGCGCCTCTTGCCGTGCGGGCATGCTTTTGCGCCGGGCTTCCACGTTCTTGAGCACCGCCTCATAGCGCTGGGACGCGGCTGAAAACCGGTTCACCAGCTCGGCCGTCTTCATCAGGAACCCCGGATTCTTCTCCCGGATACCTTCCAGAATGTGCGAAAACTTGGCCAGCATGAAAAATCCTTCGGCGTTGCAGTCCACAAACAGCTCCGCCGAAACCGCCCCGTGCAGCACCATCGCCGCAGCCATCTCCCAATAAGTGAGCACCTGGCGCAGCCATGCGTTGTGCGAGTCGGCGGGGTTTTCCGCCACGGCAAAAAACTCCTCGGCTGTGGCCGGCCAGAATTCGCCCGTCATCCACGCGCGCGCCTGGCGCATCACCGTTTCGGTGCGCAATTCATAGAGCCTGAGAATAATTTCGGCATCCGCCGGGGTTGCAAGCATCCGTTCCATTTATGAGTCTCTCCGTTGCTTCATTCTATTGGATGCGGGCGGAGAAGGCAGCGAGTCAGTAAACCAGCGAAAGACGAGCTTTTCCGGTGATTTTCAGAGGCCAAATCTCACGATGCGGGAGAATTTTAGCTTTGCGCCTTCCAAGCGGTATTGATTCCAAACGGGTTATAAATAATCTGCAAGGTTTCAAGGGAAATTTATACCCCCATGGGGTATAGGGGGGTAGGGGTACCTCGCTCAGGGGTCAGGGGTCAGGGGTCAGGGATCAGGGGTCAGGCAAAGCAACGCGCCTCTGGTTGTTGGTCATCTGATGATTGTGCGGCAACGGAGGGTAATTTTCGGCAAGGACAGATCAGGAGTGACGATCCTTCCCATGTCCGAAAATCCGGACATGGGGCACCCGGTGCCTCGCAACCCTTTAGGCCAGTCTTTGGGCAATGGTCTCGTCCAGAATTTCGCGGACGGTCAACGGAATAATCACGATGTGTTCGCGCCGGAAGAATTGGTCTATCTCGCGCAAGGCGTCGCTGCTGAAGTCGAAGCTGACAAAGAAGCCCTTCTTGCGCTTCGTCCGCATCATGGCCGCTTCAAATTTATCGATGTCTGGACGGCCTGTCTTGTCCATCTGCTTTACCTGGATGGGATACCAGTCATCCATGAAATCAAGTTGCCCGGCTTCCTTGCCGGCGGCGGTTGGCTCGGAGCCGATGGGATAGATGCGCCCGTCAATGCCCATGTCGCCGACCTGCGTCTTGTTGGGAATACCGCCCAGAGCGATGACCGCCCAATTCTCGAACTCGAAGGGCGGGATGGTGCGGAGCTGCTTTTCCGTCCACGGCAGATCGCGGACGACGAAGCCTTTTCCGTGCAGCCAGTAGTTTTCGTCCTCTTTCATACGGCAGACATCCCGCAGACGCTTGGCCATTACACGACAGGCTGTGGGAGAGATGTCGATCCCGATCCATTGGCGGTTGAGGGTTTGCGCGGCGACCAATGCGGTTCCGCAACCGCAGAAGGCATCGAGGACGATGTCGTTTTCGTTCGACGAGGACTTAATGATCCGCTCAAGAAGCGGAAGAGGTTTCTGCGTTGGATAACCGAGGCGCTCCCTCGATCCTCCGGCAAGCGGAGAAATGTCTCCCCACCAACTCTGCAAAGCTACTCCGGGTAATTCGTCCAAAAAGACGATTCGGCATCGTTTTCTCGGTAGGCCGTCCTTGCGCAAGAGGACCCTCCCGTGACTGTTGGGAACTTCGGTCTGGGGAGCGTTCCACAACTCCATCATCCCTTCGCGGTTTGTCCGCCACCGTGCGGTTGTTCCTTTGAAGTCGAATTCTTCCATCTTGTTTTGGGGATCGAGCATGTTCTCGCCCTTAAAGAACCGCCCTGATGGAAGCTCCTGCCATTCGGCGTCTACGTACTCTTTTGTGTAGGCCGTGTATTGAGGATTCCATGTGAATCCTTCCTTCGTTTGGGCGTAGAAGAGGATCGTATCGTGAATGTTTCCGTACCGGTGCGGGTCGTTGTGCGCGCTCGTTCTTTTCCACACGATCTCGTTTTGGAAGTTATTTTCGCCAAGAATCTGATCGAGCATCACCTTGACGTAATGGCTGGCGTGCCAATCGCAGTGATAGTAGAAGCTGCCGGTCTTTTTGAGAACGCGCGCCAGCTCGACGCAACGGGGCCGCATGAACTCGATGTAGGCCTGCGTGGACTCGTGGCGATCATCAAAGGACCGCTTCTCTTTCGTCTCGCCCCAGAAGACCTCGTAATTCCGATTGGAATTGAATGGAGGATCAATGTAGATGAGGTCGATGCAGGCGTCGGGCAGCTTCTTGAGCTGCTCCAGATTGTCGCCGCAGTAGATGACGCGCGTATCGAGAAGCGATGAGGGCTTAGCCATTGGTACCAACAGCTTACAACCTTTTGGCGCGGCGGGTGTCCCCGGTTTCGATTTTGAAGCGGATCCGGCACCTGATGATAAGCGCCGGTACTTGTGTCACGCGCTCTGCAATACCTTCTTGCCGCCCTTCTTCGCGGCCTTCTTTGCCGCAGGCTCCGCAGCCACCGTCTCCACCACCGGCCCATGTGTTTCGGCCGTCGGCGTCGCCGGCGCATCCCCAATCCTCTTAGAGTAGCCGCACGCCACGGCGCTTTCCACTACCGCAGCAGCGCCTTTCTTCGCCCGCTTCTTTGGCGCGACCTCTTCCTCAGCCGCCTTCTTCTTGTTCGGACATTCCAGATAGATGCCCGAGCGCAGCGTCTTCTCCACTAGATACGGGCTGCCGCACTCCGGACACCTCTGCGCCACCGGCTTGTTATTCGAAGTGAAGTCGCACTTCGGATAGTTGGTGCAGCCCCAGAAAATGTTGCCACGTCGCGCCTTGCGTTCGGCCAGGTCGCCCACGCCGCACTTGGGGCATTTCATCCCTTCAATCAGGTTCTGCTTCACGTATTTGCACTTGGGATAGCCCGAGCAGGAGACAAACTCGCCATAACTTCCCTGGCGCAGCACCAGAGGCTTGCCGCACTGCGGGCAATCCTCGCCCGTAGGCTTGGGCGCGGCCACCTTCTGCTGTTGCTTGCTGCTGAGCTTGCGGAAGGTCTTGCACGGAGGGTCCTCGTTGAATCCCGGACACGACATGAACATTCCGAACGGCCCGCGCCTGAGCACCATCACACGCCCGCAGTTATCGCAATACTCCTCTTGCTCGACGGCCTCCTGCCCCTCGGGCGTGCTCATGTCCGGCTTGCCCGCCGTGTTTTCCTTCGTAAATGTGCAGCTCGACTTATCCTTTTTGTTATAGGCCGAACAGGCAAAGAAACTGCCGAACTTTCCCCACTTCAGTAGCAGCGGCGAACCGCACAGGTCGCACTTTTCGTCTGTCTTCTTCTCCATGCGCTTGATGTCGCGCATATTCTTGCCGGCATCCTTGAGCTCATCCTCAAAGTAGCCATAGAAGCCGTTGAGCAGGGTGGTCCACTTTTCCGTGCCCTCTTCGATCTCATCCAACTCACTTTCGAGTTTGGCTGTGTAAGCAATATCGAAGATATACGGAAAGCTCTCCACCAAAAGGTCGCAAACCACCATCCCGATCTCGGTCGGATAAAAACGCCCGCTGATCTTGGTCGCGTACTCGCGGTCCTGGATGGTGTTGATAATCGACGCATACGTTGAAGGCCGCCCGATGCCCCGCTCCTCGAGTTCTTTTACGAGCGAAGCTTCGTTGTAGCGCGGAGGCGGCTGCGTGAAGTGCTGCTCGCTATCCAGCTTTTCCAATTCCAGCCGCTTCACGTTATCCAGGTTAGGCAGCTTGTTGGCTGATTCGTCGTCGTCTTCCTTCTTGTCTTCCAAAACCTCGTAGACCTTCAGGAATCCGTCAAAGCGCACCACCGATCCGCTCAGCCGGAAGTCATACGTCTTTCCTGTCGTCGCGCTGACCGCGGCAATCTTCGCCGTGGTCACATCAAAAATCGCTGGAGTCATCTGCGAAGCCACAAACCGCTGCCAGATGAGCCTGTAGAGTTTCAGTTGCTCCTCGGTAAGGTAGCGCGCAATCGACTCCGGCGTTCGCGACGCATCCGTAGGCCGAATCGCTTCGTGCGCATCCTGCGCGGCTTTCTTGCCCTTGTACACATTCGGCGACGCGGGCAGGTACCTGGCTCCCAACTGCTTGCCGATCCACTCGCGCGCCCCTTCGATCGCCTCCGGCGCCACGCGCGGCGAATCCGTTCTCATGTAAGTAATAAGGCCGGTTGTTCCCTCGGCGCCCACCTCGATGCCTTCATAAAGCCGCTGCGCCACGCCCATCGTGCGGCGCACATTGAAGCCCAGCTTGCTGGCCGCGTCCCTCTGCAACTGGCTGGTGATGAACGGCGCCTGAGGCCGTCTCTGCTTCTCTGTGGACTGCACCGAAGCCAGCGACCACTGCGCCTTGTCGAGCGCCGCAACCACCGTCTTCATCGACTTCTCATCCGGCAGCGCATTGGCAACAAACTGATCTTTTCCGTCCTTGTCCTTGCCTGTGGCCACTCTCGACGGCTCTCCGTCGATGCCCACAAAACGCGCCTTGAGCTTTTTCTCCGCTTGCTTTTCCGGATGCAGCTCGGCGTCCAGCGTCCAGTACTCCACCGGTCCAAACGCGCCGATCTCCCGCTCCCGCTCCACGATCAGCCGCACGGCCACGGTCTGCACGCGCCCAGCCGAGAGGCCCCGCCGAACCTTATCCCAAAGCAGCGGCGAAATCTGGTAGCCCACCAGCCGGTCCAGAACGCGCCGCGTCTGCTGCGAGTCCACGAGGTTCTGATCCAGGTCCCTGGGATGCTTGAATGCCTCTTGCACCGCCTTCTTCGTAATTTCGTTGAAGGTCACCCTCTGAATCTTTTTCCGCTCCTTGGCCGTCGTGCCCAATTGCAGCGCCAGGTGGTACGCAATCGCCTCGCCCTCGCGGTCAGGATCGGGCGCAAGATAGATTTCGTCAGCCCTGGCCGCGGCCTTCTTCAACTGCGCGACGACTTTCTCTTTGCCCGGAGACACAATCAGCGTCGGCTCGAAGGTGCGATTCTCCAGCTCCACGCCCAATTCGTTCTTGGGCAGGTCCATGATGTGCCCCACCGAGGCCAGCACTTCGAAACCCGCGCCAAGATACTTCTCAATCGTCTTGGCCTTGGCGGGCGACTCGACGATCACCAGTGATTTGCTCATTCCCATCCTTGATTCCAACCCCACTCTATCTTGTCTGGCCTCTTTGACTCCGTGCGGGCCGACTCCGTTGTCTTCGCAAGCGGTTCAAATTCCGCCCGCGCCGCCGGCCGCTCTTCCCGACCCGGAAGAACCCACCCGCAAATGTTGGACACTACCACGGAACACCGCCTCATTTCCACTCGCCGGAGATTTTTTCGCCGCTCAATGCCCCATTTCCGGTGCGCGCAGAAGACCTTCCATGGAGGAGAAAAATCCCCAAAGGCTCGGTTATTCCGTCATTTCCATGGGGATGGAAGGCTCGGTGCCCCGCCCTTTTCGCAGCGTCACCGCGAAAAGGGCGGGAAACCACGAATCCAAGTCCGCTCACATCGTCCGCACGTAGTTCTTCCCCGGCAAGCAGCGCACCCGGCCCGTGATCTCCAGCTCGAATAGCGCCGTAAAAACCTCTGAAGAAGTCAGTTGCGTCTCCACCAACTCAAGAATCTCGTCGATTTGCAGGCTCTCGTCGGTGCGCAGCACCTCCAGCACTATGGCCTCTTCAGGCCGCAGAACCTGCTCAGGCAAGAGAGATGCGGTCGTCTCCGATTTGGATTCAGCCGGCGCTTCGGCCTCAAGTTCCAGCTTCACATGCGAAGGCAGTTCCTCCCACACGTCTTCCCAGGTCGCCACCAGCTTTGCTCCCTGCTTAATCAGCGTATTGGGAGTCCACGATCCCTTGCTGGTCACATTTCCCGGCACCGCAAAAAGGTCGCGATTCTGCTCGGCGGCGCAGCGAGCCGTCACCCGCGTGCCCGAGTTCTCCGCCGCCTCCACCACCAGCACGGCCACGCTCAACCCGCTCAAAATCCGGTTGCGGCGGGGAAAATTCTGCGGCGCGGGAAACGTCCCCATCGGCAGTTCGCTTACAATCGCCCCGCCCAAGGCCAGAATCTCTTCGGCCAGCTTCTTGTTTTCCTTGGGATAGACCACGTCGATGCCCGTGCCCCACACAGCCACGGTGGGCATGCGCGCCGCCAGAGCTCCCTTGTGCGCACAACTGTCCACGCCCCGCGCCATGCCGCTGATAATCAGCAACCGCCGCACCGCCAAATCTCGCGCCAATATCTCCGCCATCCCCGAGCCGTACGGAGACGGATGCCGCGTGCCCACAATCGCAATCCCCGGCCTGCTCAGCAGAGTGACCGCGCCGCGCACCCACAGCACCGGCGGCGGATCGTAAATTTCCTTGAGCCGTTCCGGATACTCCGGGCAACTGTAGGTGACCACCGTCGCCCCTTGCGCAGCTACCCGCGCCCACTCCTCCTCGGCCGCCTGGCGCGCCTTGCCGTCGAAGATGAACTGCGCCGCCTCGGCGGGAAATCTCAGCCCTTCCAGCGAGGTCAGAGGCAACGTGAATATCTGGCTGGCCGAATCCAGATTTTTAACCGCATCCAGAATCCGCTTCGGCCCCAACCCAGGCGCCAGCACCAGCGCAAGCCAGGCCAGCCGCTCCTCGTCCAGCGCAGGAGTTGTCGCGCATATCGTCTCTTGGGGCAGTGTACTCATCGTCTAATCCGTCTGTCCGAAAACGGCACAGAACAATTTTCCTCACAGGAAAGCAAAGTCTGCACTTTTTGGTGATTTTGCCCACATTACCCTCCTTCATTAGAAGAAGTCAAGCCGGAGCCCATTGTCGCCCCAGATTCATCCCGCACACGCCGCCCGCATTATTCGCCCCATGGCGGTAGTCTAGGAGTACGTGAGTTCCCGTTCCCCAGCCCGTCTGCGCGTTGCCGGCATCGGCTTCCTCAACCCCGCGCCCCTCATGTGGGACTTCGAGCATCCCCCGCTCGACGCTCAGCTCGCCCTTCGCTATCAAATTGATCGAATGTTGCCTTCCGAGTGCGCCACCCGTCTGGCCTCGGGCACAGCCGACATCGGCCTCATCCCCATCGCCGCCCTGGCCACCACCCCCGGTCTGCGCATCCTGCCTGGCTGCACCATCGCATCGAAAGGCAAAGTCCGTTCCCTGCTGCTGGTGCGCCGCGCCAGCCAGCGGCTCCATGAACTGCGCTCTGTGGCCGCCGACATGGCCAGCCGCACCACCCTGGCCCACGCGCGCATCCTCTTTCGCCATTGGGGCAATCCGGATGTGCCTTTCCTGCCGGCCGTCGCTGATCTCGACTCCATGCTCGAACGCGCCGACGCCGCCATCCTCATCGGAGACCCCGCGCTGATGGCTCTTGAGGAGCGCGCCAACCGCTTCGAGCGCACCGGCGAAGAATTGATCTACCACGACCTCGCCGAAGAGTGGTACACCCTCACTGGCCTGCCCTTCGTCTCCGCCGTCTGGGCCGCCGCGCCCGGCAGCCTATTGGACGAGAGTGTTGCCGAGGATTTTATCCAATCCCGCGACCACGGCCTCGAGAACATTGACGCACTGGTGGCCGAGTGGTCCCACCGCATGCCTCTCTCCGAGCAGACCATCCGCGCCTACCTGACCACCAACATCCACTACATCCTCGACGACGAATGTTTGGAAGCCATGAAGGTCTTCTTCCGCATGGCCGCCCAGGCCGGCGCCCTGCCGGAATACAGTTTCTCGATCAGCGAGTTAGCAAGCCAGCGGGGTTAGCGGAGTTAGCGAAAGACAGCAAAAAGGCCGATCCCCGAAGGAACCGGCCATCCTGTATTGCAATCAATGCCCGTAAGCTAGAAGCTAAAAGCTAGAGGCTAAAAGCTGTCGTTAAATCTCCCACCGCAGCAGCGCCGCCCCCACTGAGAAGCCCGCGCCTACGGCAGCCAGCAGCACCAGGTCACCCTTCTTCAGCTTGCCTTCTTCAACTGCTGTCTCAATGGCCAAGGGAATCGACCCGCCGGAGCAATTGCCGTATTTTTCAATGTTGATGATCACACGCTTCGGGTCCATGCCCANNACCTTCGCCGTAGCCTCGGCCATCTTGCGCACCGCAAACTTGTACACCGCCGGCCCGTCCTGGTGGATGTAGTGCATCTTCTTGTCCACCGTCTCGTGGCTCGAAGGGTTCAGGCTGCCGCCGCCCGGCATATTCAGCGAGACGCCGCCCGAACCGTCGATCTCATGCACATAGTCGATGAAGCCAATCTCGCCTTCCGCGGCCGGCTCCAGCAGCACCGCGCCGCCTCCGTCGCCAAACAGGACGCACGTCGTCCGGTCGGTGTAGTCGGTCATGCGCGTGTTCGCGTCCGCGCCGCAAACCAACACCTTTTTATGCGCTCCGCTCTCGATCAGCTTCACGCCCGCCTGCAGCGCAAAAACAAATCCCGAGCAGCCGCCTGAAACGTCAAAGCCCCACGCGCCCTTGGCTCCAATCTTGTTCTGCACCAGGCAAGCCGTCGAGGGATACATCATGTCCGGCGTCACCGTGCCCACCAGAATGACCTCGATCTCCGTGGCTGGAATTCCACGCATCGCCAGGCATTTCTTGGCCGCCTCCGTGCAGATGTCGCTCACGCCCAGCCCCTTGGCCAGCACATGCCGCTCGCGGATTCCCGTGCGCTCCATAATCCACTGGTCGCTGGTATCCACCAATTTTTCCAGGTCTTTGTTGGTCAGAACTTGAGGAGGGACGTAAGCTCCAAAGGCCGTAATCTTTGCGCGGCAGCCCACGATCGGGCGAACACTAAGGGTCAATGTATTTCTCCTTGCAGCTATCTACGATTGTCATCCTGAGCGGCGCTTCCCAAAAAAGCCTGTCATCCTGAGCGAGCGCAGCGAGTCGAAGGACCTGCATTTGCTTTTGCTCATTGCTGCTCGGCCCAGATCATCCGGGTCAATAAAAGCGCCGGGTTACCCACTGCGCCCGTACGAGCCCGTTACCGTTGCTTCCTTCCGGACCTGGCGGGGTTGGCGGGATTACGTCGCGTAGGACCCGGCACTGTTGATTTTAACACCCGTGGCGGACCGAAGGGCCATCGACCGTGCGATAGTATGGTCCATGCGCCGACTCATCCTTTCAACCGTCCTGTTCTCATTCTGCGTGCCGAGTTTCGCGCAATCTTTGGTCTCAGATGAAGCGCTGCTCGCCAAGACACGCGCTCTCTACGACGCACCGTTCACTCGTGGGCTCGTCTCCTTCGACTGCGCAGTGCAGTTTGACTGGAAGAAGCATTTTATCGACATATTAGGAACCATTCCACCAACCGCCATTCCGATCACGGAACGTCTCCAGACCATTCAACACCGAGTTTTCGTCGACCGTTCGGGTGCCGTCGTCTCAGCGATACCGAATGCGCCGGACCTTACTGGGGTTGCTCATGCTGCTGAACTCGAGCACGGCGTCAACACGATTGTATCGACCGGACTAAATGCCTGGCTGCCATCTAGCACAAACGTCATTCTCCCGGTGCAACCGACCAAATTCAGCTTCCAAAAGATAGAACCTGGCTACAAACTCAATATGAACGGTCCCGGTGTCGCAGCGACGCTCCTCCTCACGACAGACCTGCGCGTGACCAGCGGCGTTGTACAACTTCCACAGCCAATGCGCTTCACGACAGAATTCATAGATGCCCCGAATGGTTACCTCTTGGCGTCAATAAGAACAGGGAACACTACCAACACAGATATAGACGGAGCAGCGACTTTTTCCTACACCTATCAGACAGTTCAAGATTTCCAGCTTCCCTCTTTGGTGTCCGTGGCGTCGTCGTCATCCGAAAAGTGGCATTACGCCCTTACCGACTGCAAAGTTATCAGAGCTATCATCGTCAAGGTAAGTCCGCCTAAACAGTAAATTGCAGAGAATTACGCCAAGTTTGCGTACACTGGGTTCGTACAGTCCAAAAGGGCATCGGAGGCTGTCGCTTTCTCTTGGGGATGGATTCGCCTCAGATCGCTTGCAACAGGCAGAATTCACCCCTAACCACTTTTAGAATGACGATTTTGCAAATAACTCCTTTGTTTGCAGGATTTTGCGAGGATAGGCGTCCCGTATGCTATTGAAAACAAGGAATTTCCCTACAGAATATGGGTGGGGGTATCCGCACCGTGCCGTGACCTTCCGGCTACACCCTGCGCAGTCCCTCTGCCTTTGCCGCCGGGTGCCCCATCCATGCGCCTTCTTTCTGGCGCATGGGTGGGAAACCACGAAGCTCAATCCGCGATCTTTCACCCCCAGTACAATAGAAGTGTGACCACACTCTCCCCACCCACGGCTCCGACCGTGGGCTTTATTTCCTTAGGCTGCCCCAAAAACCTCGTCGATTCCGAGGTGATGATGGGCCTGCTCGACCGTGCAGGCGCGCGGCTGACCTCTCATCCCGAAGAGGCCGAAATCCTCATCGTGAATACGTGTAGCTTCATCGACACAGCCAAGCAGGAGTCGGTCGATACCATTCTCGAAATGGCCCGCCACAAAACCTCCGGCTCGGCGAAGAAGCTCATCGTCGCCGGCTGCCTGGTGGAGCGCTATCGCGACGAAATCCAGAAGAGCATCCCCGAAGTGGACGCCGTGATCGGCACCGGCGAGTTGGAATCCATCCTCGAAGCCGCGGGCCTCACGCCTTCGCCAGCCGCGCCATCGCTCTTCAACATCCTGAGTAGCAGCGCCGCGGTCGTAGCGCACGCCGGCAAAGAATCGCAGGCGGGAACTCACAAACAGTCTGTGGAAAAATTCAATCCGGAGGGAGGACGGGGTCCCCAGCGACGGGTCCTTGTCGCTGGGGTGGAAGACGGGGGTTTCAACCCCCGCATAAAGCCGGAAATGGCGACGAGGGCTTTAGCCCCGGAGGTTCACTTCCGTCCCGAAGGCGACCACCGCGAGCAGCAAGGCCGCTTCCGCCGCGACGATTGGCAAGGCGCCACTCACCTGCTGCCCACGTATCTCTACGACGAAACCACGCCCCGTTTCCTTACCACGCCAAAATCCTCGGCCTACATTAAGATCGCCGAGGGCTGCGACCACCCGTGCAGCTTCTGCGTCATCCCTAACCTGCGCGGAAAATTCCGGTCGCGGCGTTTCGAGTCGGTAGTCGCCGAGGCCGAGCAGCTTGTCGCCCGCGGCGCAAGCGAAATCACCCTCATCGGCCAAGACACCACCTGCTACGGCGAAGACTTCGGCCTCAAAGACGGCCTTGCCCAACTCCTTGACGCCCTCGCACGCATCCCGAACCTGCGCTGGCTCCGCTTCCTCTACGCCTATCCCAATCGCATCACGGGCAAGCTGCTCGACACCATCGCCCGCCACGACAACATCTGCAAGTATCTCGACCTGCCGCTCCAGCACGCTGCGCCCGCTGTCCTCAAGCGCATGAAGCGCGGCGGCAGCCCGGAAATCTTCCTCAAGACCCTCGATAAAGTTCGCGCCGCCGTTCCCGGCATCGTCCTGCGCACGACATTCATCACGGGTTTTCCAGGCGAATCGCTGGGCGATTTTGATATTTTGGCCGACTTCATCAAGGAAGCAAAGTTCGACTGGCTCGGCGTCTTCAACTACTCCGACGAAGAAGGTTCGGGAGCGATTTCGCTCGACGAGAAAGTTCCTCGCCGCACCATCGAGGCGCGCAAGCGCCGACTGATGAAACTTCAGCAATCCATAAGCAAGCGCGCCAAACAGCAATGGGTAGGCCGCGAATTAGTTCTGCTCGCCGAAGGCGAAAGCGAAGAGACTCCGCTCCTCTGGGAAGCCCGCACCGAGTTCCATGCCCCCGAGATCGACGGCAAAGTTTACATCAACGACTTCGGCGCGCTCGAAGCCCTCGAACCCGGCCACTTTTACCAGGCGGCAATCACCGAAGCCCACGACTACGACTTAATCGCCCGCGTCGTCTCCGGCCCGCTATAAACCGCGCGTCGCCCTATCTGCCCACCGACGCTCGAGTCGTCATAAGCTGCTGCTGAAGGCTTTTCACGCTGGCTGAGAAATAATGCCGCTGAATCACGATCGTCTTGCCGGTCTCAAGTTCGACGCGCAGCTCCCGCGAGACAGGAATGAGATTGATACTGTGCGTGAAGTGGACCAGTTGCTTGATCTCGCTCCACTGGAAGTTGTATTCGGTAAGCTTGAAGCGCCCAAACCAGCCCTGTACGGGAAGCCGTATCGCCACGCCGTCCGGTCCGGCGCGAAAGTAGCAATCCTGAGCAAATGCGCTTATCAGGCGTCCCACGCCACCGGAAGCAATAGCAAAACCGCCAATGCCCAGCGCCAGGCCAACAAGTGACATCCACCACGACGGCATGTCGCCCGGCTGCCGTGGAGCGCTGTCACCGGAGGCCGTAGCCCAAACCGCAACCACCCCCATCACTGCCACTAACAGCCCGAAGATTGCCCGCACGATGCCCAGCAGGGCAATCCGCACCGGCGCGTAGGTGGTCACATCCTGCATATTGCTTTGTCTTGCGTCGAACAAAGTGGCACCCTCCTATGGAATCTCAGAAGCCTACACGAGCGTCCGCCAGTGG
>PLOI01000119.1 GCA_003142015.1 Acidobacteriaceae bacterium | reverse complement strand
GACCGGGTGCACATCGCCGACGGAAAGCTGCAATGGGCGGTTGTCGAGGAAGGCCATGGCGCAACGCACCTGGTGGGAGTCAAGCCGGCGCACGCGGTGGTGCACAACGGCGTAGAGATCGCGTTTGCCGGGCGCAAGATAACGCCTCACTCGCTGAAGGCGATTCGAGCGGCGGCCATCGACAGGATTGAAGTGGAGGCGGCCGAGCTTGACGGTGCGCATACCGCAGCCGACGTGGTGGACCTGAATACCGGCGAAGTGGTGGTGGAAGCCAACGTCGAATTGACGGCTGACCGGCTGCACAAGATTTTGTCAAGCGGCGCGGCTGTCTTCGAGGTTTTCTTTCCGGAGCGCGACGATGTGGGCAACATCATTGCCAACACGCTGAAGCGCGACACGATTCGCAAGCCGGAAGAGGCGCTGATCGAGATCTACCGCAAATTGCGCCCCGGCGACCCGCCGACGCTGGACACGGCGACGGCGCTGTTTGAAGGCATGTTCTTCGACGCGCGCAAGTACGATTTTTCGCGCGTGGGCCGGTTGAAGTTCAACATCAAGCTGTACGAGAACCAGGACGCCACGCAGCTGCACCATCGCACGCTGACGCCGGAGGATTTCTACGCGACCATCCGCTATCTGCTGAAGTTGCGCAAGAACATCGGCATGGTGGACGACATTGATCACCTGGGCAACCGCAGGGTGCGCGCTGTGGGCGAGCTGATGGAGAACCAGTTCCGCATCGGCCTGGTGCGCATGGAGCGCGCGATCAAGGAAAAGATGAGCGTATATCAGGAGCTTTCGACGGCCATGCCGCACGACCTGATTAACGCCAAGCCTGTGATGGCGGCGATTCGCGAGTTTTTCGGCTCGTCGCAGTTGTCGCAGTTCATGGACCAGACCAATCCGCTTTCGGAGATTACGCACAAGAGGCGCCTTTCGGCGCTTGGACCGGGCGGCTTGAGCCGCGAACGCGCGGGATTTGAAGTGCGCGACGTGCATCCGACGCACTATGGGCGCATCTGCCCGATCGAAACACCGGAAGGCCCGAACATCGGGCTCATCAGCTCACTGAGCTGCTTTGCGCGGATCAACGAATACGGCTTCATCGAGTCGCCTTACCGCAAGGTGAAGGACTCGCGGATTCTGGACTACGTGGAGATTGCCAACGCCGGCGAGAGCGGCCTGAGAGTGGGCGACCACATCGAGAAGGAAGAAGCGGCGCGGCTGAATGCGGGGCTGAAGAAGTCGGGCAAGCGGTTAATCGATCACATTCCGTTCAGCTTCTATCTCTCGGCATGGGAAGAAGACAAGCACACCATCGCGCAGGCCAACATCGAGTTCAATGACGAGGGCCTGATCACCGAGGACCTGGTGAACGCGCGGCGCATGGGAAACTTTGTGCTGGTGAACCGCACCGATGTGGACTACATCGACGTCTCGCCGAAGCAGTTGGTTTCAGTGGCCGCGTCGCTGGTACCGTTCTTGGAGCATGATGACGCCAACCGCGCGCTGATGGGCGCGAACATGCAACGGCAGAGCGTGCCGCTGCTGGTAGCCGAGGCTCCGCTGGTGGGCACGGGGATGGAGGGCGTGACGGCGCGCGACTCGGGCGCCGTGATTCTGGCTAAGCGCAACGGCCTTGTGGATTCGGTGGACTCGCAGCGCATTATCGTGCGCGTGGAAGGCGAGCATCATCCCACACAGCTTTCGCGCGAAGTGGGATCGGACATTTACACGCTCATCAAGTTCAAGCGGTCGAACCAGAATACCTGCATCAATCAAAAGCCTATTGTCCGCGAAGGCGACCGCGTGGTGAAGGGGCAGGTAATCGCCGACGGGCCGTGCACGGAGCGCGGTGAGCTGGCGCTGGGACGCAACGTGCTGGTGGCCTTCATGCCGTGGCGCGGCTACAACTTCGAGGACGCGATTCTGATCAGCGAGAAGCTGGTGCGCGAGGACTACTACACCTCGGTCCATATTGAAGAATTTGAAATCGAGGCGCGCGACACCAAGCTGGGGCCTGAGGAGATCACGCGGGACATTCCGAACGTGAGCGAGCACGCGTTGCGCGACCTGGACGAGAGCGGCGTGATCCGCATCGGCGCGCAGATCAAGCACGGCGACATTCTGGTGGGCAAGGTCACTCCTAAAGGAGAGACGCAACTGACGCCGGAAGAAAAGCTGTTGCGGGCCATCTTCGGTGAGAAGGCGGGTGATGTGCGCGATGCGTCGCTGACCTGTCCTCCGGGCATCGAGGGCACGATCGTCGATGTGCGCATCTTCAGCCGCAAGGGCCAGGATAAGGACGAGCGGGCGAGGCAAATCGAAACCGAGTACATCTCGAAGCTGGAGAAGAATCTGGGCGACGAGATTCGTATTTTGACCGATGAGCGCCTGAAGCGTCTGGAAGGCATTCTGGGCGGCAAGGAAGTGCTGGCCGATCTGCACGANNGAGATGACCTCGCGGCAGATCGAAGTGCTGCGCAAGATCACCAATGAAAAAGTTGCGAAGCTGCAAAAGGGCGATGAGCTGCCTCCGGGCGTGATCAAGCTGGTGAAGGTCTATGTGGCCATGAAGCGCAAGCTTTCAGTGGGCGACAAGATGGCCGGCCGGCACGGCAACAAGGGCGTGATCGCGCGCATTCTTCCAGAAGAAGACATGCCGTACCTGCCCGATGGAACGCCGGTGGAGATTGTGCTGAACCCGCTGGGTGTGCCTTCGCGTATGAACGTGGGCCAGATTCTGGAGACGCATCTGGGCTGGGCCGCGCATGAACTGGGCAAGAAGATTGCCGATCTGATCAAGGCCAACACGGATGCGGCGTACATGCGCGAACTGATGAAGAAAGAGTTCGCCGGAACCGCTGCGTTGCGCCAGTTGCTCGAATTGGATGACGAGATGCTGCTGCGCGTGGGAGCGGGCATGGAGCGCGGCATCTGGTTCGGGACGGCGGTCTTCGACGGCGCGCGGGAAGAAGAGATAAAGGCGCTGCTGGCGTCGGCCGGTTTGCCTTCCTCGGGCAAGACGGCGCTGTTTGACGGCATGACGGGCGAACAGTTTGAGCAGCCGGTGACGGTGGGCTANNGTGGACGACAAGATTCACGCGCGGTCGATCGGGCCGTACTCGCTGATTACGCAGCAGCCGCTGGGCGGCAAGGCGCAGTTTGGCGGGCAGAGGTTCGGCGAGATGGAAGTGTGGGCGCTGGAGGCTTATGGCGCGGCATACATTCTGCAAGAGCTGCTGACCGCCAAGTCGGACGATGTGTATGGCCGGACCAAGATTTATGAGGCCATCGTGAAGGGCGAGGCGGCCATCGAGCCGGGCGTGCCGGAGTCGTTCAATGTGTTGATACGCGAGTTGCAGTCGCTGTGCCTGGACGTGGAGTTGATCAAGCGCGCGGATCTTGTGCGCAAGGTTCCCGAGCCGGAGATAGCGGCGGTCGCCGATTGAGTTACGAGGTATCCCAGGTTTCAGAATCGAGACCTGGGGCACCCAACTGATTGAGTTTGACCGGTCAGAAAACTTTGGGCCGGGCATGAAATTGGGGTTCTTCTTGAAAGCGGTAAACGCCGCTTCCCGGGAAGGAAGAATCCATAAAGAATCCCGGGAAAAGCCGCGGCAGGCGCCGATGAGGCCCGCCAAGGAGGGTCGCCTTGTTCCGTTCGAACCCGTTTGAGCTTTCCAGCCCCATTACCGATTTTGACGCTATCCGCATCATGCTGGCATCACCGGAGAAGATCCGCAGCTGGTCGCATGGCGAGGTCACCAAACCGGAGACCATCAACTACCGCACCTTCAAGCCGGAGCGCGACGGGCTTTTCTGCGCGCGCATCTTTGGACCAGTGACGGACTGGGAGTGCCTGTGCGGCAAGTACAAGCGCATGAAGCACCGCGGCGTGATCTGCGACAAATGCGGCGTGGAAGTGACGGTGAGCAAGGTGCGCCGCGAGCGCATGGGGCACATCGAACTGGCGTCGCCCTGTTCGCACGTGTGGTTCTTCAAGGGGCTGCCTTCACGCATCGGCCACCTGCTGGACATATCTCTTCGCGATCTGGAAGCCATCCTCTACTTCGAATCGTATGTGGTGATCGATCCGGGCGACGCGCCGGTGAAGGAACGCGAGATCATCAAGGACGAGACTAAGTACCGCGAGCTGGATGCGCAGTTCCGTCCTTCGGGGTTCAAGGCGATGATGGGCGCGGAGGCGATCAAGGAGCTGCTCAAGCGCGTGCAGATCAACGAGCTGGGCATCGAACTGCGCGAGAGGATGAAGACGGAAACCTCGGCGCAGAAAAAGCTGAAGTACGCCAAGCGCCTGAAGGTTGTCGAAGCCTTCCGCAAGAGCGACAACAAGCCGCAGTGGATGATCCTGGACGTGCTGCCGGTGATTCCNNCGGTTGAAGAAGCTGATGGACCTGCACGCGCCGGAAGTAATTGTGCGCAACGAAAAGCGCATGTTGCAGGAGGCGGTGGACGCGCTGTTTGACAACGGCCGCCGCGGCCGTGTGCTGAGGGGCGCCAACAACCGCCCACTGAAATCCCTATCCGATACGCTGAAGGGCAAGCAGGGACGCTTCAGGCAGAATTTGCTGGGCAAGCGCGTGGACTACTCGGGCCGGTCGGTGATCGTGGTGGGTCCGGAATTGAAATTGCATCAGTGCGGATTGCCCAAGAAGATGGCGCTCGAACTGTTCAAGCCGTTCATCTATCACCGCCTGGAACAGACGGGCCACTGCACAACCATCAAGCAGGCCAAAGAGATGGTGGAGATGCAGGAGCCGGTGGTGTGGGACATTCTGGAAGAGGTCATCAAGGACCACCCGGTGCTGTTGAACCGCGCTCCGACGCTGCATCGGCTGGGCATTCAGGCTTTTGAGCCGGTGCTGGTGGAGGGCAAGGCGATCAAGATTCACCCGCTGGTCTGCACGGCCTTCAACGCCGACTTCGATGGCGACCAGATGGCGGTGCATATTCCGCTGTCTCCGGAGGCGCAGATTGAGGCCAGCGTTTTGATGCTGGCCACGCACAATATTCTTTCGCCGGCCTCGGGCCAGCCCATCACGGTGCCCTCGCAGGACATGGTGCTGGGACTCTATTACCTGACCAAGGCCAAGAAGAACGCCAAGGGGGAGGGCCGGGTCTTCGCCAATACGGAAGAGATTCTGATGGCGCTGGAAGCCAAGGAAGTGGAGACGCTGTCGCCCATCCGGCTGCGCTACACAGGCAAGGTGCTCGACCTGACCACGGCTTATGATGATCAAGATCTGATGCACATCGAGCCGGTGGACTTCAACAAGCAGTACATCTCGACGACGGTGGGCCGTGTGATTCTGAACGACGCGCTGCCGGAGGGGATGCCGTACATCAACGGCCTGTTGAAGAAGAAGGGCATCGGGCAACTGGTGAACTACTGCAACCAGAATCTTGGCCTTGAAGTGACGGTGGGGATGCTGGACCGCATCAAGGAGCTGGGTTTCAACTATGCCACCAAATCCGGTCTGTCGGTGGGTCTGGACGACATGGTGATTCCGGACAGCAAGTATACGGTGGTGCGCGAGGCCGATCTGAAGGTGGTCGAGGTTCAGAAGCAGTACATGGACGGAGCCATCACCAACGGCGAGCGCGCGAACAAGGTAATCCAGATGTGGTCGGCGGTGACCGAGAAGGTGGCCGACGAGATGTTCGACAACATGAAGCGTGCGGACGAAGAAGGAGCCATGAACCCGATTTACATCATGGCCGACTCGGGCGCGCGCGGATCGAAACAGCAGATTCGTCAGCTTTCGGGAATGCGCGGATTGATGGCCAAGCCTTCGGGTGAAGTAATCGAGACGCCCATCACGGCGAACTTCCGCGAAGGGCTGACGGTGCTGGAATACTTCATTTCGACGCACGGCGCGCGCAAGGGNNTACCTGACGCGGCGGCTGGTGGACGTGGCCCAGGACGTGATCGTGACGGAGTACGATTGCGGCACGATGGAGGGCATCTACGTCGGATCGATCGTGGAGTCGGGCGAAATCATCGAGGAATTGAGGGATCGCATCATCGGTCGCGTTTCTCTGGAGCGGATCAAGGACTACGACGGCAACATTGTGGTGGATGTGAACCAGGGCATCGACGAGGATATCGCCTCGGCGATTCAGGCCGCAGGCGTGGAGAAGGTGAAGATCCGCTCGGTGCTGACGTGCGAATCGCGGCGCGGCGTCTGCGCGCTGTGCTACGGCCGCAACCTGGGGTCGGGGCGCATGGTGGAGCTGGGCGAGACCTGCGGCGTGATTGCGGCGCAGTCCATCGGAGAGCCGGGCACGCAGTTGACGATGCGCACCTTCCACGTGGGCGGCACGGCCAGCCGCGTGCAGGACAAGTCGCGCCTTGACGCCAAGAACAACGGCTTTGTTCGCTTCATCAACCTGAATTATGTGGAGAGCAGGGACGGCACGCTGGTGGCCATGAACCGCTCGGGCTCAATTGCGATTCAGGATGAGCGCGGCCGCGAGAAGGAGCGTTACCAGGTGGTTTACGGCGCGCGCCTCAAGGTGAAGGACGGCGCGCAGGTGAAGCTGGGCCAGGTGCTGGCCGAGTGGGATCCGTACACCTACGCCATTCTTACCGAGATCGGCGGCGCGGTGCAGTTCAAGGACCTGCAGGAAGGCATCACGCTGAACGAAGAGGTGGACGAAGTGACGGGCCTCTCGCGATGGGTGGTAGCCGACTCTCCGGATGAGAAGCGGCAGCCGACCTTTGTGGTGAAGAACGCCAAGGCTCACAAGCGGTATCTGTTGCCGCGCGGCGCTCACCTGATGGTGCAGGACGGGGAAGAGGTGGGTCCGGGCGACGTGCTGGCAAAGATTCCCAAGGAGAGCACGCGCACCAAGGACATCACCGGCGGCCTGCCGCGCGTGGTGGAACTGTTTGAAGCGCGCAAGCCGCGCGAGACAGCCATCATCAGCGAGATCGACGGCGTGGTGCGCTTCGGCGAGGTTTCCAAAGGCCAGCGCAAGATTTATGTGACCGCGGACAACGGCGACGAGAAGGAGTACCTGGTTCCGCGCGGCATCCACGTGAATGTTCAGGAAGGCGAACGTCTGGGCGCGGGCGATCCGCTGATGGATGGCCCGCTGAACCCGCACGACATTCTGGATGTGCTGGGCGAAAAGGCGTTGCAGTCTTACCTGGTGAACGAGATTCAGGAAGTCTACCGGCTGCAGGGCGTGGCGATCAGCGACAAGCATATTGAAGTCATTGTGCGTCAGATGCTGCGCTGGGTGCGGATCGACGATGTGGGCGACAGCAACTTCCTGCTCGAACAGCAGGTGGACCGGTTCCGCTTCCGCGAGGAGAACGAGCGGGTGCTCTCCAATGGAGGCCGTCCGGCAACCGGGCGACCGCTGCTGCTGGGCATCACCAAGGCGTCACTCTCGACTGACAGCTTCATCTCCGCGGCCAGCTTCCAGGAGACGACGCGCGTGTTGACCGAGGCCAGCATCAACGGGGCGATCGATAACTTGCGCGGGTTAAAGGAAAACGTGATCGTCGGACGTTTGATTCCGGCGGGCACGGGCCTGGAGTACTACCGCAACGTGCAGCTCTCACCGGAGCTGGAAGAAGCGGCGGCTCGCGTGCAGCAGGAAGTCACGGCGGAGATTGAAGCCGCCGAGCGCGAACTGGAGCTTATGCGCCAGGAGGGCGAGGCCGAGGAGATGGCGGCCGAGTAAGGGCTGCCAATCGTGCTTCGCTTGAAATGGCAACGATTGTCGAATTACCTAAAAGGCCCGGCGCAAGCCGGGCCCTTTTTATGCGTGGTCTTCGCTTGGGGATTCCAGATGCGGTTTCTCAGCCGGGCTCCTATCGCTCTTGTGCTTCTTGTTCTTGACCGCGTACATGGCGGCGTCGGCGGCGCTCAGTAGGCTGTCTTTTGTGGTGCCTTCCTCCGGGTAGAGAGCAACGCCGATGCTGGCCGCGCCATTCAGCAGGTAACCTCCCACGTCGAACGGACGGTCGAAGCAGTGTTCCAGCCTTGCAACGATTTTACTCAGGTCTGCGAGTCCATTGTGGAGCGAGACCAGCGCGGCGAATTCGTCGCCGCCCAGCCGCGCCAGCATATCGCGGCCCAGCAACTGGCGGCTCATGCGCAGGGCTGCCTCCTGAAGGTAAAAGTCTCCCACATGGTGGCCATACGTGTCGTTGACCAACTTGAATTCGTCGAGGTCGATGAAGATCAATCCGAGGATTCTGCCGGATTGGCGCGCCTCTTCGATCTGCAAGTCGATGAACTTCTCAATCGCGAAGCGGTTGGGAATATCGGTGAGCAGGTCGTACTCAGAGCGGCGGCGCAGATCGGAGTAGAGCCGCCGGGTCTCGACGGCCAGCGTGGCCAGCCGCGCTCCGTTTTGGAGAGCTACAGTTTCACGGTCGATCAGCGGCGTATCCGGATTGAGTGCGGCAAAGAGCGTGCCAAGCGCCGGACCGACGTGGGCATCGATGCTCGCGCGGACGATGCGCAGGTTGTTCTGGTCCTCCGGACAATCTCCCAGTTTCTCTCCGTCGGTGACCTCGCACCAGCATGGAGCGCCCCCCAGAGTGGAGGAAACCATTGCGGCAATCTGCATGAGAATCTCGGCGAGGGGCCGCGATTCGTTGATGTCCTCGAGAATGCGGCTGCGCTGCCGCTCCAGGTCGACTTCGACCTCAGAGCGAGCCGACATGACGGCGGTTTGGCGCCGCACCTTGTGTTCCAGGGCCCAGCCCCTGGCGGTCACGACGAAGACCACGATCAGGAGCGCACCGAGGGCCAAAAGGAGATTGCGCGTGTTGAGCAGGGAAGGCCCGACGATGACGGCAACATCATCAAAGTTACGCAGCAGGATGTCATACGAGACGGGCCTCTGAAAGGGATCGGAACCATAGCTGGGCAGGCATATGCCGGTCACGCGCACCCGCGAGCCAAGTGGAATCAGTTTCATCGGCGGCAGGGTCAGGTTGTTTTTTTCGCCCGGATGCCGATAGATGGCAGAGAAGAGATGCCCTTCGGAGGAGAGGATGTACTCGTCTTGAGAGGCCGCGCGCGCCGCCACCATGACCTGTCCCTCCACCGAGACAAGATCGAAGATATTGGCGCCGGTCAGCAGTTCCGTCCACGCCAGAGGCTTGGGCGTAACCGGTGCCTGCTTGTGGCTGTCGCGGATCTCGCCTTCGGTCAGCATCAGGCTGCCGTTGCGCACATCCGGAAACCCTGTAGCGTCGGCCACATCGCCAATGTGCAGCGGCTGTTCGGAGAGGGTCGCAATCCACAGGCTCTGTGCGCCATTCTGCAGAACCACGGCCTGGCCGGGCAACTGATAGGTGATGGTTCCCTTGACCCGCACGCGCCGGGAGAAATCGCGAACATTGTAGGCACCGATCAACTCGCCTACCGGCGTGAGCGGCAGCGTCTCCAGTGAACTGTCGGGGCGTTTGAGTATTTTTACATCGGCCAGCGTAGGCACGCCCAGCACAATCCCGATCAGGCTGGTTTTGGTATCGAAGCTGGCCTGCACCACGCCGTTGATCTCGACCTGGTTGTCGATCAGCTCTCGAACATGGCTCAGATCCTTATCGAGCACCGTGGCACGGATGGTGCCGCCATCCATCAGCAGCTCCAGGTAGATGCTGGAGTACTGCCCGTGGGTCACAATGTCGGCGCTGCGTACGGTGGCATGCACGCTGACCCACTTGCAATCGAGTTCGCCGCTGATCAGCGAGGGAAAGGTGACAGGCTGAGGAACAGGTTCCTGATCGTGGTGGATCAGGGTGACGCTGTCGGCGATCACCTCCGGTCGAAAGCCTGCATGGGTCTTGCCCTGTATCAGCACACGGTCGCCCAGCGCCAGTTTCAGGCCGGGCTGCGTTACCACGTAGATGGCATCCTGCCCGTCTTGCACAAAGATGGCGGAGATCTCCACCGCATACCAGGCAAAATAAGTCACCGTGCATTCAAAGGAGACCGGAACGGCCGTGGCGGCCACATCATTGTTGATCTGGCGAATGTCATGGAGCGAGGTGAGCGTGGCAGGCGGAGCGGCGCAAGCGGCGGAGGCCCAGCCAAGAAGGATCGCAACTGCCGGAATCAATCTCATGATCGGAGGTGTGCAACGGTCCAAACTGTTCCCCGCTTTCCGGCTTCCGAGGGTTCCTATCGGCAGGACTCGCCCGCAGAATCACGCTGGCATCAAGAATACTCCTCTTCCTCCCAACGAAGCGCGTGGCGTCCGCGGAGGCACGCGGAGGTTATCTATCCGCGGTCTTCGCTTGACGATTACGGGTGCGGGCTCTCAGCCCGACTCTCTGCCAATTGGCGTTTTTTGTTCTTAACCGCGTACATGGCGGCGTCGGCGGCGCCCAGCAGGCCGTCTGTGGT
>PLOI01000117.1 GCA_003142015.1 Acidobacteriaceae bacterium | reverse complement strand
TGACTTGAGAAGCTGTGCCCCGTTCATCGCGGCTCTATCGCGATGAGCGGGACGTAACGAGCCACGATGGGGCCATGTCGTATGACGGGTGGCGCAGGTCTGACCATCCGAAAATGATTGGGTACCTTCGCCAATTCGCGTTCTTTGCGAATCGATTAAGGTGGGATATATACAGCTACGGCCTTTTATAGTCTTTGGCGCGCTCTTACTCAATCACTACGTGAATATCGAATTGCTCCTCATCCGGCGCGGGCTTCTCCCAGGAGCGAACATAGTGCAGCCGCAGAACCCCATCGCCGCCGCGCCTTGGCTCAAACCGGAAAACCTGGAAGACAGGCCGGCCTTCGCCCGGTTCTGTGACGTCGGTCTGCGACTGGTGAACCAGCTTCAAGAGCGGCGTCGATTCCTTCTCGACGTACCACATGAACCCCGTTGAGGGATTCGACTTCAGGCGCACTTCGAGCGTGTCGCCGAGCTTGAGATGAACCACCCCGCCCTTGTCCGCGTCCGTGATGACTTTGGTGGCCGCAAAAGCCGTTTGTGGAAGGCATACGATAGCCGCAAAAGCCAGCAGAAAAATCGACAGGACGGAAACAATCGGGCGAATAGATCGAGCAGTCAACATAACGACTTCCTTTCGCGCAGTTCAAAGCGGCTTCTCCAGCCCTCTTCTACGCACCCACGAAGATACATCGATCCTGGGCGAGGTGCAACCGGCGCGCCTAGGCAGCGGGAGTAGAATTCTTCCTATGAAATCCGCATTGGTTGCAATGTCGCTTCTGGCTTCAATGCTCGTCTTGGCAAGTGGACAACAGCCCACTCCCGTCTCCAAACCTCACAAGGCATCTTTTGATTGGCTGTTCGATGGGACGCAATGGCTTGGTGAGAAAGATCAGATCAAGGTCACAAAAGCTCTTACTCCAGAGGAGCGCAAGGCCCTCATTGAGGCGATCTCTGTTCTTTTCAGACCCGGCAGAAAGATCGGGAGCGCCGCATCGGAAAAGAAACTCCTCAAAGACGTAATGGACACGTACGTGAAGCTCGTTGACTTAAATGGAGACGGTATTCCAGACGTTATTGCTCAGGGAACCGGCGAGGAATCTTGCAGCCCAACCGGGAATTGCGACTTTTGGGTTTTCATGCGGTCGGGCAGTGGATACAAACTCATCCTAGACAAGGGAGCAGTCCAGACGTTTGCAATCAGCTCTAGGAGAACCAACGGCTTCAATGACCTGGTTCTCGGACAACACGGTTCAGCCTACGAAAGAGATTTGTTCGTATACCATTTTGCCGATGGGAGATATCGCTTGGGTCCATGCTACTCCGCGAGCTGGGAACGGTTGGTTGGAGATGAATGGCAGGAGTTGAAAAATCCCATAATCACGCCTTGCAATCGGTAAATTTAAATAGTCTCAATGGGAAACACCGTTTGCTCTATATGCAGAACGGCCCTGCTCACATGAGCAGGGCCGTTCCGATTTGAAGCAAGAATCAGTAAAGCGGCCGTCAGCCCTTTTCCGCCGCCGAGGCAATCTTGGCTTCGGCTTCGGCGATGACGCGCAGAGCTTCAGTGTAAGCGTCTTCGCTATCACCGGCTTCGTTCCATTCCTTATGGCCGCGGGCGAGTTGCTCCTGCGCGCGAGGCACATCAATTTCCTCAGGCTTCAAAGCGTCAGAGGCCAGGATAGTGACGCGGTCGCCCAACACCTCGGCAAAGCCCCAACTGACGTTCCAGCGAAGCACGCCTTCCGCGCCGCCAGCCTCGCCGTCTGCCCCGCCCCCGCCATGCACGATCACGTCACCGGCGCCCAGCTCGGCCACCAGCGGCGCGTGCCCGTAGAGCACCTCCATGTACCCGTTCTTTGCAGGCAAATCCACCGCCGCAGCCGGGTGATCGAAGAGGGTGCGCTCGGGAGTGACCAGCCGCACGCGCAATTGATTGGTTTCTTCTGGCATAAAATCCTTTGAGTCCAGCTACTAGCTTCTAGCTCTTAGCCCCTAGCTAGAAGCTAATGGCTAGAAGCTGGAGGCTGCTCTTAAACGCTCGCCTTCAGCTTCTCGGCGGTTTCGAGCACTTCTTCAATCGCGCCCTTCATATAGAAGGCCTGCTCGGGAATATCGTCGTACTTGCCCGAGATGATCTCCTTGAAGCTGCGCACTGTATCGGCAACCTTCACATATGCTCCCGGAATGCCCGTGAACTGCTCGGCCACATGGAACGGCTGCGAGAGGAACTTCTGCACTTTGCGGGCGCGCGCCACCGTGAGCTTGTCCTCTTCTGAAAGCTCGTCGATGCCCAGGATGGCGATAATGTCCTGCAAATCCTTGTAGCGTTGCAGAATGCGCTTCACGCCCTGCGCCACATCGTAGTGCTCCTGGCCCACGATGCGCGCGCTCAGGATGCGCGAGGTCGAAGCCAGCGGATCGACAGCCGGATAAATGCCAAGCTCCGACAGCGGCCGGCTCAATACGGTGGTCGCGTCGAGGTGAGCGAATGTTGTGGCCGGCGCCGGGTCAGTCAAATCGTCAGCCGGAACGTAAACCGCCTGCACTGAAGTGACAGACCCCTTGCTGGTCGAGGTGATTCTCTCTTGCAACTCGCCCATCTCGGTGGCGAGATTCGGCTGGTAGCCCACAGCCGAAGGCATGCGGCCCAGCAGAGTCGAAACCTCGCTGCCCGCCTGCGTAAAGCGGAAGATGTTGTCGATGAACAGCAGCGTGTCAGAGCCTTCCACGTCGCGGAAATATTCGGCGACGGTCAGAGCGCTCAAGGCCACGCGCAGGCGCGCTCCGGGCGGCTCGGTCATCTGCCCGTAGACCAGTGCGCATTTCGAATTGGCAAAGTCGCCCGGCTTGATGACGCCCGACTCGGTCATCTCGGTCCACAGGTCGTTGCCTTCGCGCGTGCGCTCGCCCACGCCGGCAAAGACCGAGAAGCCGCCGTGATTCTTGGCCACGTTGTTGATCAGTTCCATGATGACGACCGTCTTGCCCACTCCGGCGCCGCCGAAGAGGCCGATCTTGCCGCCCTTGAGGAATGGTTGAATCAGATCGATGACCTTGATCCCGGTCTCGAACATCTCCTCGTGAGTCGATTGCTCGTCAAACAGCGGCGCGGGCCTGTGAATGGGCATGCGCGTCTTTTCGCCGATGGGGCCGAGATTGTCCACCGGATCGCCAATGACGTTAATCACGCGGCCCAGCGTCTCTTTGCCCACGGGCATGCTGATGGGGCCGCCGGTGTCAATGGCCTTCATGCCGCGTACCATACCGTCTGTGGCTTCCATAGCAACCGTGCGCACGCGCCCCTCGCCCAGATGCTGCTGGACTTCGAGAATCACGCTGATGGGCGTGGGAACCTTGAAGCCCTCGCTGGTGACGCGCAGCGCCTGGTAAATGGGCGGCATTGTCGCTTCTTCAAACTGCACGTCCACTGCGGGACCGGAGACCTTGATTACCTTGCCGATATTCTCTGCCATTTTTCTGCCTTCTTTGCAAGCTTTTAGCTTTTAGCTTCTAGCTCCTAGCTTTTCCCTTCGCAATCCAACCTCTGTCTTCTCTTCCGGCGAGTAATCCGGCACAAAAAGCTAAAGGCTAAGAGCTAAAGGCTAGAAGCTGCATTTCACTGCGCCGCCGCTCCACTGACAATCTCAATGATCTCCTTGGTAATGGCCGCCTGGCGCACGCGATTCATGTGCAGCGTGAGCGCGTCGATCATATCCGAGGCGTTGTTGGTTGCCGAATCCATCGCCGTCATGCGCGCCGCGTGTTCGGCGGCAACCGACTCCGTCATCGCGTGATACAGCATCGACGAAACATACTGCGGAATCAGCCCCGCAAACAATTCTTCCGAAGGCTGCTCGTAGATGTAGTCCACCTGAGCTGTGCCGAACTTCTTTGCTTCCTCGTCGGCCTCGGCCGTATCAACCGGCTCAATCTCGATGCCCGCCGAGAGTGCGGCTTCGGCGGCGCGCTCGCGCTCGGCTTCGCTCGGCTCGGTGGCTCCGGTAATCTGCGGAATGCCGATCTTCATCAGTGGCAACAGCTTTTCCACCACCAGCCGCTGCGCGATTACCGATTTGAATTCGTTGTAAACGATGTAGGCGGCGTCGATCTCTTCATGCACGTAGCGAGCGATGATGCTCTGGGCCAGCTCGAAGACGCGGCTCTGTTCCAGCTTCAACAACATTCCCGGATGGTCGCCGGTAACCTCGACGGGGGCTTTGCGCTCGCGGGTCTTGAAGATATGCGGGTTAGCGCCAAGCTGATCCGTCTCGGTCCGCTCACTGTAAACGGCTGCCGGATACCGCCGACGCATCAGGTCGCGTCCCTTGCGGCCCACGGCCTCGACATCAATCTCTTTGTCAGGGTTGCCGTTGATGAACTGAAAAGCCGTCTTGAGAATATTGGCGTTGAAGGCGCCGGCAAATCCCTTGTCTCCGCTGATGATGATCAGCAGGACTCGTTTTTCCTGCCGCGTGACGAAGAGCGGATGGCGCAGGTTTCCGGTTTGCTCATCAAAAATATCAATGCGGCGGGTCAGCGATTCCAAAACACTGGTGATCATTTTGGCGTAGGGTCGCGCCGCCAGCGCGCGCTCCTGCGCGCGGCGCAGCTTCGCCGCCGAGACCATCTTCATGGCCTTGGTGATCTGCCGCGTGTTCTTCACGCTGCGAATGCGCCGCCGTAGATCGAGTACGTTTGCCATGGTCTTCCTTACTTCTTGGCGCTTGCCGCTGGAACAGTTTCCTTCGTGCTTGCTGCTGGAGCGGTTGGCGCCGCAGCCGGTTCCTTCGCGGCCAGGTCCGCCTTGAAGTTGGCCGCGTACTCCTTGAGCGCCGCGTGCAGCTTGGCGCGCAGGTCGTCGTCGAGTGCCTTCTTTTTCGTCAGGTCCTCGACGAGCGCAGTCTGCGCGCTGTCGAAGTACTTATAGAGGCCGACCTCGAAGGCGCGAATGTCCTTGATCTGGAAATCGTCCAGGTAGCCCTGCGTGCCGGCAAAAAGCGCCACCACCTGCTGCTGCCAAGTGAGCGGCTGGAACTGCGGCTGCTTGAGTAACTCAGTCAAGCGGCTGCCGCGGTTGAGCTGCTTCTGTGTGAGCGGATCAAGATCGGAGCCGAACTGCGCAAAGGCCGCCAGCTCGCGGTACTGCGCCAAATCCAGTTTCAAAGTCGCGCCCACCTGCTTCACCGCCTTGATGGCCGCCGAGAAGCCCACGCGCGAAACTGAGAGGCCCACGTTCACCGCCGGACGCACGCCGGAGTTGAACAAGTCGGTTTCCAGAAAAATCTGTCCGTCAGTAATCGAAATGACATTAGTCGGGATGTACGCCGAAACGTCGCCCGCCTGCGTCTCGATCACCGGCAGCGCCGTGAGCGATCCGCCGCCCTTTTCCTTGCTCATCTTCGAGGAGCGTTCCAAAAGCCGCGAGTGCAGATAGAAGACATCGCCGGGATATGCTTCGCGGCCCGGCGGACGGCGCAGCAGCAGCGAAATTTCGCGGTAGGCCATGGCGTGCTTCGACAGATCGTCGTACATCACCAGCGCGTGGCGGCCCGAGTCGCGGAAAAATTCGCCCATGGCCGTGGCCGCGTAAGGAGCAATGTAGAGCATCGGCGCGGGCTCGCTGGCCGATGCGGCCACGATGATGGTGTGCCCCATGGCGCCGGCTTCGGTCAGCGTCTGCACAACCTGCGCGATGGACGACCGCTTCTGGCCGATGGCGCAGTAAATGCAAATCAAATCGTTCTTGGCGTTGTTGATGATGGTGTCCAGCAGCACGGCCGTCTTGCCCGTCTGCCGGTCGCCGATAATCAGCTCGCGCTGGCCGCGGCCAATGGGAATCATGGCGTCGATGGCCTTGAGCCCCGTGGCCATGGGCTCGCGGACGCCCTGGCGGTCAATGATGCCGGGAGCCAGCCGCTCGATGGGCAGGGAACTGGTAGACGCGATGGGGCCCTTGTCGTCGATAGGCTGACCAAGTGCGTTCACCACGCGGCCAATCATGCCCTCGCCCACCGGCACGCTCAAGATGGTGCCCGTGCGCTTCACCTCGTTGCCTTCGCTCAGTTCGGTATAGTCGCCCAGAATTACCGCGCCCACTGAATCCTCTTCGAGGCTCAGGGCCAATCCCGCGATGCCGTGCGGAAAGCTGAGCAGCTCGCCGGCCATCACCTTGTCGAGTCCATGGAGGCGCGCAATGCCATCGCCCAGCGATGTAATGGTGCCGACTTCATCAACCTGAACCTTCGCGTCGTAGTTCGCGATCTGCTCGCGAAGAAGTTGCGTAATCTCGTCTGCCTTGATCTGAGCCATTTGCTTCCTTTGAGGGGCTAGTCCCTAGTCCCTTAGTCCCTGGCTCTTGTCGCTTATCCAGCGACAAGAGCCTCTTTTAGTCGTTCGAGCCGTCCGCGAACGGAGCCGTCATAGACCGTGGAGCCAATGCGCACCACCGTTCCGCCGAGGATGGATTTGTCCAACTTGAAACTTGCCTGAATCTCGGCGCCGGCCAGTTTGCCCACTCCGGCCATCAGCCCCGTGCGGTACTTTTCGCTCAGCTCGCGGGCGGTCACAATCTCCACTGAACGAATGCCCTGCCGCTCCTGCATCTCCGCGCGATAAGCCAGCACCACTTCGCGCACGTCGCCGATGCGGTCGTTGTTGATGAGTATCGCCAGCAGGTTGCGCAGCTCTTTGCGAAGCCCCAGCTTCGCATTCATCTTGTCCAGAACCGCGACCTTTTGCAGGGCTGCGACGGCCGGATTGACAAACAGATCGCGCAACTCGGCGCTTGCGTCCCAGGTCAAAAGAAAATCGTCCATTTGCCGGTCCAGCGCCGCCGTGTCCAGCTTCTCCTGGGTCACCACGTCGGCAAAGGCTCGGGCGTAACGTGCTACAAAGGCTGCCATCTATTTTTTCCCTCCGATGTGCGCGCCGTTGCCGGGCTCGCCTTTTGGAGCCACGTCGCCGAGAAACTCGGCGATAAGGGCCTGATCGGTCTCGGGCGTAATCGCCAGTTGCTGGACGGCCTGGCTGATGGCCAGATCGGCGGCAAAGTGGCGCAGCGAGCGGCGGGCCTGGGCGGCGGAGGCGTCCATCTCCTGCTCCGCGGCGGCCAGAATGCGCGCGCTTTCCTCTCCAATCGTTGCTTTGATGCGCGCCTCGTCCGCGAGGCTTTCCGCCTCCACCTGGGCACGAATCCCGGCAATCTCCCCGTCCAGGCCGGAGAGCTTGGCCTCGATAGCGCTCAGCCGGGCGTTGGCCTCCTCGGTCGCCTTGCGGGCGGACTCGATGTCGCCGCGCACCTTCTCAGAGCGAGTGCGAAGAAACTTTGGCAGCCAGCGGAAAAGCGGAATTCCGATGCCAAAGACGATGATGGCGAAGTTGAATCCCTCGAAGATGTTAGCCGTTGTATTCAGGCTCAGATTGAGCGTCTTCGCCGTCCACTTGACCACCGGGCCTTCGAGCCGGAAGACGTTGTCCTGTTCTTCCTGGGACTTCTTTTCCGGCTGGGCGGCTTCCGGTCTGGGCTGATTGGCCGGTTGCGCCGCAGCCTCCGGATTGCCCACCGGTTGGGCAGCCTGAGCAGCCAGCCTCGAGGGCGCGTCCGCTACCCCGACAGCAAGCGCCAACAGCAACAAAATGCGGAAAAATTGACGGGAACTAGGCGTATGCGGCATGGAATCTCTCAACAGGAACTCCCGGCGGCCACGGGCAGGACGGCGCGCACCACCTGACGGGCCAAATCTCCGGCGGAGGCCTGGATTGCCAGCCTTGCCTGCGCTGCCTCGGCTTCCAACTCCGCCTTGGCCTGGTTTACCTTGAGCCCGGCTGCCTTGCGGGCGGCGTCCAGAGCCGCGTCGCGTTCGGCATTCCACTGCTTCACACGAGCCTCGCGCGTGCGGAATACCTCGCTGCGGGCCGCGCGCAGCTTGTCGGCATANNGCGCCTTCCGTGCGGGCGCGCCGCTCTTTCAGCGTCGCCGTCAGCGGTCCCTGCACCAGGAACTGGTAAGCCAGAACCAGCACAATGAAAAGCAGCATCGTGGGCACCGCGCCAATAAAAAGTGCCCCGAGTTGTTGAAAGATTTCTTGCATTCTGGTCCGGTCAGTTTGTTCTGTTTGTTCGGCTTGTTTTGTTTCTTCAGTTTGTTCTGTTTTTTAGCGTGCTCGGGCGGCCTGTGTGGTCTCTTCCGCGCGGGGTGGAACACTTTTTTGTATCAGGAGCGGAGCGTCAAGTCAATGAAACTGGCCCCGATTTTGGGATTCCCGTGACGGCTGTCACTTTTGGGAATGATTCCCCAAAATAGAACTTGATTTTGCCCAAAACAAGCCTAGACTGAGATTACCACCTAGACCCGGTCCAGGGTCCAGCGGATGGCCGACTTTGGGAAGTCTTTCCACTCCCGGAGCCGGTCATCCGCTTCTATATTTTCAGGCCGTTTTTCGATGCTTTGTCAGGGCACGACTTCAAAGCCTGTCCCGAGCAAAGCCAAAGGATGCCGAAGGAGCGCTGTGTCAGGGCACGACTTCAGTCGTGCCGTTAATGCAAATAAATCAGCGAGGGCTTTAGCCCCTGAGGGAATGTCTGCCGCAGGAGTTGCCTACGGTTTTGCCGCCGGTTGCGCCTGCGTCAGCAGACCCTGGGCGCGCAGCCAGGTCTCCAGCAGGTTGGGCCACTGGTCCAGAGCCGCGTCGCCCTTGCCCAGGCCGGTTCCATGTGGGCCGTTGGCGAAGATGTGCATCTCGGCGGGAACTCCGGCCTTGACCAGCGCCTCATAAAAGCGCAGCCCCTGCTCCACAGGAACCGTCTGGTCGTTGAACGTGTGATACATGAAGGCGGGCGGCGTCTCTTTGGTCACAAACAAGTCCGGTGAGTACGCGGTCCGAAGAGCCTCGCAGCGGTCCATTATGTTCATGGTCTTGCAGAAGTTCAGGTAGCGCGGATCGTACGCGGAGAGGGCGCCGATCCACGGGTAGCCGAGCACCAGGTAGTCCGGACGGCTGGATACGCGCTCAATCGGATCCTCTGCGTCCGGCTTGCCGGCAACAAACTGCGTCGCTGCCAGCGCTGCCAGATGGCCGCCGGCCGAGAAGCCGATGATCACAATCCTCGCGGGGTCAATCTGGTAATCCCTCGCCCGCGCCCTCACCAGTTGCACCGCGCGCCGCGCGTCCAGCAGCGGAACAGGGAGTATGTACCCGTGGGAGGCGAGCCTGTAACTCAAAATAAAAGCACGAAAGCCGCGCGCCGTAAACCAGTCGGCCACTTGCCGGCCCTCATGGTTGCCCGCCAGGTGAATATAAGAGCCGCCCGGAAGAATCACCACCGCCGAGCCGTTTTCCGAGCCTTTCACCGGCTCGAAAATAGTCAGCGTCGGCGTGTCCTCGCAGGCCTTGCCCGCAGCCTCGGGGGCGTCTCCCGGCCACAGGCGGATGGTCTGGATGCCCAGGAAAACATTGTTGTTGCCGGCTACGGCACAGGGCTGTACTTGCGCCTGTGCCGTCCAGCTTGCCAGCAAAGCAACAACCAGCATTGCGAAAAACGATCTCATCCACAACCTCATCACGGATAGCGGCAATTATAAAGGCTGCCGGAAGATTCCCTTGAACCGTGAATCCTCAGCTCCCGGCTTTGGTGATGAAAGCCGCCAGATCGTCTTTCAACTGGCGCAGCGCATCCACGTTGAGATAGATCATGTGCCCTGACGGGTAGTATCCGAACTGCACATTGCCGCGCAGCGCCGGCTCCAACCCCATGTGGTCCAGGTCGAATTCGGTCGCGAAAAACGGCGTGGCCAGGTCAAAGTAGCCGTTGGCCGAGAAGACCTTCAGGTGGGGATTCTTGCGAATGGCGCTGGCCAGATCCGCGGCCACGTACGGCTGGGTCTGATCGCGGCCAGGCGTGAAAGGAGAACTCGAAGTAGGTTTGTGCTTCCAGTCCCACTGGAGGATCGTCTCCGCGCTGGGCCTGTAGGCGTCGGTGCTTTCGTACTTCAGCTCCCGCTCGAGATAATCGTGCAGCGTGCCGACAAATGCTCCAATGATGCCCGTGTCGGAGGCGTCGTAGCTGGGCGATTCGCCTGCCGCGTCCACGTCAACTCCCTCGAAGCGCATGTCATAACGGCCCAGGGTTTTGCGGTCCTCGCGCAGCACTTCCTTCCTGAATCTTGTGGGCGAAATGCGCAGGTTGGTCTCCTTCACATAGTCCACGCTAAGGCCCGTCAGCCGGCTCACTTCTTTGGCTACGGAATCCAGTTGCGCCGCGGACAGATTGTCGCCGGCAAACAGCGCTTGCGCGTATGGCCCTGCGGCAAATACCCGCGCTTGCTCTACCCATGCCGCCAGATCGGCCGGTTTGTTAGGAATCTTGTTGAAGTACCAAGCCGCCGCTGCGTAGCTCGGCAGGTTCGAGATGTACACCGTGTCGTAGCCGCCGTCACGCACGCCGTAATTCAGAATCGAGCTGATCAGCACCACGCCGTTCAACTGCACGCCGTCGTTGCCCAGCATATCGGCCAGCGCGGCCGAGCGCGTGGTGCCGTAGGATTCGCCGATGAGAAACTTGGGCGAATTCCAGCGTTGATTCAGGTTCAGGTAACGCTGAATGAAGCGGTCAAAGGCGCGCAGGTCCTGGTCCACGCCTGTGAAGTCCTTAGGCGTTGCCTTGCCCACCGCGCGCGAGTAGCCGGTGAGAGGCGCGTCGATAAAGACCAGGTCGCTTTTGTCCAGCAGCGAATACTGGTTGGGAATCAGCTTGAACGGCGGTCCGGCGGTCGGGTTAGGGCTGTCGGTCGTGATGCGCACCGGAGAGAACGAGCCCAGGTGCAGCCACAGTGAAGCAGATCCAGGGCCACCGTTATAAAGAAAGCTCACCGGCCGCGTCTGCGCGTCCGCGCCGTCCAGCGTGTAGGCCACGTAGAATATGCTCCCGTAGGGCTTGTCTTCCTCGTCGCGGATCAGTAGCGTGCCGGCGGTCGCCGTGTACTTCAGCGTCTTGCCGCCCAGTGCCAGTTCGTGGTGCGTCGCCACCAGCTTCTCGGCCGGAATCGGCGTTACTTCCTTCTCGGCGTCCTTGTCTTTCTGCTGCTCCGCGCCCGCCGCGGGCGGCTGAGCGGGGTTACTATGTACCTCCTGCGCCCGCGCGGCAGGCGAAAGGAAGAACGAGGCCAGGGCAATCAGCGTGAATACTCCAGGCAGATGAGTTGTTTTCATATGTCAATACCCTCATGAACGGTCGAATTCGTTTAACTTGCATTGCGTTGCATTCGAGATTTGTTAGATTCCTGTTCCCTGTTCCCTGTTCCCTGTTCCCTATTCCCTATTCCCTATTCCCTGTCTTGTCACAGCCACAGCACTGTGTGCCCTGGGCTGGGGTTCGCGGCCTGCGCGGTGATCTCTTCCGCCAGCTCAAAGCCATGGCGGGCAAAATAGTACGCCGCGCCGTGCAGCCGCTCCTGAAGACCGCCGCCGGGATAGAGCGCCTGGCTGATCGCCTCGGCGTGGCGCGTTAGTGAAGCCTCGCGCTGCAACTCGAAGTTGGCCGCCAAACTCCGCAAGCGGCCCATCTGGTAACGGATCTTACCGGCCGCGGTTTCCGCCGACTGGCCAAGGCCCGCATCGAGCGCGCGCATCCAGTCTACCAGCGGTGTCAGCTCGGCCTCCAGCGCCGCGCCCGCCGACTCCAGCTTCCGCTTCTCCTCGCCGGGCATGGCCCGCTCGGCCAGTCGCTGCGCCAGCGACGCCGGCGTCTCTGCAAAAACCTCTTCCAGCGTCAACCCATGCTGGTTGAGCAGTGCGCCGATGGCAGGCTCAACCAGCGTACCCGAAAAACGCGGCAGCGCCGGAGTCACCCGGCCCAGAATCCGCTCATACAGCACGGCCGATTGGGCAAAGTAGGCAATCTCCGCCGGTCCACCGATAATCGCCGAGGTCGAGAGCGGGAAATCCTGAAAAACGGGCCGCAAGAGCGCCGAAGGCGAGATGCGCTCCGGAGCAGCTTCGAGGAGGGCAACCAAGTCCGCCGTAGAATAGCTCTGCCGCCCTGCCTGCCAGAGGCCGTCGGGTTCAGCCGCGGTTTCGGGCAGGCGCTTGAGGGCCACGCGTGCGCCACTTTTTTCGTCAATGAGAAAGAGCAGGCTGGAGTCTGGTGCCACATTGACTTGCGCGTGATAACCAGCGGCCTCCAGTTCCCGGTTGCGGTCGAGAAGCGTGGCGGTGAACTCGTCCGCGCATTCGACAGCCGCGCGCAACACCGGCGCGCCCATGCGATGGAATTCGCGCCCGCTTGCATCCAGCACCAGCAGCCCCTGCGCGGCAAAAGCCCTGGAATAAAACTCCGCGAAGGCCTGGGCCAGCGTGCGCCCCGGCCGATAGGCCTCGGCCAGCGCCTCCATCGCGTCTGAAGCCCCGAGCAGCTCCCGCGCCTCATCGACCAGCGGAGTAATCGACTCGTCCAGCAGGATGCCGCCCACGGGCCGTGCAGCCTCTGGAGCGCCCGCCCAGGTTAGCGTGCGCAACTCGCGGCGCGCTGGAAAGACAACGTGGTTGATCTCGGCAAAGTCGTGGTCTTCCGTGGCCAGCCAGAAGATGGCGGCGTGGGGCCGGCCCGCGGCCGTGGCCTGCCGGGCGCGAGCCAGAGCGGTAGCCGCCTTGAAGGGCGTGAAGAGCGGCCCGCCAAACAGGCCCACCTGTTGCCCGGTCACCACCGTTCCGGCTCCGTTGCGCAAAGCCTCCAGGGCTGCTGCGGCTGCCGGAGAAGGCGAAGCGTTCTGCTCGGCCAGCAGGCTAATCAGATCCGGCCAGTGCGCGGGCCGCTGCGAAGAAGCGTGCGAACCCTCCCGCCAACTTTCGTCCAAAGGCCCGGAGCCGAGAAACCCACGCGCCGCCGCAGCCTGGGAGCAATAGTCCAAGAACAGCCGGTGCAGTCCTGGCACAACGGTGATGGGATGGCGCTCTGCGGTCAACAACTCGTTCTCATGGCAATCTGGAATCTCGGGGCGAACCCCATATGCGAGCGTAAAAATTCAAATACGGCTCTTGTAAGGATGCCACGCCGGACCGAATTGATGCACGAGTATCTCTCGGTTGTAACACTCTGGCCGGTCGAGTGTGTATATTCTTTATCTGATTGCGCATATTGTCCGATTGCGCAGCAACGCGCCCAGAAATGCGCCTGGAGGAGAGACTAGAGATGCCCAAGAAAAAGAAAGCCGTGAAAGCCGCCGCGCCCAGGAAAGCAAAGGCTGCCAAATCCAAGGTGAAGAAATCCGCAAAGCCCAAGGCAAAGAAGACTGCAAAAGCCCTGAAGCCTAAGGTGAAAAAGGCGCTGAAAGTGGCAAAAGCTTTGAAGCCCAAGGCGCTGAAAGCGCTGAAGGCGGCAAAAGCCTTGAAGCCCAAAATGAAGAAGGCGCTCAAGGCGGCAAAGGCCCTGAAGCCCAGGACTAAGAAAGCCCTCAAGCCCAACGCGAAGAAGGCCAAGGCGAAGAAGGCCCCCAAGGCTCTCATGCCCGCGGCCGAGGAAACTGCCGAGCTGCTCAGCTCTGAGACGGTCTTCGAGGGGCCGCTCTTCCATGTGGTGCGCGACCGCCTCATCGAGCCGGGTGGCAAGCTGGCCACGCGCGACATCGTTCGCCACAACGGCAGCGCCGTCATCCTGGCCATCGACAACACGAAAAGCAAGCGCGACCCCTGGGTTGTGGTCGAGCGCCAGTATCGCCATGCCGCCGGACGCTTCCTGTGGGAGCTGCCCGCCGGCAAACTCGAACCGGGCGAAGACCCTCTGCTCGGAGCCCAACGGGAGCTTGCCGAGGAGACCGGCTACCGGGCAAAGAAGTGGAAGCCGTTGGTGGAGTACTACGCCAGTCCCGGCTTCGTGGGCGAGTCGATGAAGGTTTTTGTGGCCGAGGGCCTCACATCTGGCGACACCAACCTGGACGAGGACGAACAGATTGCTTTTCGCCTGGTCAAACTCTCCGAAATTGTCAAAATGATTGAAAAGGGAGCAATTCTGGACGGCAAGACGCTGTCCGCCGTACTCTTGTATGCGCGCAAGCTGGCCGGCAAGCGCGGCAAGTAAAGCCGCCGCCTCGCCTGATCCAAGCCTTTCTTTCCAGCCAGGGCCGGCGCCCACAAACCGGCCCTGGCTCATTTTGTCCCTCGCCGCTTTTTTTTTGAACCTTTTCAGGTTCTTCCGCGTCATAATGCATATCGGTAGGCACATTCCCCGAATCGTTGCCCGCCGCACTTCACAGGATGTAAGGAAGGAATAACCCTGTGGCTCAGTACAAAGGGAAGGTCAAGTGGTTCAACAACGCCAAAGGCTACGGATTCATCGGACGTGAAGACGGGCCCGACGTATTCGTTCACTACTCATCGATTCAGTTGGACGGATACAAAACGCTGAAAGAGGGCGATGATGTTGAGTTCGACATCGTCCAGGGCCAGAAAGGCGCGCAGGCGGATGCGGTAATCCGGCTGCGAGCTGCCGCTGCCCATAGCGATAACGCGGCCTGACGGCGAAGTGGAACGGGCGTAAGCGCAAGACTGCTGCCAAGCGGTGCGCTTGTTGTGTGCCTATTATTTATCCTCTTGTCACAGTGCGCTGAGGCCGCGCCCCCACAGCCCAGCGGCAGCCTCTTCGGTGTGACTTCCGGCAGGATTTCAGCAGGACAAGCGGGAATCTATGGCCCATCTTGCGCCCGGAGGGATAAGATAAGGGCGCCATGAGCTTACTCCATCAGGAATCCGAAGAAGAGATTGACGATGCCGCCCGCGGTGAGGAGTTCACCAAGGGGAGCAGCCATGTGGTCTGGGCCAGCATAGTTGCCACCGTGGTGGTCGCTATCGTCGTGGCCGTTTATGTGGTGGCGGGGGAAAAGCCGCCCGTGGCCCGCGGAGAGATTGTCCAGGTGTGGGCTCATCCAAGCCATGTCGAAACCTCGGGGTTCGACGCCAACGGCGAAGCCATGGCCAGGGAGAGCTTCGAGCAGGTGCTGGTCTTCGCTCATGTCAAGCTGCGCAACCAGAGCAATGTCCCGCTATTTCTTGAGGATGTGCTGGCCAATGCCCGGCTGTCGGACGGTACGCTCTCCGTCTCTGCGGGAGACGCGGCGCAATACCAGGAAGTTCTGCTCGCCTATCCCGAACTGACCGCGCTGCGAGGCAATGCGCTCTCCCCGCGCACCATGCTCGCCCCCGGCGAAAGCCTCGACGGCATCACGTTCTGGATCTTGCGCGTGAACAAACAGCAGTGGGACGCGCGCGCGGACTGGAAGCCTGACTCGCGCCACGGCGACCCAGGGTCGAAGTTCGGCCTGAACTTCACCTTCTCGTTCCAGTATCAGCACAGCCTCGTGCTCGCGCCCCACACTGCTGTTATTGAGCAGTAGGCGGAGCCGGCGCATCCTTGGGTGCGGAAAGGTAGCCGCTGATCGACTGATTCTTCCCTCCCACCGAGTTCACCACGATCTCGAAGAGTGCCGGTTCCTTGCCGCTATAGAACTGCAGCGGCTCGTTCAGGCTCCGGTCCTTCTTCTCGTACTGCTTGTCGTCGGAGTCAACCACCAGCGTAAAGCGGTTTCTCTTCGAGTCGGCCTTCCTCAGCTCCAGGCTGATCGTGCCCACAGCCTTCTTCTGGCCCTTGGTCAGGGTGAACTCGTAGTAGCTCCGGTCGCCCTTGTGCTTCAGCACTTCCAGCTCATCGTGATTGCGGGCGATCAGGCTGCTGTGGCCGCTCAAATCCCCCTTCATCGAGGTCAACTGGCTGATCGCGGTGGCCAGGTCGGTCTGCGTCTTGCCCAGATCCGTCCTCACTCCACCCACGTCGGTCTTCACGCCGGAGACATCCGTGGTAAGCCCGGTTACTGCCTGCGCGGTCTCTTTCTGCGCGCTCGCCAGCCGACGGGCACTGGCCTCCTGGGCATCCTCGCGACGGATGATCTCCTGGGCGCGGGTGTCCAACTGCTTCTGCGTCAGCCCCAGAGAGTTGCCCAACTCCTCGGTGGCAACTTTGAGGCGGGCGTCGGTTTCGCGCAGGTCGGAGGCCAGCTTCTTGTTCTGATCCTTGGCCTCGGTCAGGGCAGTTTCCTGGCTGCTCAGACGGCTGCCGAGCGTGTAACTCCAGATCAGGCCGCCAATCCCGGCCACCAGGGCCACGGCGAGGGCCGCCATCAATGCGCCCGAGTAGCTTCGGGGAGTCTCGTCAAGTTCACTCATGTGTTTGCCTTTCTTTCGCGGCCCGTCTTGCGGGCTGCTTGTTGCGGTAGGGCGCCTTCCTGTCTGGCTAGACGCCGCTGGAAAATGGATTCTCTCCCGAATTCCCGTTCTTAGGCCGGGATTCCACCTGGAATTCCGAAGCTTCCGCGCCGGGCGCTCCCGGTGGGAACCTACAGAATATAGAAATATTCCCGCTTATGCAGGAAAAGCTGTCCTACTTTGCACGTTGCATGCCGGGAAATGGGATTTGGGGCCGTTTTTGCGCCCCTTGCGGTTCCCGCTCCGTGACAACCATCGAAGCGCTACGATATAAACATCTTTGTAGCACTTTCAGGCGGCAGGCTCTTTTTAAGGGGTCACAATAGCCGCTGCGTCCAATAAAAAAATAGTAAGAGGGAGAGCCGAGGTCTATGTCGACTGCTGTCGCTGGAAAGGGTTTGGAGGGAGTTGTCGCGGCGAACTCCGGTATCTGCTGGATCGACGGAGAAGCCGGCGTCCTGTCCTATCGGGGCATCGACATTCACGAGCTGGCCGTGCACTCCACCTTCGAGGAGACTACCTGCCTGCTGTGGAACGGCATTCTTCCCAGCCAGCTCGAGCTGCGCGAGTTCCAGTCGCAACTTACGCTCGCCCGGAGCCTTGACGTGCGCATTGTCGATCTGCTGCGCAGCGTCCCCTCTTCGGCCACGCCTATGGAAGTGCTGCGTACCGCGGTCTCGGCGCTCAGCTTCTACGACGCCGATGAGAAAGACAATTCGCACGACGCCAACGTGCGCAAGAGCTATAACCTGACCGCGCAGATCGCCATGATCGTGGCCATCTACGACCGGCTGCGCAAGGGAAAAGAAGTGGTGCCGCCCGACCGCTCGCTGAACCACGCGGCCAACTTCCTTTGGATGCTCAACGGCGTCAAGCCCTCCGAAACAGCGACTCGGACGCTGGACATTGCCCTCATCCTCCACGCCGAGCACGAGCTGAACGCCTCCACCTTTGCCGCTCGCGTCATCGCTGCTACCCTGTCGGATGTTCACTCGGCCGTCACCGGAGCCCTCGGCGCTCTCAAGGGACCGCTCCATGGCGGCGCCAACGAAGGCGTCATGCGCCTGCTCTACGAAATCGACAAGGCTGGCGCCGACCCGGTCGAATACGTGAAGAATATGCTGGCCGCCAAGCAGAAGATCTCCGGCTTCGGCCACCGCGTTTACAAGACCGAGGACCCCCGCGCCACACACCTGCGCAAGATGAGCGAGCAGCTCGGCAAGGATGCCGGTCAGCCCAAATGGTTCGAAATGTCTCGCGCCATCGAACTCTACATCAATGCCGACAAGAAACTCAACGCCAACGTGGATTTTTACTCCGCCTCCACCTACGCCACTCTGGGAATCGACATCGACCTTTACACGCCCATCTTCGCCATCAGCCGCATCGCCGGATGGGCCGCTCACATCATCGAGCAGTTGGACGACAACCGCCTCATCCGTCCTCGCGCCGAATACATCGGCCCGCCCTACCCCTCGCCCTACATTCCCATGGAAGAGCGCGGATAAATCTTGGCCGGCAGAGAAACTTTCTTGTCGGTTCCGGTTTCTAATACTCCAGTGGTAAATCGAAATTCTGGAGGGAGCAGGGGACTTCAGTCCCCTGAAAGAGTGCGAATTTGCGCTCGCCTTCAGGCCCGGGCCTTTGCGGCTTTTCTAGGGCTTGAAGAAAATACAACGGTAGTTCTAACCGATAGAGGCTAACTCATGAAAACGAAATACGCTCTTGTTTTTGGCTTGTTGAGCATTTGCATGATCTCCGGCGGCGTCGCTACATTCGGCCAGCGGCTTTATCCCGTCCAGGGTCCTGCGGCGACGCAGACTGACCCGCCGTTGTTTACCGCCAAAGTCACAAATTACTTAGGAAAATCAGGGATAATTACGCTGGTCCAGGTCAATGGAGAGTCCTTCCGGGGACCGTGGTCGATTGTGACGGCGACCTACTATAACGACAAAACTCCGGGTACCCCTGCCAGCTATCCGCCGCAGCCCAATCTCGCCTTCGCGTGGGATGCAGTCTACGGGGAGGGGTATTATGTTTCCACAATTCTCGGCAGCGAAAACGTTGGACAGGCAGTCGCTACCGGAGATAAGGGAACCGTTCTTCAGATAGAGTTTCATCGCGAACAATTGGGCGTGCCCGAGGACAATCATTTCGGCGTAGCCGTGGACAATAAGGGCAACATTTACAAAGTGGTCTTATAGAGAGAATTTCCTAAACCCGCATTGTGTCAGGGCACGACTTTAGTCGTGCCGAAGATGAATCAACTCTAGCTTTGTGTCAGGGCACGACTTTAGTCGTGCCGCAAATGCTGCAATAAGACGCCGGGCTTTAGCCCCTGGACGGAGGGAGCAGGTGGCTTCAGCCACCTGAATACAGCACTTCAAATGGGAGGCCTTCAGGCCCGGAGGTATGCTCATATCGCCGGGCTACACAGGCAGGGAAACTCAACGCTTTGAACGAGCGCGGCTTCAGCCGCGCCGTAAATGCAACAAAAAATAAATTGTGTCAGGGTGCGGGCTTCAGTCCGTACATCAATCCAGCAAAATCAAATGGGCTTTAGCCGCTGAGGGGAAGTTTATTCAAACTGACCCACCACCAGAGACTCAGCATCTTCACCCCTGCCGCGCCTTCCACAGCGAATAAAGCCCCCACGCCGAAACCGTGCAGCCGTCGCGGATTTCTCCGTCGCGCATCATCTCCTCGAAATCCTCAACTGAAACGGAGCGCACCACTAGATCGTGCTCCTCGGCATCGGGCATCCTTCCAGTCTCCGTCAGTCCGGTGGCCAGAAAAACGTGCTGCTTCTGCCGCGTAAACCCGTAAGCGATCCACAGAGTTCCCAGGCGGATCATCTCTGCCGCTTCCAGCCCGGTCTCCTCCTTCAGTTCGCCGCGCGCCAGCTCTTCGGGATCCTCGACTTCCATCTCCCAGCCGCCCTGGGGCAACTCCAGCGCGCGCTCCTGGATGGTGTAGCGGAACTGTTCCACCAGCCACACGCGCCCCCGGTCGATGGGCAAAATAATAGCCGCATCGTGCTTCTCCACCACGCCGTAGATGCCCCGCACGCCGTTGGAGCGCAGAATCTTGTCCTCCCGCACTCGCATCCAGTGGTTGCGATAGACCTCGCGGCTGGCAAGTGTGGTGATGGCGCGGGCGGGGCTGGCTTCGACGGGGTTCATGGGGTCTCCTTCGCGGTCTTTGAAGAGAGGATAGGCGATCGGGCAAAACGCATTGATGAAAAANNGCTTCGATGGCCGCCAGCACCGCGCCCTCGTGCTGCGGAACACGCAACTCCGCATCGATCAGCGGGTCGGAGTGCAGTGCGCGGTCGATAGCCTTGAGCAGCGCGTCCATCCCTTCGCCGGTGCGCGCCGAGACGGCTACCTCGCCTGAAGCCTTAGTCCGCTCCAGCAGTCCTTGTCGCTCGTCCTCGCCCAGCAGGTCAATCTTGTTGAGTACTTCAATGCGCGGCTTTCCTAGAGATTCAAGCTCGCCCAGAACCCGCTCCACTTGCGATTTTTGCTCCGCTCCATAAGTTGACGCCGCGTCGCGCACGTGCAGCAACACCTCGGCCTGCACCACCTCTTCGAGCGTCGCGCGGAAGCTGGTCACCAGCGTATGCGGCAAATTGCGGATGAAGCCAACCGTGTCGGACAACAGAACCTTGCGGCGGCTGGGCAGCTCAATTGCGCGCAGTTTCGGATCGAGCGTGGCGAACATGCGTGGCGACTGCAAAACCTCAGCGCCGGTCAGTTGGTTGAAGAGCGTACTCTTGCCTGCGTTGGTGTAGCCGACCAGCGCCACCGTGGGCACCGGAACCGACTCGCGCCGCTGGCGCTGCTGCTTGCGCACGCTGCGCACCGAGTCCAGCTCAATCTTCAGCCGGTCAATGCGCCGGTTGATCTGCCGCCGATCCGTTTCGAGTTTGGTTTCGCCCGGTCCGCGTGTGCCGATACCGCCGCCCAACTGCGACATCGCCTTGCCCTTGCCGCTCAGCCGCGGCAGCATGTACTCCAATTGCGCCAGCTCCACCTGCAACTGCCCTTCGCGGGTGCGTGCATGGCGGGCGAAGATGTCCAGAATCAATTGCGTTCGGTCCAGCACGCGGCAAGGCAGTGCGGCTTCCAGGTTGCGCAACTGTGTCGGCGTCAGGTCGTGATCAAAGAGCACCAGGTCGGCCTCAACCGACGCGGCAACCCCGGCAATCTCCTCCACCTTGCCGGCGCCAATCAGCGTAGCCGGATCAGGCCGCGCGCGTCGCTGGAGCAGCTCGGCAGCCACCACTCCGCCGGCGCTTGCCACCAGTTCGCGAAATTCAGCAAGAGATTCATCCGCGTCCAGCTCCGTTGACGAGCGCGACGCTGCCGCTCTGGCCGCGGAAACGCCCGCGCCAGCAGGATTGTCGATTGCATCCTCATCGAGGGCAAAATCAGCGCTGTCCTGCTCTACGCGCACAGCCGCTTGCCGCGCGCCCGCCTGAGCTGCGTGGTTGCCGCGGGAGCGGACCCCAAGGTCTACTCCCACTAAAACCGCCCGCTCCAGGGCTCCATCCCGGCCGCGACTTCCTGTTGCCGGAGTGGAAGGCCGCACGCTTGTCCTGTTCGCCTGAACGGCCACCTCGGATCGCTTCCCGCCTGCTATCGCTGCTCCCCAACCGCCGGAACCGCGGCCATTGGCGTGGCTGCTACCGGGCCAGCTTCGGGGAACGCTGTGGCCGGACGATGATCGCTGTGAAGCACGCTCCGGTTGCTCACCACGGTCGAAATGGCGTGCTTGAAGATCAGTTGCTCCTGGCTGTTGTTTTCCAGCAGCACGGAATATTTGTCGAAGGACCGGATTTTTCCAGTTAGCTTCACGCCGCTGACCAGATAAATCGTGATGGGGGTCTTATCCTTGCGGACCGTGTTCAGGTACGTATCCTGAATATTTTGTGCCGGCTTGTTCTCCATGTGCCGATCTCCTGCTTTCTTTAGGGGGGTTGGATGCAATTGAACAGCTCGTACTCATACAAATCGACGTCCGCGGCCCTGGAAGCTCCGGAGCCGCACATTAAACAATGTGACAACAATATAGGGCTTTGCCAACCTTTTCAACCCTTTATGTCTCAATTTTCATTTGCCGGGCGTTCCGAGCCGGGTGTCCCAACTCCCCCGGGTGGCCCAGGTCCCGTGTTTTGGACCTGGGAAGCGATGCTTTCGGGCCGTCCCATCCCCCGCTCTTGGGACCTGGGAAGCCATGCTGCCGGGTGCTCTAGCTCCCGCTTTTGGCACTCGGGAAGCCGCGAAACTGGTAGCATAGTGGTGTGAAAAACACACCGAACACGCCTCAGAACCCTGTCCCAACCGCCCAGCCGGTACCCATGCTGGACCTCAAACGCCAGTACCGCCTGGTCCACAATGAACTGATGGGGGCGGTCAGCCATGTCCTGGAGACGCAGCAGTTCATTCTGGGCGAGTCCGTTGCCGCCTTTGAAAAAGCCGCCGCCGTCCAGTTGGGTATGGCCCACGCCGTCGGCTGCTCCTCGGGTACTGACGCCCTCTGGCTCGCGCTGGCCTCGGCCGGCATCGGTCCCGGCCACACCGTCCTCACCACCCCCTTCAGTTTCTTCGCCTCGGTCAGCGCCATTCTCCGCGCCGGGGCCACGCCTCTGCTCGCCGACATTGACCCCGCTACCTTCAACCTCAGCCCTGTTGCCGTCGAAACCGTTCTAAATGGCCCGCGGGCCGAAGGCCTCCGCGCCATTCTGCCCGTCCATCTCTACGGCCAGTGCGCCGATTTCACGTCCTTCGCCCGCATCGCAAAAGAGCGCAATCTCAAGCTCATCGAAGACGCCGCGCAAGCCTGGGGAGCCGAGTGGCAAGGGATCAAAGCCGGTTCGCTCGGTGACGCCGCCGCCTTCAGCTTTTATCCCACCAAGAATCTCAGCGCCGCGGGCGACGCCGGCATGGTCACCACCAACTCCGATGAAATCGCCGAGCGCGCCCGCATGTTGCGCCAGCACGGCATGCGCCGCCGCTACTACCACGACGAGATCGGCTGGAACACCCGCATGGACGGATTCCAGGGCGCCATCCTCACCGTCAAGCTCAAGTACATCGACGGCTGGAATCAACTCCGCCGCACCGTCGCCCGCCGCTATCACGCACTCTTTCATGCAGCGGGACTGGTCGAGGCCGGCCCTTATCCCACCCACGGCGTCGTACTGCCCCACGAGGTTCCTGGCACCCACCATGTCTGGCACCAGTACGTTATCCGCACTGCCCGCCGCGACGGCCTGCGCCAGTTCCTCACCGAGCGCAAAATCGGCTCGGAGATCTACTACCCCGTCCCGCTCCATTTGCAAACGGCGCTCCAGAGCCTCGGCTACGCAGAAGGCAGTTTCCCTGAAGCAGAACGCGCCGCCCGCGAAGTCCTGGCCCTGCCCATCTTCCCCGAGCTCCGCGAAGACGAGCAGCAAACAGTAGTCTCCGCCATCGCCGAATTCCTCAGCTGAACCTTCGCACGAATTGACGCTTTGAAAGGGCACGACGTTAGAGTTTATCCGCAAACTGGTAGCGCCGACCTCCTGGTCGGCTGTCCTGTGGGTCTCCAGACCCACGGGTGACGTCTGGCAGCGTGGACGCTGCCAGTACAGCCGGTCTGGAGACCGGCGCTACATTCCTTTCTCAATTTACGGATAAGTTCTTCGTGGCACCGCAAGTGCGACAAAATATTGATTGAGTCAGAGCACGGCTTCATCCCTGCCTAATATTCAGCCCTTGCCTTGTGTCAGGGCACGGATTTATCCGTGCCGCAAATGCCCCAATATAGACATCGGGCTTTAGCCCCTGGACGGAGGGAGCAGAGGCCTTCCAGGCCTCTGAATACAGCGGCTCAATCAGCGGTCTTCAGGTCCAGGCCTCCGCCGAGTGCTTTAAACCCGCCCCCCGCTTGTCGAAGGTTCCCGCTTTGGCAGCTCGCTGGCTGCGCTGGACGAGCGCATCAGGCTACTGGCGCCAACTGAGTGGGCAAAGAGCCACAAACGACTGTCATTTCATAGTCCAGCTAAAAATAATCAACCCATTCGAAACGGCGTATCATGGGACGACAAATTGTATTCGCAACAAATTACGTCCTAGATCGTGGTGCTTTCTCCCACGGCCAGAACTGAAACGAGGACCTCGATCCATGAAGACTCCTTCCGCGTTCCAACTCCCAAAAGATTCAGTCAAAAAGGCGGACCTCGGCCAATCGTTCGCTGAATACGATGTCGTTCGCACCGATTCGATGATGTTTGTGGAAACTCCGTCCATGAGGGCGGCAGCAGGCCGAGGAGCTTCGAAGTGCATCTTTGTTGGCAGACGCGGCTCTGGTAAGACTGCTACAACCTACTACCTAAAAGATCGAGACTCAAAACGTACCGCCTTAATCCTTCCGGAACTGTTCTCCTCACTCGACGCCTACGTGAAATCTGGAGACGAAGTGTTAAGCCAGCGGACATTCAAAACGATCGTAACCTGCTTCAAGCGCTCCTTGCTTGATGAAGCCGTAGCAACATGGAAGAAAAATGGTGCATTCTCCTTCGCGGTCGCCCACCCATTTGACGAGATCCAAAGAGAGCGGAATGCAATAGAGCAATTCGAGTTCGACATGAGGACCATCGAACTTGTACAGGAAGGGGTCGGCGACTTAGACGGGATCCAAGAGAAGGAATGGGACAGGTTTAATCAGCGCAGTAAAAAGCTAATCCAACAAATCATTGATGCGTCCGTCGAGCCGAAACGGAATCTCCTGATTCTGATTGACCGGATCGACGAAGACTGGGACGGTACCGACAACGCTGTGAGAGTCCTAATGGCACTCATGCACGCTTGTGTCGAGCTTAACGCCATCTCCCAGCACATTTCGGTTCTCCTTTTCATAAGAGAAAATATGTTCGACAGGGTCAGGCAAGTTGATCTTGAATTCTCTAGGTTAGAAACATCGGTTATTTCGCTTGAATGGACTCGTGAGCTTCTTCGGGAACTTATAGAGCGCAGGATTCGCAGGAATCTCATTTCGAAGCCAGCTCTGGGCGGTTCCACATGGAACGCCTTTTTCGAGGGCGATGGCGAATCCGAGAACGTAGTGTTCAGTTTCTGCCAACCCCGGCCGCGCGATGTATTAGCCTATTGTTCGTTCGCGTTGCAAAATGCCCAATCTCATCAGAATTCAAAAATCATGCTTACCGATTTGGCCGAGGCTAAACGGAGATTCTCTGAAAGCAGACTCAAAGAGCTTTGCGACGAATACGCAGAAAACTACCCACAACTGAGATTAGTCCTGACCCGTTTCTTTGGCCTCGGGAAACGGTTCACCTCCAAGGCTATTGACGACTTTCTGAAGAAACTCTTGATGGATCAGGAAGTTCGAGCGAATTGTCAAAAATGGATATACCAACACACTACGCCATTCGCTTTTACCTCCTTGTTGTACGGAATAGGCTTCGCCGGGGTAGCAAATCCGAAAGGCGAGGTTCAGTTCAAGCTCCAAGACACTCAGCCCTTTAATCCAGACCAGATATCGCGTGACAGTCTGCTAGTTATTCACGACACGTATGCAGACGCGCTGCAATTGCGAGACATACTTGTCCCCACTCTTGACGACAGTCTGGAACTCAAGAGAGCCGGCCTTCTCGAAGAGTTGCCACATTCCTTCGAGTATGGTCAAGAATATCGGAACAAACTTGAAGAAATATTGGCAAAACTCGGGAAGCTGGCACGGGGGAAAGACGACGCCTCGGAGTATGAGACCATTGTCGGCGAGGTCATTAGGCTATGTTTTTTCCGGTCGCTTAGCAATGTCGAACCGCACGTTCGCACAGTGGACGGTAGGAGCATTCGGGACTGGGTAGCCGGAAATCACTCACAGTCCGGATTCTGGAAGCTCATCCGAGATCGCTATATCGCTACCCAGGTAATTTTCGAATGCAAGAACTACAACGACCTATCGGCAGATGACTTCGCCCAAGTTGATCATTACTTGAATGATCGGATCGGCCACTTTGGAGTGATAGCATACCGGGGCGGCCCAGAGATCAAACCAGCGTACTATTCGCAAATTAAGGAAATTGCGATTAAGAACGGGCTGGTCCTTCTGCTCGGGGAACGCGATCTTGAAGTTTTGCTAAGACAAGCGATCAACGGAAAGAGTAGCGAACGTCACTTACAGGAGCTGTTCGACAATATGGTGCGTAAGGTAAGCTAACTTTCCAACCTAGACCCTAAGACCAAAGGGCAGACCATGATCTCAGGCTTGAACCCCGGCCCGCCCTATTCCCTATTCCCTATTCCCTAGTCCCTGCTCTACCTCA
>PLOI01000130.1 GCA_003142015.1 Acidobacteriaceae bacterium | reverse complement strand
TCGAGAATCGCCTGGCGGCCGACCGGGGATGCGGCAAAGCCAGAGACGAGAGCCAGCAGCGGCTCCCATTCGAGAGCGGCAAAGTCGGCGTCCACGACCGGCGACGGGATGGGATCGAGAAGGGGCATACCCAATGATTATCGCAGTGCGCCGAGACCGTTTCATTTGGTAGTTGTAGTCTCCCATGTCCCAAAAGCGGGACATGGGGCACCCGGACTTTAGCCGGAGATCGTTGTTGGTTTCAGTTCGCCTTCCCAGCGAGCGACGGCGGCGGCGGCCATGCAGTTGCCGATGACATTCATGGCGACGCCGGGTTGCGCATGAATCAGGCGGCGCGCGGGACTTAGAAAGCCGCGAAAGCGAGTCTTATCTCTCTAACTTTTGGGCGATTCTGCGGTTGGAGCAGAAGCAGCGGCCCCGACCGCGGGGCAGGCAGCGCCGCAGCTTCCGCCGCAAGGGGTTTTAATCTGGGCCGGAGTGGGCTCGGAGGAGGGCGGGTTACTCTTGCCACCGTAGTCGTTCACATAAAAGCCGGAGCCCACGAAGTGCAGGCGCGGCGCGGTAAGCGGACGTTCGAGTTCGCCGCCGCACTCCCGGCAGACAAGCTCCGGCTTGGATCTAAAGTGCTGGATTTTTTCAAAGCGGTGACCGCATTGAGTACAGCGATAGGCATACAACGGCAAAGTGTTCACCCTTCCGGGACGAAATCACACACTTCTCCTATTGTATCTGCAGAGCGGCAATTGTCTGCAAAGCTACCGTTTCCCAGGTCCCAAATGCGGGACCTGGGGCACCCACCCGACCGCGCCGGATTTCAATGCACGGCGATGAGTACGGATGCGGAGTGGTTCTCCCACTCCAAGGTGAGCTTGCCGGTGGTGCCGCCGAGGGCCGCAAAGGCGTAGGTCAGATTCTCGACCGTTACGAGCGGTTTGCTCATGGTCATCTTCACACGGCCCAGGTCCTGCGCCTTGTCGTACTTGGTGCCCCACTGGCCGGTTTGCTTGTTCACGATCAGCACCCAGTTGTCAGGGTCGGCGACATCGACATATAGCGAATAGTCGCCCTTGGGAACCTTCAAACCGCCGACGGTCAGGTCCGCATCGGCGTGCAGTTTGGTGGCGCCATTGGCGCCGGCGCGCCAGACCGGATAGGTTGGGTCTTTGCTGATGAGGCCGCCCTTGTTGAAGATTTGGCCGGCGCGGCCCTTGACGCCGGGCGAGGCGTAATCGATGGTGATGGTTTTGCCGGCAATGGTCGCCGACGCTGTGGCCGCCGGACTCTTTGGCAAGCCTTGCTGGGCGGATAGGGTGGCGGCTACGATCAATAGCCCCGTACATACCAAAAGACGCTTCATGGTTGTTATCTCCGTGGGAAGAAATCCTTGCCGGAAGCGCAAGCCCCGACGCGATGATTGTCGCACCGCGCGGTCCATTTGGGGAAACGGGCGGCGAACCGCCCGCTGATGATGCGGCGCAAGAACGGCATCCAGTGCGGCGCGGGGTGCGATATACTCCAGACGCAGCGGAAACAAGGAGGTTTACGATGCGTTTCAGTGGAATTTTGAAGATGGCGGCGGCCGGGATGGTGGCCGTGGCGATGATGGCGCCGGGGACGATGAAGGCGCAAGCGGGCGGCGACATGGTGCAGAAGCCGGCAGATATGCAGAAACTGATGCCGACAAACGTGTTCTACCGTGGGCAGTTGGCGCCTACACAGTTGAGGAACTCCGGGGGCGTGAAGTTTTCCGACGGGTTCTTTGTGCTGGCCGGCCTGGTGGACACCAGCGGCTACTCGACAGGCGTGCAGGCGAAGTATCAGGCCTACTTCATCAGCGAAGTTTCTCTCAAGGTGGGCGGCGAACACCTTCCCGCGGGCGTCTATGGCGTGGGATTCGTGGGGAACAAGTTTGTGGTGACCGACGTGGGCGCGCACGAGGCGCTGACAGTGAACTCGGGCGATGATGCCGGGCTGAAACGGCCCGTGCCGCTGCAATTCGTGGCCGATCCGGCCGGCGGCTTCCGGCTCTACGCCGGACGCAAGTATGTGAGCTTCAGCAGGTAGTGGTCAGTGGTTAGTGGCCGGACGATTCCCCGACTGGATAACCGGGCATATCATCCGGCCATTGCTGCGAGCCGTGTAACAGACGCAATACCCGCACGGTTTCGCCGGCAATTCGATAAGCCGCGATGTAGGGCGTACCGGAGATGGCCAACTCGCGCGTTTCTTCAACGCGGCCTGGGCGGCCCATCTCTGGAAATCGCGCCAGATTTTCCACGCACTCTTTTATGCGATCATCCGTGGAGATTGCAGCCCGAGGACTATCCGCCTCAATGTAGTCGAAGATAGCTTCGCGATCTGCAAGTGCAAAGACGGACCATTCCAAGACCATGAGCTATCTCTGTTCCTTGAGAAGGGCGGCGGCGCGGCGCTTGGCAAAGTGTGCTTCAACCTGCTTGTGGGGAATGGCGGGACGCGGATCATCGAGGGCTTCCCGAACCTTGGCGCGAAACCAGGCGTCGTGTTCGGCAGCGTTTTGGGCCAACGCGAATGGGAGAGCGCCCTCATTCGCGGTTCGCGTCAGAAGGATGCGCACGGCATCCGAAACCGTAATCCCCAGCTCGCCCA
>PLOI01000055.1:34267-45693 GCA_003142015.1 Acidobacteriaceae bacterium | reverse complement strand
TGTCGCTTATTCAGAGATACAAGAGGGGGGGTGGGTACCAAGGGTCGGGGACTAGGGACCAGCGAACAGGGAATAGGGAATAGGGAATAAGGACCATGAAAGCTGCTCTCCTGACTGCTTCCATTGTGCGCCGGGAGAGGAGAATGTTCTGCAACGGGCTAACCCCTTCGACAGGCTCAGGGCAGGCTGTCTAGGCTGAGGCCTTCAATAGAGCCAGACCCACGCGCACACGGCTATCCCTTCAATCGCTGGCGGCAAGGCGATTTTGCACTTGCTCGGAACCCTCCCTCACAACATCTGCGTTTGCTGGGACCAATCAGCATTTGGCCCTGAATTTTTCGCTTTGTCGCATCTGTACTAGGCACTATTTGTTTACATTGGCGACCATTTCTATATGGCGAGTTCAACAAGCACACGACGCACATTTCTATTGACTACCATTGCTGCGGTGACGACGGCTCAGGCATTGGTCGCGGAAAGCTCTGAGATGGACGAACCTGAAGCGGTGAAAACCTTCCTCCGCAAATGGGATGAAGCCTGGGCAAAGCACGATGCCGTAGCCATTGCCGCTCTGCATACTGAAGATGCCGTCACCGTGAACCGGTTCGGTACCATCGTGCGGGGAAGAGCGAGTCTGGAGAAGGCTTTGGGATTCCTTCATGGTGCCGGTGGCCCCTTTCACAACTCCGTCTTTCCTTCTCTGGAACTGCTGATTCAGCGTACGGTTGCTCCTCGCGTGAAGGTGGTTCAGGCGAAGTGGCAGAACCCTGTGATGAAGCCGGATGGCAAGATCGATCCCACATCGATTAATGATATGATCGTGACCTTCATTCTGCTGGACGCAGGCTCGGGTTGGCTCGCAAGTGAGGTCAACCTGGTCAATGTGGAGAAGATGGACCTTCCGTTCTCAAATCCGGGGCAAAAACCCGCGTAGAATAACGCCAGGATTCTTCGGAGGAAGTACGATGCTCCACATTGAGCGCGCACACCCCCATCCTCAGTTGGCCCGGTGTATTCGCGCCTTCGTGCAGCGGGATTTCCGGATGCACGGTGCAGAGGCGGTAGAACCGGTCGTTGCTCGACTCGGCATGATGCTGGAGTTCCAGTTTCGCGATCCCTATCGGATTCCAAGCTTCAGCGATGAGTCCGAAAATCCCTGTTCGCCCATCACCGTTATCGGCCCGATCAGTCGGCGCAGGGTTCGTCTTATCGTTCGTGGAGATGTAAGCGCCCTGGCTGTCATTTTTGAACCCTCCGGTTTCTACCAGTTGTTCGGCGCGCCAGCGTCGCCTCTCGCCGAGAGAGGTACAGAAGGTCACGCGGTGCTCGGGCCAGGCGTGTCCAAACTTTATCAGCGGCTGGGGAATTCGACCTCGTTCTCACAGCGGGTCAGCCTGCTGGACGATTTCTTCCTCTTCCGGCTGCAGCGCTCAAAAAGCAAACCAGACCAGCTTCACGGATTTCGCGCATTTCTACAGGCGGGAACTCACTCCAAGGTAGCGCAAGTGGCGAGAGAGCTTGGGATGAGTGCACGCCAGTTGGAGCGAAAATCGCTGGAGTACTTTGGCGTTTCTCCCATGATGCTCACTCGTATCTCTCGCTTCCAAAGAGCACTGACCATGGGGACCCGAGAAGCGATCTCGTGGCTTCAAATCGCCCACGCTTCGGAATATTACGATCAAATGCATATGATCCGGGACTTCCGCACATTTGCAGGTGGTCCCCCAACAAAGTCGTTCGCGAGCATAGCGCCGCATCACCTTATCAACTTCCAGCGATGGTAAAGATCGGTAACGAAAGTCGCCAAGGGTTTACGGCTCCCCATCATCCCTGTTTCATCCCAGAGCGATGACCACGGCTCCGGCGGTGATGAGCAGGCCGCCCACCAAGGCCGGGGCGGTGAGCTTTTCACCCAGCAGCAGCCAGGCGAAGATGATGACCAGGGGAACGCTGAGCTTGTCAATTGGCGCCACGCGCGAGGCCGGTCCCAGTTGCAGGGCGCGGAAGTAGCAAATCCACGAAAGGCCGGTGGCGAGGCCGGAGAGCACCAGAAACAGGCACGTGTGCCGGTCGAGCGTGCGAATTTCGCCGTGTTTGCCGAGCGCAAATACGATGGCCCAGGCAAAGACCACAACGACGCTGGTGCGCAGCGCCATGGCCAGGTTCGAGTCCACATGCGCCACGCCTACCTTGGCCAGCAGGGCTGTGGCGGCGGCAAAAACGGCGGAGAGTATTGCCCATGCGAGCCAGCTAGTGGGAATCCAGTTCATGGAAGATATGGTACGCCGCATCCCACCTTAGCCGATTCGCAAAGATTGCGAATCGGCTAAGATGGGGCGTCCCGGTTCACGGGGCGGGCGACCTTTGTGCTATCCCACCCTTTCGCAAAGATCGCGAAAGGATGGGGCACCCGAATTTGTTTGGGCGGACAAGGGCCCGGGCCTGAAGGCCGCGCTTAGGTTAGCTTTCGTTCCGGGGGTTGAACCCCCCGGCTCCCTCCGTTGGCACCCAAATTTGTACGAGCGGTGAAGGGCCGAATCGGTGCTCTAAACTCGAAGTCATGGAGACCGGCAAAGCCAGCAAGACAGCTCTTGGAGTAGCCATTCGCCGCGCCGCGCACCAACTGATGGACCTGCCCCCGGTTTTGGACGATCCCATCGCGGTGCGGCTGATTGGATCGGGCTATCGAGGCAAGATAGGGCGTGCCTCGCACCCGGTGGGGCGGGACTTTCGCGCCTTCATGGCGGTGCGCAGCCGCTATGTCGAAGACCAACTGGCAGCCGCCGTCCATGAGGGTGTGGCGCAGTACGTGGTTCTTGGCGCGGGGCTGGATACGTTTGCCTATCGCAATCCCTACCCGTCGCTGCGCGTCTTCGAGGTGGACTTTCCCGCCACGCAAGAGTGGAAGCGAGCGATGCTGGCCGAAGCCGATATCGCCTTGCCCGCAGAGCTGACGTTTGTTCCTCTGGACTTTGAGCGTCACACGCTGGCGGAAGGGCTTGCGGAGGCGGGATTCGACAGCAGCGCTCCCACATTCTTCGGCTGGCTGGGAGTGGTGCCTTACCTGACGCTCACGGCCTTTCGGGCCACGCTCGATTTCATCGCGCAAATGCCTTCCGGAACCGCGGTGAGCTTCGATTATGCGCTTGCGCCGGAGACGCTGAGCGAGGTTGGCCGCACGGCTTTCGACGCGCTGTCTGGCCGCGTGGCCGCCGCCGGAGAGCCATTTCAGCTCTTCTTTACGCCGCAGACAATGGAGTCGGAGCTGCGCCGCGCCGGATTTCAGCGCCTCGAGCAATTGGATTCCGAGCAGCTCAACGAACTCTACTTCAAGGAGCGCGCCGACGGCCTCAAACTCTCACCCGTAAAGCTGGGGATGTTGACGACCGCCTGGGTGTGATGAATCAAACCGCCAGACGGGCGCCTTGTGTACTCCCACCCATTTCGCAAAGTGCGCGAAATGGATGGGGCACGGCGTGGGTATAGGTCCGCCAGGGCAGGCGGGGCTGCGCGCTAAGATGAGTCATGCGTCCGATTGCTTTTTTTGCGCTTGCTCTTGCACTGTTGCCGCTCTCCGGCTGCGGGTACCACACGCTGGGCGCGGCCACTCACCTGCCGCCCGGCGTAAGCACGCTCGCGGTGCCGCTCTTTGCCACGCGCACCGAGGCCTATCGCACTGAGACGGTGATGACCCAGGCGGTGATCCGCGAATTTGCCACGCGCACACGGCTGCGGGTAACGCCCGACGCAAATGGTGATCCGGACGCCGTTCTGCATGGGACGATCCTGAAGGAAGTGGTTTCGCCGCTCACTTACAACTCCACCACGCAGCAGTCGTCCAGCTACCTCATCACCATGGTCGTTTCGGTCACGCTCAACGCCCGCGACGGAAAAATTCTCTACGAAAACAAGAACTACGTCTTCCGCCAGCAGTATCAGTCCACCACCAATCTTTCCAGCTTCTTCGAGGAGGATCCGGCTGCCGTCGAGCGGCTTTCGCGCGAGTTTGCGCGGCAGTTGGTGGCCGATGTGCTGGAAGGATTCTGAGCGGCCAGGGACTATTCACACAATGAGAAACGGCGCGGAGAATCGCTTCTCCGCGCCGCTTCACATTTCAGGCGAAAAACTGGTCTACCACCACCAGGAGCTGAGCACCAGGTTATAGGCATTTACCGTGCCGATGCCGGTGGCAAAGTCCCAGCCGGTTCCCGCCGCATATGCCGGTTTGTAACTGTAGTTCGAGGTGGAAAGCACGCCGTTGGTGGCGCCGTCCAGATAGCAGTTGAAGGAGGCAGTAACGGTTTTGTGCCCTGACTGAATCTGGGTGGCAGTGCAGTTCACATCCATGTCGCCCAGGGTCACATCGTGAAAGACGCAACCTGAACCAACAGTGTTGCCGTTGCTGGAATTGCAGGCTGCGCTCCCTTTCCATCCGTACTCCGCGTTTGCAATCGCGTAATAGGTTGGATTGGGATTGCCCTGGCGTCCGTGCTTTTGGTTAACCAGAGCCTGGATGCCGGCCATGATGGGCGAAGCAAAGCTGGTGCCGCCATAGCCGGGCCACGTGTCGGGTGCGCCGGTGCAAGGCACGCCTCCGAAGTTCGGATCGGTGTAGCAGATGGGGTAGTAGTGGCCCCAGAGACCATTGGCCGCAAACAGAGAAACGTCGGGAATGTCGCGCACGTGGTCATTTGGCACTCCGACAAGCGACTGCCAGTAGGGTTTCGCGTAGCCCGCGCAACTGCCGCTTACCACGCCCGAAATGCTGGGATTGCCGTATGCGCAACCGCTCGGCCCGCCGCTGCCAGAGCCGGTGGTGAGAAATTCCTCGCCAAACGCAGTGTTGCAAAAGCCGCTCGGTCCATAGCTTATCGGCGAGCCGGTAACGTAATTAGCCAGCAGCGTGCCGGCGCAGGAGTCATTCCATGGAATCTCCGGCATGTAAGAGATGGCTGACCCATAAGTCGCTGTGTTGGTCGCATTCCAGTAAGTGGCATTCTCGTTGAGATAGGAGTCGCCAAAGTCGGTCCCGCCCACGGCCACGTTATACGCCGTGGATGCGAGCCCGCTTACGCCGATGCCGTGTACGGCCGCGCTCTGATTGGCATCGCAACTGGCTGCGCCTTCGTCTCCCGAGGAGACAAATACCGATACGCCTTCGAGAGCGGCTATTTCATAGGTAATCCTGTAGGAGAAATTTGCCGCCGCGCCGTTCTCGGCTTCGCACTCTCCATAGCTGATGCTCACCAAAGGAGGTGGGTCGGGCTGGATCAGCAGATTTTGCAGAGCAATCAATCCGCCAAAGGTGGTATTGGTGTCGGCGCATGAGGCCAGCACGATTGCGGCATTGGGCGCGGATGCTGAGGCGTACTCCGCATCGATAATCGCTTCCACATCATCGCCATTCACGCCGGGATCGGCGCAGTTGCCTGGCCAGCTAGCCCCCGGATGAACCTGCGTGAACGAGCCGGAGGTGTATTTTGAAAGGCCGAAGGTCTTGCGGAATACGGTCCAGTCATTCGTGGAATAGACATTGGTGTCTTCAATGACCACAATGGTCTGGCCCTTGCCGGTATAGCCGGCCGCGAAGGCGGGGTTGAGATTGTAGATGGTGGCCAGATCCGCCGGAGTGACCGCGTAATAAGTAGATCCGCCCGAGGTGAAGGTGTAGTTGGGTTTGGCCTGATGCATGGGCCGGGGCCTGAAGTCGTTCAGCGAGACGATGCCGGCGACCACCGGCCCGAGAGCCGCGGGAATCTTCGGGTCGCTTGCGTTCGCAATATGACGCGCGCCTTTGACCAGGTAGTTGTGAATTTCAGTTCCGAAGGCCTCGCGAACCTGCGCTGCCGTGCCGGAAAAATCGATAAGCACGTTGCTTGGATAAACGCCGTTGACGGCGAACCCGTGCGCCGTAAGCCAGCCGGTCACCTGGTCGATGTCGGCCTGGGCCACGCCGTAATTCGCGCCAATCTGCTGAGCGGTGAGCCACTGGTGAAAGTTGGGCGAGCTCTTGTCGTTAAGGCTGGCGGCGTAGGCGTCCAGAGCAGCCTGCTGCTCAGGAGCGCTACTGAGAAGCAGTTGCATGTGACCAAGCGCCAACCCGTCGTCCACCGGGCCGAGGTCGTTGGCGGGGATGGCTTCCGGACGGGTGTTGCCCGCCAGCGTCACTTGTACCGCATCGTTGATGGGCCCGACAATTCGGGCGTTGGAAGCGGAGGCGGTCTGGGCCGCGGCTGAGAGAGCCAGACTGGAGACGAAAATCATCATCGAGGCCAGGCTCAAGCACCGGCGTGGATTATTCATCGCACTTCTCCTTGGGGATGGGGAATTCACAGAGACGGGGAACCGTGCCTTCCAGCGCGTTGACGGGGTACCAGGTTTGCCAGCGAGGGGAAGTCGCGCGGTCAGAGCCCTGAGTTGCCCCACAGTCTAGCAGGAACAGGATGAAACGATAAAGAAAAATCTAGGCCCTGGAGAACTGAATTGTTGAAAGACGCCGGAAAGGCCCACGGCGCGGCTGAGGTAACCGGCGTTGACTACTGGCAAGTTACCCCCTTTCGGCCAATAGCCGGGCTCGTTCGACGAGGCCTTCCACGCGCCTTTCGGCGGCTTTCCGCTCCTCTTTTGGTTCATTTTGGCTGCGAGGGGCTGGCTTTGGCACGCTGGGGAGGGTATTCTGGAGCCGAATGATCGACGCATCCATGAGCCGCGCTGCAATGGGGATGACCCCTCGGGGACCGTTCCCGCGGAGACTTGCTCGATGACCGCCGCGCGCTGGGGCGCCGGATTCTCCGCGACAGGCCGCTTTGTGGCGGAGATCGAGGCCGCTGCCGCAGGTCAGGGCGCGCTCAAACCCGGCTACGTGCTGGCCGGCGACGAAACTTTTCTCCTGGACCGCTGCCGAGCGGCTGTCCTCAAAGCCTTTGTGCCGCCGGATCTGAGGGATTTCTGCCTCTCCGACCTCGATCTTTCCGGCACATCAATCTTCGAGGTGCTCGACCGCGCGCAGACCCCCTCGCTGATGGCGCCGTTCCAGGCGATTTTTGTGCGGAACGTGCGCCAGCTTTATACTCGCGGCGCAAAAAAGGATGAGTTTGCCGCTCTGGAACGTTATTTTCGCTCGCCCAATCCGCAGGCGGTCATCATCTTTGTCGCAGACTTCGTGCGCATCCCCTCCGATGTGCGGCGCATGGAGATGGACGACAAGAACCGCTTCGAGCGGCTCACTGAAACTCTGGGAAGCCACTGCGGCATGGTGGAGCTGGCGCGGGTCACCGAGGAAGACGCCATGCGCTGGGTCGCGGCCACCGCGCAGGAGCAGGATGTTCGCGTAGAGGCTGACGCGGCGCGCGAGCTGGTGGATGCGCTGGGCGCGGATATGATGCTGATCTCTTCGGAACTGGAAAAGCTTCTGCTCTACACCCTGGGCCGCGGGCGCATCACTCTGGGCGACGTGGAAACCATGGTGCTGGCCGCCAAGCAGCGCTCGCTCTACGAGTTGACCGACGCCATCAGCGCCCGCGACCGCGCGCGTGCCCTGGCGCTGTTGCAGGGGCTTCTGAATAGCTCCGATGCCGGCGAGGACGCGGCCATCGGCCACCTCTACATGCTGGCCCGCACCTTCCGTCAGATGCTGGTGATTCTGGAGAAGAACGTCCGCGACTCGCGCGCCATCTGGCAGGCGCTTTGGCAGGGTTTCCGTATGCCGCCTTTTGCCGCTGACGACCTGATCCGCCAGGCACGTCGCTACAAAAGCCGTCGCGATTTGACCCGCGCGCTCCGCCTGATTGCCCGCGCCGATCTCGAATTGCGCTCTTCGCCGCCCGACAAACGCCTGGTGCTGGAGCGGCTGGTCTACGAACTGGCCTCCGAGCCGAAGCCCGTATCGCCCATTTTTGCGGCCGTTCAGCTCTCCTTCGAGGTGTAGCTCTTTCGTCGTTCGTAGCCAGTTCAGTCCACGCCGCGCCCATTGAGCCACGGGCCATACTCCTGATCCATGCCCTCGATGTGTTCGGTGTACGATTCGCGCAGCATGCAGAGCAGCGGCCGCATCCGCATCTGCTCGCCGTGCTGCACGCGATGGGAGGACTGGAGAATCTGAGCCAGAATGCGCTGGTGCTCGGTACGATGCCTGGCTAGGCCGGGAAAGATATACCGCTCCAGCAGTTGCTCCTCGCTGGAAAAATGCATGCGCGTGAACTCGATCAGCCGGTCCAGCACCTCGCTGATCTGTTCCCGGCACTCGCCGCGCACCACTGCCAGGCGAAGCTCGTTCATCGTATCCATCAGGATGCCGTGTTGGTCGTCCATGGCTCTCACGCCAACGGTGCCGGCGTGGTTCAAAGATAAAAGGGCCACACGAGCCTCCATAAATCACTGATGGGAATATCGGTCACGATGAGCTGAGCCTTGCGGGTAATCTGTCCGGCTTGGGTGACGAAGGTTTGACGCGATCTCCGCATTGGCCGCTTACTCGAGCAGAATCGCCGGCTCCGCAACAGATCCAGGAGGTTGGCTGCGGGTAGTCAAGGTCACGGCAGCCAGTAGAATGAGGCCGCCGCCTACCCACGCAAAGGGGCCAAGGTGTTCGCCGAGCAGCCTGACGCCCAGAAAGGAGCCAAGCGCCGGCTCGATATTCAGAAAGACTCCGGCGCGCGAGGCGGGCACATGGTGGATGCCCCAGTTCCACAAGAGCGTAGTGGTGGCCGTGCACAGCACGCCGCTGATGGCCAGCGCCGTCCATGCGGTAAGGCTCACGTGAGCGAAGGGCATCGGCGTCACCTTGGCGTGGGTCAGCGGGCTCAACACCCACGGCCCCAGCACCCAGACGGCCAGCATAATGGTTCCTGAAAAAATGGTGTAAGCCGTCACCACCGGCGGACTGTGCGTCTCCATCAGTTTCTTGCTGAGCAGAATCCATGCCAGCGCGGTGAAGAGCGAGGCCACGATCAGCAGGTCTCCGGTGAGTGTCGATTCCCCGTGCGCAGCCGGGCCCCGGCTGCCGCCCAATGTGATGAGCGCCGCGCCCACGGTGGAACCGAAGAGGGCCAGCCAGGCGAAGCGGTCAAGCCGTTCTTCGGCTGCCCGCGCGCCTGCAAAGAGCGGGGCCGCGGCGGCCAGCAGCACCGGCATGGCGCCCACCATCAGCGATGCGTGGCTGACCGTAGTGAGCGCCAGGCCGTGAAACTGGATCAGAAACTGAACGGGCACGCCCAGAAACGCGCAGATCAGTAACAGGCGCACCTCAGAGCCGGTGAGCCGTGCCCGTCTGCGATGCAGCAGCGCCACCGGCAACATACCCAGGCAGGCAAACAGAAAGCGATAGAACACCATGTGCTCGACGCTCATCTCGTTCAGCGCCAGCCTGCCAAAGTAGAAGCCCGTGCCCCACAGGCACCCGGCCACAAGGCATGCGCCGTAACCCAGAAAACTGAGACGCCGGCCTGTTGCTGCGTTCTCTTTCATTCCTCCTCTACTCTCGCACATGCGCGAGCCACGCCTCATCTGAAGCCGGCATCACTGCCCAAAACCGGCCGCATCGGCGAGAATGATGGTCGATGACAAAGCGGCTATTGGGATCGGGATGGGGTTTGCGTGCGCGCCTGCTGCGCACGGGGCTGTCTCTGGCGGTGGCCGGAATGGCGCTCGGCGCGCTTCCGCCGGCCCTGGCGCAGGGGAGCCTGCTCGACGCTCCGAAGCCCTCCCGCGAGATCCGCGCGCCTGCGCTGCCCGACCGGCTTCCCGACAAACCCTCTCAGCCCCCTGCGTTCAAGATCTCCGTCGAGCCGCTGGGCTTTTCCGCGCCGGGACCCCTTTACCTGGGCCAGCGCAACAGCCTCGTTTCGCTCGACTTCCTCGACGAAGACCGGCTTCTGTTCACCTTTCGCGTGCCGGGATTGATCCGCCGCGAAGCCGGTGAGGAAGACGCGCGCCAGATTCGCGCCGTGGTTCTCGCGTTGCCTTCAGGCGCGGTCCAGGCCGAGGCCCTCTGGACAGTTCACGACCGGCAGCGTTACCTGTGGATGCTCACAGGAGGCCGCTTTCTGCTGCGCGACCGCGACAACCTCGAGATGGGCGACGCCACATTGGAGCTGAAACCCTTCCTGCGCTTTCCAGGACCCTTGCTTTGGCTCGATATGGACCCCGCGCAAAAGTTTCTGGTGACCAATTCGCGCGAACCAGCGGCCTCGGCCGGCAAGGAACCGGACGGGGAAAAGCCTGCCGGCTCCGATCTATCGGTGCGCGTCCTGCGCCGCGACTCCGGCCAGGTAATGCTGGTCAGCCGTGCTCCGTCACCCGTTCATCTGCCCATCAACTCCGACGGTTACCTCGGAAGTCTGCGCTCGAACGGCGACACCTGGATGCTGGATCTGAACTACTTCAGCGGCGGCAGCAATATTCTTGGCCAGATAGACTCCACCTGTTCGCCGCTGTTCGATTTTCTTTCCGAGCATGAGGTGCTGGTGAGCACCTGCACTGACTCAGGCGCCGGCAAGCTGGTGGCCATGACGACCGATGGCCGCCGCCTGTGGGAGGCGCAGACCTCCGATGAGTCGATGTGGCCTCTGGTGGTCAGGTCGCCGGATGGCTCGCGGCTTGCGCGGGAGGCTTTGGCCATAACTCACCCGGTCAGCGCACGTTCGCCTGTTAGCCAAGACGACATCAAAGGGCAACTGGTCGAGGTTCTTGATGCGGCTGACGGCAAGGTTACGCTGGAAGCATCAGCCTCTCCGGTCCTCGATGCGGGCGGAAATGTGGCCATTTCGCCTTCAGGGCGTCGCGTCGCCGTGCTCAACGGCGGCGCAATTCAGGTTTTCGAACTGCCTCCGCCGCCTCCACTCGCGGACCTCGCAGCCCACCCGCCTGCCCGCTGATCTGGAAACTTGCCCAAGTCCCGCAACACCCTGGATTCTGCTACACTGATTCAAGCGCAATCAAGGGGTCAAACGCGCCAGGCCGCGCCCCAAAGATACGCTCCTGCAACCCATGTTCGGGGAGTGGCTCAGCCTGGTAGAGCACCTGGTTCGGGACCAGGGGGTCGGAGGTTCAAATCCTCTCTCCCCGACCATATTTTTCAACAACTCATAATGAATCGCGACCTGCTCTCGGAAATCCTCACCCAAGATGGCTATAACGTTATCTGCGCCGAGAACGGAGACCAGGCCCTTTACAGGATCTCCAATCCCTCATTCCGTCTCGTTGCGCCGCAGTTCCCGCTCGCGCAGCCATGTGAAGATGACCGGAGTCACGATCAAAACGAGGAGCAGAGAGCTGACCATTCCTCCCAGAACCGGGGCGGCCAGCGGCCTCATGAACTCCGCGCCGGTGCGTGTGGACCACATCAGCGGCAAAAGGCCGGCAACCACCGTAGCCACGGTCATCACCTTGGGGCGAAGCCGCAAGAGCGCGCCTTCCATCACCGCTGC
>PLOI01000055.1:0-34224 GCA_003142015.1 Acidobacteriaceae bacterium | reverse complement strand
TTCACAGAGCCGTAGGTGCGATAGAGCAGGGCAAATATCACCAGCAAAACAAGTGGAATCACCAGCTCCAGGCGCTTCCGCGCACTGATCTGATTTTCGTATTGGCCGCTCCATTCGATGTAGTAGCCCGGCGGCATCTTCACCTTTTGGGCAACGGCTCGCTGAGCCTGGTCAACGAAACCTCCCACGTCACGGCCTCGCACATTCAGCAACACTGAGCCGCGCAGCAGCCCGTTCTCGCTGCTGATCATGGATGGCCCCATCGTTGTCTGGATGTTGACCACTTTGCTCAACGGCACCTCGGCGCCGTTGCTTCCCGCCACCAGCACTTCGCCAAGCTCTTCCGGGTTCTCGCGGAAATCGCGCGCATAGCGAACGCGCACCGGAAAACGCTGCCTGCCCTCGATGGTAGTTGTCAGATTCTTTCCGCCAATCGCTGTTTCGATCGCGTCCTCCACATCGGCGACATTCAGGCCGTACCGGTCCGCGGCCGCGCGATCGACGGTCATCTCCAGATACGGCGAGCCGGTCGTCCGCTCGGCATAGAGATCCACCGCGCCGGGAACCTGGCCGACAACCTGTTTGATCTCTTCCGACTTGGTTTCAATCTCGCGCAGATCGGGCCCGAAGACCTTGATGCCGATCTGTGTGCGAATGCCGGTCGAGAGCATGTCGATGCGGTTGCGAATCGGCTGCGTCCAGATGTTGGTCACGCCCGGTATCTGCAGCTTCTCGTCGAGGCGCGCCAGAATCGCATCCTTTGTCAGGCCCTTGGGCCACTGCTCTCGAGGCTTGAAGGTGATGGTCGTTTCACTCATGTTCACCGGCGCCGGATCAGTCGAGGTATCGGCGCGGCCCACTTTGCCCACCACCATGGCTACGGCCGGGTCCGCCGCAATAATTTGGTCCTGTTGCCGAAGCAGCTTCGTGGCTTCGGTGAGCGAGATGCGCGGATCAGTAATGGGCATGAAGAGCGCGGTCTCTTCGTCCAGCGGCGGCATGAACTCGGAGCCGATGGTAGTAGCCGTATAGATGGCCGCGAGGAAGAGTGCCAGCGCCGCGCCGAGCGTGATCGCTCTGTGCCGCAGCGCCCATGTCAACACGGGCCGGTAGATAGCCCGCAGCGCGCGCATCACCGGGTTCTCATCTTCGCGATGCAGTTTGCCGCGAATGAGAAATGTGCATAGCACAGGCACTAGCGTAATCGCCAGAATGGTGGAACCTGCCATCGCAAAGGTCTTGGTGAAGGCCAGCGGGTGAAACATCTTGCCCTCCATGCCGGTAAGCGCGAAGACCGGAACAAAGGCCAGAATGATGATGACCATGGCAAACGAAATCGGTCTGCCCACGAGTTTCGCCGCATTGAGAGTGATCTCCCAGATATGTTCGCGATAGTTGCCGTGCTCCTCTTCGTACTGTTCTGCCTGGCGAATCACGTTCTCGGTCATCACAATTCCGGCGTCTACCAGCACGCCGATGGCGATAGCGATTCCGCCCAGCGACATGATGTTCGATGAAATGCCCACGCCCTTCATGAGCAGGAACGCGCCGAGCACCGCGAGGGGCAACGGGATGGTGACCACCAGTATGCTGCGAAAGTGCCACAGAAACAGNNTTCACATCCGCCGGAAGGCCCGGTTGAATCTCGCCGATCTTCTTCTTGACTGCCTCAATGACTTCCCGCGCATTGGCGCCATAGCGGATTACGACTACTCCGCCCACTGCTTCCTTCCCGTCTTTATCGAGAACGCCGCGGCGAAATTCGGGACCAAGCTGGACGCTGGCCACATTGCCAACCGTTACAGGCGCGCCGTTATATGCCCCCAGCGAAATGTCATCGATGTCCGTCAAGCCGCGAATCAGGCCGATGCCGCGCACCATCTCCTCGGTGTCGCCAACCTCCATCACTTTCGCGCCGACATTGTTGTTGCTCCGCTCTACTGCGGAAATCACATCCTTGAGCGGGACGTTGTAAGCGCGCAGCTTGATAGGGTCGAGATCGATCTGGTACTGTTTTTCGAATCCGCCCACGCTGGCCACCTCGGCCACACCGGGCACGGAGTTCAACTGGTACTTCACGAACCATTCCTGAATGGAATGAAGCGTGCCGCTGTCGTACGGACCCTCGACCGTATACCAGAAGACCTGGCCCACTCCGGTTGCGTCCGGTCCCATCATCGGCGTCACGCCTGCGGGCAGAAAGCTGCCCGCCAGGCTGAGCCGCTCCAGCACGCGCGTGCGCGCGAAGTAGATGTCCACCGAATCCTCGAAGATTACGTTCACCATCGAGAAGCCGAACGCGGAAGACGAGCGCACCGTGCGCACATGCGGCAGCCCTTGCAGGTTCACAGTCAGCGGATAGGTAATCTGATCTTCCACTTCCTGCGGACTGCGCCCTTGCCACTCAGTAAACACAATCACCTGGTTTTCGCTCAGGTCGGGAATCGCGTCGATGGGCGTGTGCACCATCGCCCAATATCCCCATACCGCCAGCGCGGCATAGACGGCCAGAATCAGCCAGCGGTTCTTCATCGAAAATTCGATAATGCGGTTGATCATGGCGTCTCCTACTTCGCGCTCAAATGAGTGTGAAAGGAAGCAATCACGTTGCCGTTTCTGCGCGCCTCGACCAGGACACTCCAAGTGCCCTCCATTGGTGGCTGGCCTTTGCCCATATACATCTGGTGGGCTGCCATCCACGGCAGATCGAAGGAATTCTTCATCTCCGGCATGCCCATCGAAGGCATCGCGGGCATAATGAGTGAAACCGTCACGCGCGCATCCGGGATCGGTTTTCCGCTTGCATCAGTCAGCTTCACGTGGAAGAGATTGTCCTCGCCAGCCTTCACCGGATCGGGCTCCGCATGGAATTCGATCTTCGCCGCGGCCGCCTCCGCGTTCGTGCCGGCAGCGGATGAGGAAGCTGGCTGCGCCTGTTGGTCCGCGGCAAACTCCTTCGATCCGCCGTAGAGACCCGACATGCCCGAACTCAAGCGCGCTTGCGAGTCGATCAGGAAGTTGCCGTTGAGCACCACCTTGTCGCCCATGGCCAGTCCGCTGGTAACCGGGTACAAATCTTCATTGGGTGCGCCCACCTGCACCTCTCTTGCCTCGAAGACGCCGTTGGGCCTGGCCAGATACACAAGCTTGTGTGTGCCCGTATCCAGCACCGCCGAGCGCGGAACCACGATAGCCGGCGCCGCTGCGCGGCTCACAAAGGTGGCGCTTACAAACATTCCTGGCAACAGCCTCATTCCTGGATTGGCGACATGCACATGCACGGGCACAGTGCGTGTCTGCGGGTTCGCGGAGGGCTCAATAAAGTCCACGTGCCCGTGCAATGTCCGGCCCGGCAGTGCCTCCGCCGTGATGTCCACCTCCTGACCGTCGCGAATCTGCGGCAACTGTTCTTCATACACATCGGCCATCACCCAAACCTGGCTCAGGTCGGCGAGAGTGAACAGTGTGTCGCCGGCGTTCACATATTGCCCCTGCGTCACCTTGCGCTCCACAACCGTCCCGCCCGCATAGGCGTAAATAGTCACGTGCGGGATGCCGCTTGTCTCCGGCGCATTGATCTGTTTGGCTGAAATGCCCCAAAGCTCCAGCTTGTGCTCGCTGGCTTCGACCAGCGCGTCGGCCTGCTGGCGCGCAAAGGCATCGTCCGATTGATGCAGTTGCTTGATGTTATCTGTGGCCAGGCGATATTCCTCGACAGCCGTCGCTACTTCCGGGCTATATAAATCGGCCACTGCCTGGCCGCGTCGCACGTGTTCGCCGGTGAACTGCACATAGAGCTTGTCCACGCGGCCGCCGATGCGCGCGCTCACTGCGGCCAGCTGCGCCTCAGGCTGCGCCACTCTGCCAAAGGCTGCGATGTCTGTCTTCAGGGATACGGCGCGAACCTCGGCAATCTGCACTCCCGCAGCGGTAATCTCAGCAGGTGTCAGCTCGACGGTTGTGCCGGGCTGCGTCCCCGAAGTTGCCGCTGCGCCGGCCTCCGGCCGTGCGCCTGAGTTGGAGCGCGCGGCCGCCGATGCCGGTTCGACTGCAAACGTATGCGCTCCTCGTACGGCGAAGATTCCGCCAATCAGCGAGGCAGCCAGCACTCCGGCCCCTGCGCCCCACGCAATCAATTTTGCTTCCTTTGTAGTCATTTGCTTGTCCTCTCTGTGCCCGGAAGTTGTGCGCCGATGGCGCGTTCCAATCCCGCGATGCCGGCATCTGTGGCCGACAATGCTTTGTAATAAGCGGTCTGAATCTCCAGCAACAGGTTCTGGCTGTCGATAAGCGTCTGAAACTCTGCTCGATTGTTCTGGTAAGCGGCGGTTGAAGCCTTGAATGTGGTCTCGGCCTGCGGCAGCAGCGTGTCGCGATACACCTTCACTCGCTTCTCTGCGGCCAGCGTCTCAATCTGCGCTTGCCGCACTTCGAGAAACACGGCTGACGCTCTGGCATCAAGTTCGGCTTGCGTCACCGCGGTTGCCGCATCGGCTTGCTTCGCTTCGCCTTGATGGCGGTCGCGATTCAGCCAAGGAAGATTCATCGTCAGTTCCGCCATATAGGCGTTGCGCGATGCGGAGCCGGACGGCATCACCATATAGCCGGCGCCTAAAGTGAAGTCAGGCTTCATCGCTAGCCGCGTCAACTGCTCCTGATCACGCGATTTCGTCAGCAGTTTGCGCTGCGCCGCGAGTTCCGGCCGGTGTTCGATTGCCAACCGCTCCAGTTCTTCAATGGGCGGAAGCTCCGCCGGGATCGCATACTCACCCGCAATCTCCACTGCCTCGTCCGGCGGCCGTCCCAGCAGCGTATTCAACCGGGCGCGCGCGTTGTCCCGCTCTTCTTCAAGTTCAATAAGGTGTTCGCTCAGCCGGGTCAGCGCCATCTGCGCGCGCAGCACATCTGCCTCGGGAACCTTGCCCGTGGTGTATTGCGCAAGCACCGCGGCCAGGGCCTCTTTCAGCAGCGCCGCCTGCCGGTCATGCACCCTCATCTCGTCCGCGTTGCGCTTCAGGTCAGCGCACGCCTCGCGCACGTCTGCTGAAACTTCCTGCCGCAGCGATTCCAGCTCGCTCGATGCCACTTCCACATCGTCGCCCGCAATCCTGGCTCGCGCATCCCGCTTCTCTTTGCTCAGAAATGTTTGCTGCACGCTGAACATGAGCTGCGCCTGGTTCACATCCCATGGTTGGCGCAGCGGAGTATCCCAGTCCCGCACCATCAGCATCGGGTCGTCGAGGCTGCGCGCGGTTGTGGTCTTGAGTTGCGCCAGCGACAGCCGCCGTACAGACGCCTGGATTTCAGGATTGGCCTCGAGAGCTTCCGCGACCGCCTCATCCACTGACAAAGGCCGAGCGGCCGGAACTGGCATCGAGACGGCAGGCGGCTCAGTCTGCCCCAGGCAGATTACTGACGCCGCTAAGATAAGCGGCGCTAAAACATAAATTGGTTTCACTCTTCAACTCCGCGAGATTAGGCAAAAGAGATACTTCAAGGCGCAAAAATGCACACCCCGGGTAGCCACTGCGGAAGTGAAGTCTTAGATTCTTAAGTTGAATGAGCCGGTAGGCGGAGAGAGCGGAGGAGTCACTGCATGCGCTGTGAATTCACCCGGCGCGGAAGATTCACTCACGGGGATGAACGCGTGCGTGGCAGTCAATGGTGCAGAACCGTGAATGACCCGCGCAACCACGACTGCTGTCAGAGGGACGCTGCCGGCGCAGCAATTCGTCCGGACCGATTGGTCGCACCCCGATTTATGCAAGCAGCAACTGTGCGCGGTCTTGTGCGTTCGTTGCAGGCAAATCCCGGACGGCGCAAGCAGTGTCCCCATCAATACGATGGCCACCGCTGCGCGCTGGAAGACGCCTCTCAACATGGGCTCATTCTACCATGGGAACCGTATTTTTTGGTGATGTGGATCACCATACTCTGCCGCCGCACCACTGCCAGCCGCATTTTACCGTGGAAAAGGTAATGGGTCAATTTGAGGGTACGGGCTTCAGCCCGTACATAAGCCAAACAAAATCAACGGGGCTTTAGCCCCCGAGGGAAAGTTCATGCAACCTGACACACAACCGTGGGAAACAATTCATTGACAACCGATAACACTCTGTTTTATTGTTTCGCAGCGGTCGCAAAATCAGAACGTCAGAGGGAGTGAATATTCCCTGTAACTCCTCTGAGCCTGGTTTCGGCGAGCGGGGCTTCCCAAAAAACCTCAGTGAAATGAAGTGGATGGCATAGGTTGCCGCTGACCCATGCGCGGAGAGCCGCAGCTAGGTGTCGCGCAATGGAACCTGTTGACTCTAGGCGTTGCAATCTACCCAACGAAAGCTGAAAGAAGGAGCTGATGGCGAACCTTTTGAATCAAGACCACGCTGTAAGCTTTGCCGAGGCGCTGGCGGAAGAGCTGGTGGAAGTTGATGCGCTGCGGCAAAAACGGAAGGTTGAGGGCCACTTGGATTCGCGGTCTGACCGGACTTGGGAGAACGTGGAACAGATAGCCAAAGAAGCTCGATCAACTGGGCGCAAGGACAAGGAAGGCAAGGATGCAGCGGATCAAGCGACCTTGGTGGTGGGCCAGGCCCGGCAGATGGAGCTGGCGGGTCTCGCGTTTTCCGGCGGCGGCATCCGCAGCGCGACATTCAACCTGGGCGTCCTCCAGGGGCTGGCTAAATTCAACAAGGTGCGAACATTCGACTATCTCTCGACCGTGTCGGGAGGTGGTTATATCGGCAACTGGCTGGAAGCGTGGATCAAGCGCCCGAGGCCGGAAGATGAAAAGCTGCCGGCGGGCGAGGCAGCGCTCGAAGGAATTGATGTTGTCGAGGAGGAGCTGCGGCCCACGCGGACCGAGCGGCTCGAGAGCGTAAAAAAGCGCGAATCGCAGGACGCTAAGTCGCACACCGAGCCGCCGCCGATCCGGTTTCTGCGCGAGTACAGCAACTATTTGACGCCGCGGCTGGGAGCGCTGGGCGCCGACACATGGACCGTCATTGCCATCTATTTTCGGAACCTGTTGCTGATTCAGGCGATTTTGATTTTGTTTCTGTTTGCGCTGCTGCTGCTTCCCTACATTGCGGTTTGGTTGACCCATGCCTTGCCGGTGGCGTGGATGGGCGCGGCGCCCTTCGTGGTCTTCACGCTCATGACCTGGGCGCTGTCGGTAGGAGCGAGAAACCTGCGTGGCCTGACTGACCCTAAGCACAAAACGAAGCGAACCAGGGAGTGGCTTCCTCCGCAGGAGGAGCGTTGGGTGCTTCTGACGATCATTGCTCCTTTCTCCATAGCTCTGTGGGTTTTGACGGCCTGGTTGTGGCCGAACGCAGTCAAATGGGACGCCATGCCTGCATATTGGTGGCCTCTCGGAGGGATGGTGTTGTTCGGCTTGCCGCTGGTCATCGGCTCGCTGCTTGCCCCGCACCAGCAAGCTGTCAATGACGAAAGCCACAAGCTGTTGCGCGAAGTCCTGGCGTGGTTGCGGAGATACAAACTGGGGTGGTTGCACAACCCGAAGATGGGGTGGGTTCTGGCGTCCCTAGCCACTGGCGCGGTGAGCGGGCTGTTGATGAAGGTCGTGGTTCACCATGCGTTCGTGCCCATGAGCGCATGGTGCGGGGCGGACTGGCACGAATTGAGCCTGGGAGTTCCGTTGACGCTGCTGGTTTTTCTGGTGGCTACTGCCCTCCATGTTGGTTTCATGGGGCGGACGTTTTACGATCCGTACCGGGAATGGTGGTCGAGGGTGGCAGGATGGATTCTCATCCTGGCCCTCATCTGGGCGGCAGGATTTGGAATTGCGATCTACGCGCCGCTTGGGCTGCTCTGGTTGCGTGGCTGGCTGACGGCGGGGGGATTGGCGTGGATTGGGAGCACGGCGACCGGAGTATTGGGAGGAAAGAGCGATAAAACAGGCGACGTAGAAACAGGTGGTATAAAGGTTAAGCTGCTGTCGATAACGCCTTACATCTTCATCGTCGGGCTGCTCTCGTTGTTATCGCTCTCATTGGAGCTGATACTGGCGAGCTTCTACATGGCGAATACAAAAATGGTGGAAACGTGGAATGTCTTCCTCGCGGAGAGCCCCACGGTGGAGAAGGTCGCCAACTGGGTGCTGAAGGTGAGCGGGAATGGCGCCTCGGGAGCAGTGACACTGAGCGGGGCAGCATCGACATCGTCCGCATCGGCTCCTCATGGAGCCCCGCCGTACATGCACGCGCACTTTGCGATTCTGGGCATTGTGACGAACGGATGGCTGATCCTGGCGTGCCTCGTAGTTCTCTGCGTTTGTGTATGGCTATCGTATCGAGTCGACCTGAACGAGTTCTCGATGAACCTGATGTACAGGAACCGGCTGGTCAGGTGCTATCTGGGAGCGACGCATGAAAGACGCCAGCCGAATCCGTTTTCCGGACTGGATTCAGGAGACGATTTGTTCCTTTCGACCTTGCGCAGTTCCGAGGGCTATTCGGGTCCGCTGCCCATCCTCAATGGGACTCTGAACCTCGTGAGTACGAGAGATTTGGCGTGGCAGGAGCGAAAGGCGGAATCATTTCCGATGACGCCCCTGCGCTGTGGCTTCGACACCTGGATCGAGCAACGGAACCTCGAGAAGAATTACGCCTCCGACAGAAAGTTGAGAAAAGCAGACGACATAACAAAGTTTGCCTACCGTCCCACCGAAAAATATGGGTACATCGACAAAGGCTTATACGTGGGAACGGCGATGAGTATCTCGGGAGCGGCAGCCAGCCCGAATATGGGATACCATTCGGTGCCGTCGCTGGCGCTTCTGATGACGTTTTTCAATGTGCGCCTGGGATTCTGGGCGGGCAATCCGAGGAACAGCAAGACCTGGACTCACCCAGGCCCAAAAGTCGGACTGGGTCAGTTGCTCCGCGAATTATTTGGCTTGACGAACGACAACGCCAGGTACGTCTATCTTTCCGATGGGGGCCATTTCGAGAATCTTGGAGTCTACGAGCTGGTGAAGAGGCGCTGCAAATACATCGTGGCGTGCGACGCGGGCGCTGACCCCAACTACGCATTCGACGACCTGGGGAACGCAATCAGGAAGTGTCGCGAAGATATTGGAGTCGAGATCGAAGTGGATACAGCGCCGCTGATTCCGAAAAGCGACGGCGCAAACGGAGACAAAAGCGGCAAGAAACAAACCACGCAGCATTGCGTGGTGGGCACAATACATTACGACATGGCCGACCCCGAAGGAGGCAAGGGCGTATTCGTATACATCAAAGCGTCGCTGACAGGAGACGAGCCGGCAGACGTGTTGAACTACCAAACGTGCCACGCGACATTCCCGCACCAATCCACAGCGGATCAGTGGTTCTCGGAATCGCAATTCGAAAGCTACCGGCGGCTGGGGCAGCACATTGTCGAGACGTTGTTCGCGGGGCGCGAATCCAAGGCGCGCGACGGCCAGTTGATTTCAGTGTCCGCTTCGGACAGACTTCGCGGACTGTCTACCACCAAACTGTTTAAAGAGCTACAGAAGAAATGGCCCGGCGATGCGCCAAAACGCAATCGGAAGCCGGCCTCTCCCAAACCCTGAGCGCGGCCGAAGGATGCCGAAAGGGCCGGGGAAACAAGGGGTTTCACAGGTTGCAAATAAACTCGGTCCGGAAGGAGGCGGGGGTTTCAACCCCCGCATAATGCTAGCAGAATCAACGCGGGCTTTAGCCCCGGAGGGAAATTCCCAGTCAATTTCACACGAAATCCCGAGTTTTTCCGCAGCCTGTTCTGCCCCTGAGGAAATATGGCCTTACAGCAGGAATTTATTCAGAGGTTCTTTTAAACGCGTGCTGCAACGAATCGATCACCATGCCAAGGCAATCCACAGCGCCCGGCGTGCTGGCCAGGGCATCCACCATCGCAAAACCGTGGACCGTGCCGGGAAAACGCACGGCGGTTACCTGGACCCCGGCATCACTGAGCTTCTGGGCATAGGCCTCGCCCTCATCCCGTAGCACGTCGTATTCGCTGGTAACAATAAGCGCGGGCGCCAAGAGAGATAACTCGGCGCTTGCGGTTCGCAACGGGCTGGCCAGTGGCTCCATGCGCGTGGCGGCATCGGGAGCGTAGTGATTCCAAAACCACTGCATTGTCTCGCGGTCAAGATTGAAGCCCTTTCCGAAGGCCTTATAGGATGCCGTATCGAAGTCGCAATCCAGCACCGGGCAGAGCAGCACTTGCAGGCGAAGGGCTGGTGCGCCGCGCTGCGCCGCCAAAAGAGCGACCGCCGCCGCAAGGTTCCCGCCGGAACTGTCGCCCGCGACGGCCAGCCGCAATGGGTCGATGTCGAGGGTTGCCGCATGTTCATGCACATACTGTGTGGCTGCGTAGCACTGTTCAACTGCCGTGGGATAACGCGCTTCGGGCGCGCGCGTGTAAGACACAAACACCACCGCCGCGTTGACCCCGACCACAATCTCACGCACTAATCTGGCATGGGTTTTCATCTCGCCCAGCGCCCAGCCGCCGCCATGAAAAAACATCACGGCGGGCAGAGGCTCTGTCATATTTCGCGGACGCACAATCTGCAACGAGTAACTCTGAAGATTGATCTCCTGAACCTCTACCGGATAGCCGGAAACGTCCGCAGTCTGCATATCACGCATCAAGCTTCTGGCCTGCGCAATGGAGAATTCGTGCAGCGGCGGGCCATCGCCTGCGCGAAGAGCGCGTAGAAATCCCCGCGTCTGGGGGTCCATCCCTCGCGGAAATTCCTGGTCATTTTCTTTGTTGCTCATCGATTATTCCTTTAGGCTTTGGCGCGCACAAACGCCTTGATCGTGGCGCACTGCTTGCCGATAGACGGTCCATGAGGGCGAATGGTATATGCGCCCACCGCGGCCGGCACAATGAATGTCTCCGCGTAATGCACGATGAATGGAGGAAAAGCTGCCGTAGAGCTTTCTACCACCGCCTCTTCGCCTTCAACAAGATTCAATACATTCACCGTCCCCTGTGTGTGGTGAGGAACAGGCTCATGGAACCAATGGCGTCTGGTTTCGATAAACTCGCGTTCGTGCAAACCGGTGCGCTCTTCCGTCCAGCCGTCGCCGGAAGAAATAGGCTCGATGCGAGCGATGAGATTATTCCGCACCCAGGCTGTAGAGCGGTCCCACTGGATATTCGCCTCGCCGTGGTCGATATGAATCGGACGCGGCTTGTCGTCCAGTCCCACGCGATCCCAGTCCCACAGCTTGAAGGTAAAAATGTAAGGCGTCGCGCTGATTTCGAGCACCATGCCGTTTTTCCCCGAGCAATGAACCGTGCCGGCGGGAATAAGAAAATGGTCGTGCTTGTGAGCCGGCCAGATATTCACATACTGCTCGGCTGGAAAGATGAAGCTGGTCTCTTGCGCCGCGCGCAGATCACGCAGCATCTCCGCCGGCTTGGTGCCGTCGCGCAGCCCAAGATAGACCGTGGCGTCCTCGCCGGCGTCGAGTATGTAGTAACTCTCATCCTGTGTGTAATTCATTCCGAACTTATCCTGTATATATTCGGTCAATGGATGAACCTGAAGGGAAAGATTGCCGCCTCCCATCGTGTCAAGGAAGTCGAAGCGAATGGGAAATTCGGTCCCGAAGCGCGCATGGACGCTCTCTCCCAGCAGTTCATGCGGGTGCGCAAACACCAGATCAATAGCGGGGATTTCTACTCGCGTATCGCCGAAGCCGAGCAGCAGGCTGTTCTCCTCCGGAACGCAGTCGAAGCACCAGGCATGGTTGGGACGGTCGAGCGGAAGATCGCAGACATTCTCCATCCAGTGACCGCCCCATGGTCCGGGATCGAAATAGGGAGCCACGCGGAAAGGTCTTTGCGAGGCGTTGCGCAATGCTCGACGGAAATCGTCCCCGCTGATCATCTTCGGCAACGCGGGCTTATTTGTGTCCAGCAGAAAATCAAGCCGTGGCAGCAGCTTTTTCTTCAAACGGTCCGCGGCTCGCCACTCTACAAAATATCCGCATTTATATTTGCCGCCGGTGGCGTCTTCCGCGTTGTAGAGTCCCAGGTTTCCGTTCTCTTTTCTTCGCCAGCGTTGTTGTATCTCCCAGCGCGCAATATCGGCATAGACGATCAAATCGGGATTGGCCGAGAGAAGCGCGGCTCCGGTTCCTATCACCAATAGGCGTCGAGCGCGATCGCTCTCAATCTGGCAGCGGGCGGTTTCCAGCCGGGCAGGATCGAAATAATCTTCAATCACAATGCCGTTCATTCGTCCAAATACAGGGTCGCTGCCGAGAAAGGGAGATAGCATTGTGCGAATTTCTTCGGGACTCTTGAGCAACTCCGAAGTGCGGATGATCGCGTCGGGCGTCAGCGCGCTGCACAGGCCGCGCTCGATCTCGCCTGCAAATGTGCCCGGATAGCACTCCACGCAGATTACGCCGCCGTGCCCGGGCAGCCTGGAAAGCAGCCCGCTGCCAATCTCAGCCCATCCTTTGGCGCAATCCTTCTCGGCTCCTGCTTGAATCGAAGGAAACTTATCGTAATTAGATTGCCGCGTCATTCATATCCTCCAGCAGAAGCGGAATAGCTCCGAACAAGGCAGCTTCATTGCCCAGCAAGGCCGCGCGCGCCTGCGGTTTTCCCCATGAGGTGCGTGCGTGTTGATCCACAAGTAACAGCGCTCTAATACCTGTACCGGTCACGAACACTCCTTTCCACAAAGAACACCGCGCTAAGCCAGCGCCAGGCTGGCCGTGGCCAAAATGAAGATGGCGAGAATCAGCACAACCACGCCCGCCAACTGAACGGCGAGAGGCCTGCGCCCGCTCTGCTTCCATTCCCCGGTCAGGATGCCCAGTAGGCTGGCCGCAATCACAATCAGAGACATGAAAAGCGGCCAGCCCAGAACGGCGCCCAAAGGCCCCAGTTGAACGACCGATGCGCCATAGAGCAGCGTGCTGCCAAACCAGAAAGCGGCCATCGCAAATGCAAGCGTCCAGTGATTGAAGCCGCCGCGCGCAAAATTACTTCCGCTCGAATTTTTCCGCAACAGATAAATGCAATAGAGCAGGTTGGGAACGGCTCCGGCGGCCATCAGCGGCAGCCACACCGCGTTGGCGGCGCTGGTAGCGCTGGCGCCGTGCCGTGCGGCCACGTCAATCAGCGGAGCGCCGAAGGCAAGGCCGAAGTTCACAAACGATGCGCCGCATCCGCAGATGATGGCCAGCACCAGGCCGGCGGTCGCATTGCCGTGCCCTTTGCCCGCGGCTCCGGGCTTTGCTCTCTCGCGCAATCTGCCGGCAACGGCGCAGATCGCCACGCCCAGCAGAACCGTCGCAATGCCCAGCAACAATATATGTCCCGCGGGAGTGTCGAGTTTGTCCCGATGCAGGCGCAGCATTGGAATCAGCGCGCCCACCGCTGCAGAGGTGCCCAGCACCAGAGAAAAAGTCAAAGCAATCCCAATGTCATCCACGGCGATGCCGAAAAACACCTGAGCCAGTCCCCAGCCCGCTCCAAAGGCCATAACGCACAGCACCTGCGTGAGGCCGGAGAGGCGATATACCGCTACAAGTTCGGGCACCGTGCTGAGCGTCACCGCTGCCGGCAACAACAGCAGGGCAAAGATGGTCCACACCAGCCATGTATTCTCCCACGCCCAGCGGCGTGTAAATTTCATGGGCAGCGTAAAGCTCGCATTCATCAAGCCTGCGATCGTCAGTAGCAGAAATCCGAATTCGGTATGATTCATCTCTGGAGCTTTCCCTGCTTTCACGCCCCGCGTCCCTGCCGGGTCAAAGGTTCATCTCGCGTTTCTCTCAGCCGTGCGCCGAGCCAAGGCTGCCCGGTCACATTGGCCGTGGAGTGAAGCCGGACTCGCCGGCTGGACTTGAAACGTGTGGTGGACTTTGCACGAATTGAATCCTCTGCATATATACGTTCTTCCATACGCCTTTGTCAATGCAAAATGTTCGTTTTTACCTAAAACGGTCATAATACAAGACGTAATAATGCCTAATAAAATAAAAATACTGCCGAATTGGCTTGACAACGCATGTTGACGTGTTTTATCTTCGGTTGTCTTTGAAATTCGCAATTTGTCTGCACTCAACTGACCAACTGATAGGAGAGGCGAAATGGCTGGTGTTCCAGTAAAAATGAATGTTCTAACCTCACGGTGCCTTGTCGCCGTTCTGGCGCTCATCTGCTTGTTGTTTACGCTGCCGGCCTCGGCTCAATTCGATACCGGCGCCATCTCAGGCCTGGTGACGGATGCAACCGGCGCCGTCATCCCTCACAGCTCGATAACCATTACCAATATGGGCACGGGGATCCAAACAGCCGCATCCACTGACGACGCGGGGAGTTTCGCTGCCTCCGGGCTGCCCTTTGGCCATTACGTGGTTTCGGCCAGCGCGGCCAATTTTGGCAAGGCTACTACCCAGCCCTTCGTATTGAATGTCGGCGCCACGGTTCGCGTTAACCTGGTCCTGGCAGTCGCGGCGGCCAACGAATCTGTCGAGGTCACAGGCACGACCACTACGGTTGACACCTCTTCGAGCGCATCCGGCACCACACTCGACTCCGCCCAGGTAAGCAATCTACCTGTCAACGGCAGAGACGTCAGCGAATTTCTCGAGATCTCGCCGGGCTCAGTCGGCTCCACGGCGTTTTTCCAGGGCAGCGTTAACGGGCTCGATAACATCTTTACCGGATTGAATATCAAGCTCGATGGCCAGTCCGCGAACCGCGGCGATGTCAATGGCTTCCTCGAGACCGAAGGCAAGGAAGGCGCGCGCGTCACTCGCGCAAGCCTTGATAGTGTCCAGGAGATCGACTTCGCCAATAGCGGCTACAGCGCGCAAAGCGGTTTCTCGCTCGGGCCGCAGATGAATATCATCACCAAGTCCGGAACCAATGACTTTCATGGCACTGTTTTTGAATTCCTGCGCAACGACGCTCTCGACGCCAGGGATTACTTCACGCCGGGCCCGAAAGTGCCCTTGAAGCTCAATCAGTTTGGTGTCAACCTCGCCGGCCCCATCTTCAAAAAGAAGCTCTTCTTTTTTATGAACTACGAGGGAGATCGCACCCACATCACGACCCCCGAACCCACCTACGAGGTTGCCAGCGCATATGTTCGCTCGCAATTTGACCCGACCATGGCGCCCATCCTGGCCATGATGGCTCCTTTGCCCGCAGGCTGCGGCCTGGGCTCGACGGTAGCTACATGCGCCTACGATACCCATTACCCTGACGGCTCAACCTATGACCTCGTTTTCACTCCCACCACTCTTCCAACCATCGTTCGGGAAGATACCGGCTCGGCCAGGCTCGATTACCACATCAGCGACAACGATAGCCTGATGTTCCGCTATAACATCAACGACTCCCTGACCACGAACACCTACGGCAACGCGCAGGGACAGGTCTCTCCGCAGACGCTCCGCACGCAGTTGGCTAAGATCGACGAGACCCATATCTTTAGCCCCACGCTGCTCAATGAATTCAGCGTGGCAGTCAACCGCTTCTATTCCAATACGGCGTCAAACACCGGCGCTCCCTATTTTTCGATTGCGAGTTTCTTCGTCAATCTCGGCGCGCTGCCCGGAGCCAACTCGTTCAACCAGACCAATGCGAATACCTTGCCCGAGATATTTGACAACGTGACCAAGACAGCCGGAACTCATACGCTGAAGGCGGGCGTCCAAATCCGCCTCAACAGGCTGAATACATGGTTGCGGCCCATCGAGAGCTACGAGTACTACAGCTTCGGAAGCCTCGAAACAAACTTCCCCTTTGCATTGCAGAAGCAGGGAACTCCTGGGTTCATCGGCAACGATAGCTCCAACTGGGATGTCTATGCGCAAGATGACTGGAGAGTGAACCGCAAGCTCACGGTCAACGTCGGTCTTCGCTATGACTACAACACCACATGGAATGTAGGCCATGGTGACCAGCAGCAATTCATCTATGCGACACAATCCTTCGGTCCGGCGGGCCAGAGCGCGTACAGTTCCTCAAGAACTGACTTTGCTCCTCGCCTAGGCTTCTCCTGGGATGTCTTTGGCAAGGGAAAGACGGTGGTTCACGGCTACGGCGGCCTGTTCTATATGCCCATGCAGCCCTCCCCCAATACCCTGGCGGATAACATGCCGGCCAATGCAACCATCTCTGACACCTTCTTCAATCTCACCATCTTCGGCGGCACAATCCCATCCATCTCCTACCCCACGCCGAATCCGCCGTTGCTTGCCACAAACCAAAGCGTATACATATTTCCGACGAATCCCAAAGATCCATATTCCACTAACTGGCTCTTTGGAATCGAGCAGGAAGTCGCAAAGAATACTGTCCTGACTGTCAATTACACGGGCAATAAGGTGCAGCATACGCAGGCTGGCGTCGCATTTCAGGGGATAAACCGAAATCCTTCCAATCCAAACACCAACGTCCCCCGGATTCTCTCTGCGACTTCGCCCTACCAGGACGAGAACTATATGCCCAACAGTCTCTACTCAAACTACAACGCATTGCAGGCGCAGCTTCGCAGAAACTACAAGCAGCTCGCGCTGGAGGCAAACTACACGTGGTCGCACGAAATCGATGACGAGGTTAACGTCTTCGCCGGCTTCTCGGATCCGTTCAAGCCAAACCTCGACCGTAGCAGCGGCGATTGGGATACGCGGCACAACCTTACAGCCAGCGTGCTCTACACCTTCTCTGACCTGAAAGGCTCCGCCCGTCTGATCCAGGAAACCCTGGGCGGATGGCAGGTATCCAGCATCCTCCAAACCCGCTCCGGCCTGGCGCAAAACGTCGAGGTTACTAGCGGATTCTTTGGCAACTATATGCGGCCTAACTCTGTATCAGGCCAGTCCTTGAAGGTCGCCAATGCCAGTTGGCCCAATTCGAGTTACAACATCAACGCGTTCGCGATGGAGCCGGGGTTCAACGGAGTTTGGGGCAGCCCAACGACACTTGGCAACATCGGGCGAAACTCTATTCGCGGCCCGGCGTTCTTCCAGGGGGATATCTCAGGGATGAAGAATTTTCCCATCACCGACAAACTCAAAATGCAATTTAGGGCGGATATCTTCAATATCCTGAACCATCCGAACTTCTCCAACATCGACACCGGCATTTGCAGTTCGGTCTCCTACCCCAGCGCCACCTCTGCGGTCTGCACGCCAAACACGCCCACGCTTCAAAACGGCACCTGGAGCGGATTCGGAGTCTCCAGCGCAACGATCGCCGGAGCCGACACAAACCAGATAGGCAATGGAACCGCGCGCCAAACGCAACTCTCACTCAAGATCATCTTCTGAGGCAAATGTGGGTGCCCCATCCTTGCGGCGTACTTGTTTTTGCCGCAAGGGTGGGAGCGCACAAATTTACACGGTCACAGACCCGGTGGACGGTCGCGCCGAACTTGTAAAATTATAGAGTCATGAACTGCCCCCGGCTTATTAGCACTCTCCTTTGTCACCCGGTCAGGAAAGGAACTTTATGCAACACACGCAAGCGAGAGTACTGATTCGTTGGACGGCAATTTGGTTCATGGTTTGCGTATCTCTTGCGCTGCCGGCCTATGCCTTGTCTAGCAGCAAAGGCAGTTGCATGCCAGCCTTTCCGCTCGACGCCAGTTGGCAGGGCGCCGATGCGGCCTATTCCATTTCGCTTCCCGATGGCCGCGACGTTTGGATCTTTGGCGATACTCTCTACGGAAAGAGCCGCTCGCTTCTTCCCAGCGGCGATCCGTTAATGGTCCGGAACAGCATTGGAATTTCGTCTTGCGACAGGCACGGCAAGGCGACGCTCGACCCTGTTATCCGCCGCGACGCAAAGGGAGAAGCGAAGGACTTCTTCACCGCACAGCATCCGCACACCTGGTATTGGGCCATGGATGGATTCTTTTATAACAAGAGCTTATGGGTCACTTTGCTCTGCGTCCGCAATGCGCCGGCGTCTTCACCTTCGGCGATGGGGTTCGAGACCTGCGGAACTGATCTGGCCAAGGTCTCCGGGCTGGGCAATGATGCGCAAAAGTGGAAGGTCGAGTACTTTCCGTTGGTAGCTGATGGAGTCAAAGCATACCCCTCCGCCACCGCCGTTATTAGCGGCGAGTATGCCTATATCTTCGCCCTCTACGAAGCGGGGAATCGCCCGGCCTTGCTGACCAGGATTCCGCTCGCAGGCCTGAATGAGCCGCGCCAGAATCTGGAATACCTCGCGGCAGACAATACATGGCAAAAAGGATTTGACCCGGAGAAAGCAAAACATGTCATGGAGACCGCAAGCGCAGAAATGTCAGTGCGCTGGCATCCAGACTTGGGGAAATGGGTTGCCGTTCTGTTGGACCCGGCCGGTTTCTCAGATAAGGTACTGCTAAGAGAAGCGCCGTCACTTACAGGTCCATGGAGCGGAGGAGAAGTAATCTACCACATTCCAGAGGTGCAGCCGACCTATGCCCACCATGACAGGGATACGTTTTGTTATGCCGCCAAGGAGCATCCAGAGTTCGAGGATCCGGGCTCGCTGGTTTTCACTTATGTCTGCAATACGCTGGATGTAAAGAAGATTACGCGCGAGCCCTGGATTTATTTCCCAAAAAGCGTTCAGATGCCGTGGCCGAAGCACTGAGCTTCACCGCGGCGCAGTTCAAGGCTCAAAGGCATCCCAGATATCTTCCACTGCTGCCGGTTCCGAGACCCACTGCATGGAGCTCGGATCGCGCGCAAATTGTTCATAGATGGGCAGTGCGTCCGATACGCCCAGTTCAGGATAAGCGCGAGCGGTTCTGCATACCAGTCGAGAGGGCGCATAAGTCGAGTTGCGCTGCCATTCTATGCCGTCTTCCCGCAGGAGTGGACGCCAAGCCAGTCCACCATGCGCGCGCACATCATCATAATCGAATCCATATTGCCGGTCGCACCATGCTCCGAACATCATCCGGGCCTCTGGATTTCCATTGATGATGCAGTGCGCCCAGCCAGGAGGGATAACAACCTTGTCTCCAGGGCCGGCCTCAATTGCTACGCAGTGGCCAGGATCGTCAAGCACCTTCTCTTGCGCATAGATGATGGCGTTTCCTTGCCATATCTCGATAAGTTCTGGAGTGGACCATCCGCAGTGGGGAGCTATGGCATGAACATGGCCCTGGCTGCGAACCGGCTCATCGCCCAGCCGCCCGCTTTCATAAGCAACAACTCCGAACAGCAACATCCGCTGCCTTAGCGCCTCGGTATGTTCTTTCCGCCTTACATCCATCGCGATGCAATAAACAGGATCGGGGCCATCGCAGTTTGGAGAGAGCAAACTATAGCGGATGGCATCCAGGCTGCGTAACTCCGGATAAGGGCCGAAGACGCCTTGACCGTAGTCAAATGCGAGCGGTCCGGCGCTGAGCCGAATATCGAGTTGAGGATAAAACGGCATATCGAAGCAGTTACAATCGTGCGCTTCCGTGTTGTTAAACGTCTTGAGCAGGATAGAACTCCCGGCTCAAGCGTGTATCACTGCGGGCCCTCCGCCGCGAAGCAGGACGCGCGCCCCAAATCCTTTGGCCTTTATCGATGAATAGTCGTGGCCTGCATCGCTCGGCCAGCATGCCCCAAAAAGCAATGGTTCATCGCCGGTATTTACGACGCGATGCGCAAGGCCGCCGGTAATGTAGTGCAGGCTTCCAGGGAACATCGCATCGGTCCGGGTGGCGCGGCTCTCATCCATAAGTACCAGCAAGCCTTTGCCGCCGATGGTGCCGTAATATTCTCCCCGGTCGCGCCTTGAATGAAAATGGCCATGGGTCATAAAGTACTCATCGCCTACTCGGCCGGGCTCAATGATTGTCGATCCCCAAAAGAGGCCGCCCGTCGTTCCTTGTGCCACTGGCTCCGTCCACTGAACGCGGTACACTACGGTGTTTTCATCCATGCGGCGCAGCGAATCGGCGTCGTGAAACAACCTTGCCATATCTCTCAGCGTTTTCGTTGCCTCTTGAACGGCTGAGCCGCGCATCATCCCGGTCAGCCAATCGATCTGAGCTTCCGGGGGCGCGTAGTCTCCGCTAGAGATCATAGTCAACCACCTCCGGTCCTGATGGCTGCTTCCGGAAAACCGCAAAAGCAGAGTGAATTTCCATAGCCAGCCAGAGCGGCAATAATATATATATAGTACACGGCCGCCTTTGTATTCGGATGAACACCAGAATGCAAGGTCAGGCATGCGAGGCTATGTTATATGGCAAAGCAACACTCATTCTCGACTTCCCAATCTTCGGGAGTGAACACAGCCGGGAACGCCTTATCGGACAAGCAATCCTTGCGGCTCACGGCGATTCTTGAAATCCTGCGGGAAACCGGCTCGGTCTCCGTAGATGAACTAAGTTCACGATTCGCCGTTTCGGTGGTTACAACCCGGCGGGATCTTGACCTTCTGGAAAAAGATGGGCGACTGCGCAGGACACATGGCGGAGCTGTCTCCATCGAGCCGCTGTTTTATGAGCCTTTCCGCAATGACCGATCCTTTCAGGCGCAGGTTGAGAAGTTCGCGGATGAAAAGCGCCGCATTGCCCGAGCTGCCGCTGCATTGGTAGGAGCCGGCGAGACGATTGCACTCACCCCCGGAACGACGACCACGGAAGTAGTTAGAAGCCTTCCTCAGAACTTTAATATTACAGTGGTCACTAATACGGTTAATATTCCTATGGAATTGTCCAAGCGCAAAGACCTCAATGTCTATGTTACAGGAGGCCATCTGCGCGGAGACTGGTTCTCCCTGGTGGGCCCCACGGCAGTTCAAAGTTTAAGCGGGATATTGATCCACACGCTGTTTATTGGCGCGGATGGCCTTGATCCGGAATGGGGTGCGACCTGCTTCAGTTCTGATGAAGCTGATTTTAACTCGGCATTGGTCAGGGCTTCGCGGCGGAGGGTCGCGGTAGTGGATCACAGTAAGTTCGATGTTACCGCCGGCTGGCGAATCTGCGGAATCTCGGATATTCATATGGTGATTACCGACACCGGAACTTCGGAAGAAACAGTGGCGGCATTTGAAAAAAGCGGCGTCGAGGTGCTGCGCGTTTGAGCGCGAGCATGGTATAGCATCGAGTTATCGGCCGTTCTCAGTCGCAGCGTTCGTGAGACAATGCTTTTGGCGGCCATCTCTTCCCATCTCCACTGCTGCCGGACAACATAACATGGCTTTATCTTCCCGCATATTGAATCTGCTCTTCGGCCGGCCGCTGGCCACCAGCGAAGAACGCGCCGAACACATCGGCCCGGTCGCAGGCATCCCCGTCTTCGGCCTGGACGCCCTCAGTTCGGCCGCATACGGCCCCGAGGCCGCGCTCACGCTGCTCATTCCGCTGGGCCTTCTCGGCGTTCACTACATCGCGCCGGTGAGCGCGGCCATCGTGGCATTACTCGCCATCGTCTACTTCAGCTATCGCCAGACCATCGACGCCTACCCCCAAGGCGGCGGCTCCTACACTGTGGCCAGCCGGAACCTGAGCGAGGGCGCGGGCCTGCTGGCCGCAGCCGCTCTCATGATCGACTACACGCTCACTGCCGCCGTGGGCATCTCGGCCGGCGTGGGCGCGCTCATCTCCGCCGCTCCCGGCTTGCAGCCGTACACTTTGCAACTATGCCTGCTGGTATTGGCCATTTTGACCGTGATCAATATGCGCGGCGTCCACGACACCGGCGTGGTCTTCATGATTCCCACTTACTTGTTCACGGGAACGCTCTTGATTGTTATCGGCGTCGGCTTGTGGCAAGTGCTGCACAGCGCAGGCCCGCCCCATCCTGTCACGGCGCTGCCCCCATTGCCCGCGGCCACCACTGCTGTCAGCCTGTGGCTCCTGTTGAAAGTCTTCGCTTCCGGCTGCACGGCCATGACCGGCGTGGAGGCGGTGAGTAACGGCGTGATGGCCTTCCGCGACGACACGCGAAGGAACGCTAAAATCACGCTCACCATCATCGTTGTCCTGCTGGCGGTGCTGTTGGCCGGTATTGCTCTGCTGTGCCGCGCCTACGGCATCGCCGCCACCAACCCCAACGGTCCCGGCTACGAGAGCGTGCTCTCCATGCTGACGCGCGCCGTCATGGGACATGGAGCCTTCTACTACATCACCATCGCATCGGTGCTGCTGGTGCTCGCACTCTCTGCCAACACAGCTTTTGCCGATTTCCCGCGCCTCACCCGCGTCATCGCCCTCGATGACTACTTGCCCCACGTTTTTCTGCTGCGCGGACGCAGGCTGCTCTACTCCTGGGGAATCTATGTTCTGGTCGCGCTCACCGCGCTGCTCCTGATCATCTTCGGCGGCGTCACTGACCGGCTCATTCCGCTCTTCGCTGTCGGCGCATTCATGGCCTTCACGCTCTCGCAAGCTGGAATGGTGATGCACTGGAAGCGTCAGGGCAATGCGCCGTTTCGCATGGCCGTCAACGGCTTGGGAGCCGTGGCCACGGGTATCACTGCCGTGGTGGTGTTGGTCGCCAAATTCGCACAGGGCGCATGGATCACCGCGCTCCTGATTGCCGTCATGATCCTCTTGATGCACGCCGTCCATCGCCACTACGTTGGCGTGGACCGCGACACTGCTCTCGACCGGCCCATCGTTCCGGCTCAGATCAGCCAACCCATCGTGGTGCTGCCCATCGACCGCTGGAGCCGGATTACCGAGAAGGCGCTCTCCTTTGCGCTCGGCATGTCCTGCGATATTCGCTGCGTGCACGTGCAGACCGGCGACGAGCCGGACCCGATCTCCCTGGCATGGGAGACTGATGTAGCCGCGCCCCTGCGTGCGGCCGGCAAGTGCGTCCCCGCGCTCAAAATTCTGCAATCGCCCTTCCGCTATGTCCTCGGACCAATGGTCGATTACATCCTGACCGTGGAACGGGAGTCCACCTTCAACAAGGTCTGTGTGCTGGTGCCGGAGCTGGTGGTGTACCACTGGTGGGAAAATCTGCTCCATAACCGCCGCGCCGATATGCTGAAGGTCATCCTGCTGCTCCGCGGCAACCGGCGCATTGTCGTCATCAACATTCCCTGGTATCTCGAACGGGATTGAGCAGGCCCCCCACGCTGGCCAGAGAGACGCTGAAGTGAAGCGCTAAGGAACCTCTGATTAAGTCGGAGTTTTGAAAGGGCGCGGCTTTAAAGCCTGCCCTGAGCGCAGCCGAAGGGCGCCGTAAATGCGGCATAACCAACGTGGGCTTTAGCCCCTGAGGAAGTGTGGCCTTACAACACGGGCTCATTCAGAGGTTCCTTAGCTGTGCCACTGAGAGCTATATGTAGTGAGAGGAGTGCCTACCTTCTTGTCGCGAACGCCAAGTTATCTCCGAGGAAGAAGTTGACAATTGAGCAGCACAGAATCGCAATACCATTCGAGGCGAGCAGCGGCATGTGCGCCCCGTCGACCAGTATTCGCATCAACGCAAGATTCCCCAGCATGGAAACCAGCCCGTTTGAAAGATGAAATCGCGTCAATTGGGCCAGTAGCGCGGAGTCGTCTCTGCGGTCCCTCCACGTGTAGTGCACGTGCCACACAAAGTTGTGCAACAGCGTAAGCTCTATGGCCGCGGCCGAAGCATAAAGGTAATGGCCCGCTGCCCAACGGTCGAAGAAAGCGAGCGTGCCAAGCTGCACAACCATCCCCATGGCTCCCACCAGGTTGAACTTACCCCAGCGGATAAAGGTGTTCACGGCAACGGCTCCTGCCGGTAGAGCTGCGCCGTATGCCGCACGGTGACGGCCATCGCCATCGCGAACATGCTCGCCGCTGCTATTGTCCCTCCCAGATCAAACAGCAGCATCTTGTGCCCGAACAGCGTCGAGTAAGGGCTGCGCAGTAGCGCCAGGTTGCCGATAATCAGCAGAATCCGAATCTCCGTGGGGCCGAAAATCCCTTGCGAAAGTTGAAAGCAGGTCAAAGTATATGTGGCCAGGTAGCTCTCGCTCGACAGCAGCAGAAACGCCACAAGCATGGCGACCGCCGTCTGCCAGTGCAGAAATCCGGAGCAGCCCAGCCCGCACATCAGCGCGACGGCTCCAAAGATATCCGCCATGTGATCCACATAGAATCCATAGCGCGGGCGCTGTTGCCGGCGCACTCGGGCCAGTGTCCCGTCCATGCTGTCTCCCAGCCAGTTCAGCACGAGGCACAGAATCACCAGCAACAGAGCGTAGCGGTTGTAGCGCGACAATCCATAGAAGATTCCAGCTCCCACCTGCGCGCAAAAACCCATCAGAGTCAGTTGGTCCGAACTCACCCACTTCGGCGCTCTCTCGGCCATCCACTGCAACGCGCGCTTCTCCATTCGAGCCGTCAGCGCCTGATTCACTCGCCGCGCAGATGCAAAAACCACTTCATCCCTCGCTGTGGCTGCTTGAGCATTCATCTTCGTATCCTTTCCAATGGAACTCCGAACAAGTTGAGGTTCTGAAATTGAGGCTTTGAATGCCGCAGATTGAACCGCGTCGCAGATGCGGCAAGATCAACGGGGTCTTTACAGTCTCCGAATAAACTCGATCCGGAGGGAGACGGGAGTTTCAACCCCCGCATAAAGTCAGCAGAACCAACGCGGGCTTTAGCCCCGGAAGGAATGGTCGCTCGCTGTAAGACCCTGCTCGGAAATTTCTTCAGTCCCTATCTCCGCAGCGCATCGCATGTCGATCGCAATGTGAACTCCAGCGATTCGCGCGGAACGCTCTCCACAAACGGTCCAACCGCCCAGCCAAGGCCGGTTGGAATCGACCGCGTCAGCGAGACTGACTCAATCTGCATGTAAAGCCCTCCGTCTCGCTCCTCGTAACTCCAGTAAGTATTCAGTCGCCAAAGAAAGCCATGTTCCTCCTTGGAATTCAGCACGCGTTCTCGGCTCGTACCGGGCGAGTCGATCTCGGCAATCCGCGTGCTTCGCGAGATGCTGTATCCATGCCGTGCATCCAGCCGTTCAAAAGTAATGTCGTAGTTCGTATCCATCACCACCGTGATCACGTGCCGCTGGCGTACCCGTATCGATGCCTGAAAACGATCACCCTGTTGCGTCAGGGTTTTTGCCTGGACAACCTGCGGAGAAAAGTGTTGCGGATAAGCGTTGAAATCCTTCATCAGCCGCTCAAAATCCGCAGCCGTGGCTCCGGGGGCGAACGCGGTGCCGCGCCAGTGGTGCAGCATCGCTCCGGGCAATTCCGCGCCCGCTGAAGGCGTGAGCTTCTCCACAATCAGCTCTCCGCGTCTCAGCCGCATCTCGTTTTCCGGCCCCGAAGTCACCGGAGCAAGGACTCCATTTTGTGACCGATGCTGCTCGGCGAGGCGCGACTCGACCGCGCCAATATAAGAGTTGAAAGCTGCAATAGCCGCTGGCGCCGGCTCTGCCGGAACCTGGCCGGGAGCGGCCGCAAAAACCAATAAGGCAACTAGCCCCCAGAGAACTCGGCCAGCCAAGAATCTTCGCGCTTCTAATTGTTTGCGTTGCGTCATGAACAGCACCTTACGCCGCCCAGGCTTCCAGGGCAATGCATTGAATCTCATTTGTTGAAGATTGTTTCTCACCGTGCAAATGATTGCAGCGATTAGGCTTCGGAGAAGTTATACTTTGCGCCGGATGGCGCTCGCCATCGGATACACTGGACATCAGACATGACAGACCTAGTGCCAGCCTTGCGTTATCGCTTCGGAACATATGAAGCAGACGCTGCCACGGGTGAGCTACGCAAGCACGGTGTGCGCATCAAGCTGAACGCGCAGCCCTTCCAGGTGCTCCTCATGCTCCTGGGCCATCCCGGCCAGCTTCTTACTCGCGAAGAAATCTCACGCGACCTGTGGCCCGACGGGACTTTTATCGATTTTGACCACGGCGTAAACTCCGCGGTAAATCGCATCCGCGAAGCCCTCGGAGACACGGCGAGCAATCCGCGATTCGTTGAGACCCTGGCCCGTCGCGGCTATCGCTTCGTGGCTCCCGTAGAACGCATCCCTCTCAAAGAAGATCCGTCCCCGATTACATCCGAACAAGTAGCAACGGACCAGGCCGCAATTCCTGCCGAGTCTGGAACCAATCCTCGTTTCCGGATTCTGGCCTCGCCGCAAGAGCTTCCCAAAGCCTCCTACCCGGTTGTGCAAACGCTCTTCACCCTTTTGCAGTTCATGTATCTGGGCTTCTACATTGGGGCATTGGCAAATCTTGCCGAGATTGAAGATCTCTTCTCGCCGCTTCCGAAGGCAACTCAGGCGCTGACCATCCTGATTGTGACTGCCGCGATCCTGATTCCTGCCCGTGCCTTTGTGCTCTCCGCTGCGCTCTTCCATGCGCCCGGAGCGCGCGAAAAATTCCTCCGGATTTGGCCGTTTCTGCTCATCCTCGATGAGCTGTGGTCGCTCTCGCCCTTCCTTCTCCTGCACCACATCAATATTGGGTTAGCGCTGGCCTGCGCGACGCTCCTCGTCTATTCGCCCTTTGCTCAACGTTCGCTGGTTCTAATGGGCGCGGGCGGCGTTGATGCCGCAATTGTACACACGCGATGAAAAGCCGCTGCGCAACGGTCGTATTACCGGCACGCGGTGTGCGCGGTGATTTAACCTATATATAGCCCTCCTGGCCCATTTGCCCTCACGGGAGAACAGACCAGGAGGGCGCCCACGCTATCTCTGGTGAATTGATGCGCTTCGGTTTTTGTCTTCTTCCTGCAACGCTCGCGGCCGGTCTTTGCCTGCTGGCGCTGCCCTCCGCTGCTTGTGCTCAGGAACCGGCCTCCGGGCCGACCGCCGTTCACGAACTGCCCGATACGCCGCAGCCGCAGTTTGCGTTGGCCGAAGCCGAGCCGCCGGAGCAGCAAACTCCGGCCGGGCAAAGCCAGAGCGCCCCGCAGCCAGCTTCGAGCGCCACGCCGGCCCAGGGCAGCTCCAGTTCGCTACCCGCTGCGCAACAGCCCGACGCCCAGAAAACCCAGCGCGAAAAGGCCGACGAGCAGATCAAGGAGCAAGAGAAGCAGAGAACCGTGGGCATTCTGCCCGCCTTCAATGTCTCCTATCGCAGTGACGCCGTCTCCATGACCGCGGGCCAGAAGATGAAGCTCGCTTTTCGCTCTTCCACTGATCCCGTCGCCTTCGCCGCGGCATTCGTCGTTGCCGGCTACCGCGAGGCCCTTGACGACGATCCCGGCTTCGGTTGGGGCGCTGAAGGCTACGGCAAGCGGTCCGGCGCGGCCTACCTCGACGCCTTTGACGGTGGCATAATCGGCAACGGCATCCTGCCTTCCATCCTCCATCAGGACCCGCGCTACTTCCGCCTGGGCCACGGAACCACCACTCACCGCATACTCTATTCCCTGGCCACAAACGTGATGTGCAAGCACGACAACACACACAAGTGGGAGCCCAACTACTCCAACGTTGGCGGCAACATCATCGCGGGCGCAATCTCCAATCTCTACTATCCGTCCAGCGAATCCGGCATCGGTGAGACCTTCAGTAACGGGTTCGTCGTGACCGCCGAGGGCGGCATTGGCTCCGTCTTCCAGGAGTTCTGGCCCGACATCTCGCGGAAGTTTCTCCACCGGGACCCCACTCACGGTCTCGATGCGCAGGCGCACGCCGCCGATAAGGCTAATCAACAAGCCCCGCCGAACGCTAAATAAGAACGCGGCGCGCTCAGCCGAATCCGCTCAAGAATCCTGCCGAGAACGCCGGCCTTGTGTCAGGGCACGACTTCAGTCGTGCCGAAAGAAGTCTTATACACAAGGGGTTTCAACCCCTGAGGGATTGCAACGGAGACGCAGCGGCCATTTATGAGAACCTCTCTAGGAATCCTTGCTGACGTCTACTTCTGGCAGAATATCGTTCTCGCGAGCCATCCAGACGTAAAGTGTGGGCATCAGGAAGATGCCAATCACCAGGTTTGCAATCAGGCCGCCGACGATGACAATCGCAAACGGGCGTTGCGAGTCTGAACCGATGGCATGAGAAAGCGCCGCGGGCAGCAGGCCCAGCGTGGCCACAAGCATCGTCATCATGATGGGACGCAGGCGTTGCACCGAGCCCTCGACAGCGGCCTCTATGACGTGTTCCTCGCTGAACCCTTCCGTTCCCTTTCGTCGCGCGCGCAGTTGGTTGATGAACTCGATCATGATGACGCCCGTTTCCACTGAGACGCCAAAGAGCGCCAGGAAGCCCACCTCGGAAGAAACCGAAAAGTTGGTGTGGGTGAGGAACAGCGCAAGCGGACCGCCAATTGATGCCATGATGACAGAGACGAGCACCAGCGCTGACCACTTGTAAGAGCGAAACATGGTGTAGAGAATGAGGAAGATGGCCAGCACGGTAATGGGAATCACCAACGCCATTCGCTTGTCCGCGCGCTTCTGGCTGGCGTACTCACCTGCCCACTCCAGGTGATAGCCGGAGGGCAGTTTCACATTGTGCTCCACCTTGCCAATGGCCTCTTCCACCGTTGAGCCCAGGTCGCGGCCGCGCACGGAGTACTTGATGGCAATATAACGCTGGCCTCCTTCGCGATTGATTTGTTCCGCGCCGTCGTCGGTCGAGGCTTTTGTGAGTTGAGCCAGAGAAACCCGCTCGCCGCTGGGAGCCAGCAGGCGCACGCCTTCGATTGCCTCCCGTGTGTCGCGGTACTGTTGCTGATAGCGCAGCGTCACATCATAGCGCGCCTCGCCCTGTTGCACCTGGGTCACAGCATTGGCGCCCACGGCTGTCTGCACCGCGTCCTGAATGTCGGCCACGTTGATGCCCCATCGCGCCGCGGCTTCCCGGTCCACTGTAAAGTTCAGGTTGGGCTGGCCCACGATGCGGAAGATGCCAAGATCCTCGATGCCGTGCACTGTGGCCATTTGAGTCTGGATCAATTCAGCCGTCTCCTCCAGCTTGCGCAGATTGTCGCCGTAAAGTTTGACGGCCAACTCGCCTTTGACGCCGGAGACTGCCTCTTCCATGTTGTCGGAGATCGGCTGCGAGTAATTCCAGATGACGCCGGGAAACTGGGAGAGCTGTTTGTCCATTGCCGTGATCAACGCTTCCTTGCTCTGGTGAAAACCGGGCCGCCACTGCTCTTTTCTTTTCAAATCGACGAAGTATTCGGTGTTGAAAAAGCCGGTAGTGTCGTTGCCGTCATCGGGGCGGCCGGTCTGACTGACCACCTGTATGACCTCAGGGAAGGAGGCCATCACAAGCCGCGCCTTGTTGGTGAAATCGATGCTTGCGGTGGGGCCTTCGCTGGGTGGCAATGTCCCGCGCACCCAGATGGATCCCTCGTCGAGATGGGGCAAAAACTCCGAGCCGATAGGTCCGCCGAAGGCAAGAAAAACGGCAAAGGCAAACAGAGCGCCGCAGATGCCCAGCGTGATCTTGCGGTGCAGAATCCCCCCGCGTACCGCGGTGCGATAGTGGCCGGTGAGCCAATCCATCAGCGGGTTCCTCCACTCTTTTGCGCCGTTTCTGAAAACGATGCCGCCCAGCACGGGAGCAACAAGGATGGCAAAAAGGAGCGCGCCCAGCAGCGCAAAGGTCACTGTCCAGGCCATGGGTTTGAAGAGTCGCCCCTCCACCGCCTGCAACGTGAAAATGGGCAGATAGGAGGCGATAATGATCCCGCGCGCATAGAAGACCGGCCGTTGCACTTCGTGCGCGGCGTCGCGGATCTTCTGCGCCGGGGTGCGCAGGTCGTCCTTCAATGACAGATGCCGGACCATGTTCTCGATCATCACCACGCTGCCGTCCACAACCATTCCAAAGTCCAGCGCGCCCAGCGAAAGCAGGTTGGCGGGAATGTGGCTGAGGTCGAGGCAGATCGACGCGAATAGAAGCGCAAAGGGGATGGTGAGCGCAACCACAATGGCGCCGCGCGCATTCCCCAGAAAGAGAAAGAGAATGATCGAAACGAGGAGAATGCCGGCGGTCAGATTCCGCTCGACGGTTTCCACTGTGAACTTGACCAGATCGGAGCGGTCAAGAAACGGAACGATCTTCACGCCTTTGGGCAGAATGCCGGGGTGGTCTTTGTCTCCGTTCAGCTTGTCCACTTCGTTGTGAATGCCGTCAAGAACAGGATCGGAGTCGTCGCCCTTCTGCAGCAGCACGATACCTTCGACAGTGTCAGGATTGTCGATAATCCTGTCGCCCGCGCTGTCTGTCAGGTGTGTTGACCTGCCGATCTGCCCCAGGCGAATCTTTGGGCCTTGCGTAACGGTTGCGATGTCCTTGACCTTGATTGCCGCGCCATTCTGGGTCTTGACGACGGTGTTCTCGATGTCCTGCACGCTGGTGAAGAGGCCCACGGATTGGACGTTGATCTGCTGCGCGCCTTGCTCGATGAAGCTGCCGCCGCCGTTGGTGTTGTTGTTGGCGATCTGCTGCTCTACCTGGCTGATGCTCAGCCCGTAGGAGACCAGCTTCTCCGGGTCGAGCTTAATCTGATATTCCTTCGTCGGTCCGCCGAAGCTCGATACATCCACCACGCCGTTGACGCCCTTGAAAGATTTTTCCAGAGTCCAATCTTCCAGCGACTTCTTCTCCATCACGTCGAAGGCGGGATTCGTGCTCTCCAGCGTGTACCAGTAAATCTGGCCGACAGGGCTCCAGTCCGTGCCCATCTGCGGCACCAGGCCAGCGGGCAGGCTGACCATGCTGAGCCGCTCCAGCACGTGCTCGCGGTTCATGTCGCTGGTGGAGTTGTCGTCGAAGACCAACATCAGGCTCGACAAGCCGGCCAGCGTTGTCGAGCGCAGATGTTCCAGGTGGGGAATGCCCGCCATCTGAATCTCAATTGGCACGGTGACCTGGCGCTCGATCTCCTCCGCGCTGCGGCCCGGCCACTGGGTGATGATCTGGACATAGTTATTGGCGACGTCCGGATAGGCCTCGATAGGCAGGTTGCGAAACGAAACAATACCCCAGGCAATGAGCACCACCGTGCCGCCAAGAATAAGCCAGCGATTTTTAAGTGCAAAATCGACGAGTGCGCGAAGCATCTATTGGTTCCCCGCGTTTTCAAGCAGAAGTGTGTTGGTGACCACCTGTTGGCCCGGCTGGAGGCCGGAAAGAATCTCCTGCCGGTTTCCGCTCAGCATCCGCCCAGCATGGACCTCGGTGCGTTTGAACTGGTTCCCGCCGGCCGGCAAAAAGACCCAGTCGCGGTCGTGCAGGTGCAGGACGGCGTCGGCAGGAACTGCTGCATACGTCTCCTTGACGCGGCTGGTGAACGTGGCCGTGGCAAACATCCCAAGTTTTAGGAAGCCCGGATTGGCAACCTCGATGCGCACCTTCGCGGTGCGAAGCGATGGATCGAGAATGGGGCCAATGTCGCTGATGCGTCCAGTAAGTGGGCGATCAGGCCAGGCATTCACCTTGATCTTCGCTTCCTGGCCAAGTTGCAGCTTGGGAATGTCATTCTCATAGACATCGCAGACGATCCAGACTCTCGATAGATCGGCAATCGTAAAGGCCGTTGCAGAGCCGGACAAACTGACGCCGGCCGCAGCCGCCTGCGTAACATTTTGCGCGACGATCACGCCCGAGATCGGCGCATAGACATTCATCACGCTGCTGGGGTGCTTTTTGTCCACGCCCAGCGTCTTCAATTGCTCTTCGGCAGCCGTGAGATCCGCTTGCGCGTTCTTCTCCGTATCTTCCGCCTGCTCCAGCATCGACTGCGAGATGGCGCCATGCTTGAAGAGATCTTCAGCGCGGATATACGCCCTGTTGGCAAGCTGCTCGTCGTTGGCCGCCTTCAGGTACGTGTCGAAAGCGTTTGTAATGTCCGGGCTCTGCACCTTCAGTAGCAGTTGGCCTTTCTTCACGTTGTCGTCCAGGCGCGCCTTGATGTCCACCACGCGCCCATTGGCCAGCGAGATGACGGGAACCTCGCGCGCAATATCCGGCAAAACCGCTCCCGTCGCGTTCAACTCCGACGGCGCCTCAATCTTTTCGGCCGTGGCCAGCGGAAACTTTCCCGCGTCTTTGCTGTCTATCGTGATCAGGTTCATGTCATGCACTTCGATCACGCGTGCCGGCGGCGGCGCGCCCTCGCCCTCGTCCTTGCCTTTGCAGCCGGTGAGCGCCAGGCTCCCTGCAAGCACCAGAAAAAATAACGCAGTCAGAAAGTAAGCAGAAGGAGTCTTAGGCCATTGCTTCAAAGAAGAATTCGAGATCATTGAATTACCTCGCGTCCCACGGCAAGATTCAGTTGTCCGGCAGCTGTCAGATAAGAGCCGACAAGTTGCAGGTATGCCAGTTCCACGGCCCGGTAATCGCTCTGCGCGTTCAGAAAATCCATCAGCGAAGCTCCGCCGTGCTGGTAAGAATAAGTCACCGTGTCGCGCACCCTCAGCGCCTGCTCTTTGTATTGCGCCTTGTAGGGCCGCAGCAGCGCGATGTTGCTCTCCACTTGCACATAGGCCGAATCCACATCGCTGAAAACCTCGGCGCGCACCGATTCACTTAATTCCGTCGTGCGGCCAATATCAATCTGCGTGCGCTTTTTCTCGCCCTGGTTGCGGTCGAAGATGCGCAGTGGAATGCTGACGTTGAAGCCGACGTACTGATCGAGCGGAGGATTTGCGCCCGAATCCACGCTGAAGGTGGGGTCCGCGGAGCCGTTAGCCTGGGCAAGCTTGCGGTTGGTCTTGGCCTGTTGGATGGTTTCTAGCGCCGCGCGCAGATCGGGCCGCTCGTCCAGCGCGATTTGCCTGAAGTCTTCCAGAGGCTTCAGATCGTCTGTGAAGTCGAAGACGCCGGTCACATCGAACTGCTCCACCGGCGTCCTCTCGTTCAGCAGTTGCAGAAGCTGGATCTTCGAGGTGCGCAGATTGACGATGGCTGCCTGTATCTCCACTTCATATTGGACGCGCAGCAGCTCGATGCGGTCCAGATCGATCTTGGCAATGTCTCCGGCGCGAAAACGGTCGCGGCTGATCTTGATGATGTTGTCGTAGTAAGCCAGGTCGGCCTTGGCCAGCTGCAGCACCGCCTTGGCTTCCAGCGTCTCAACAAAGGACGAACGCAGGTTGAAGATCAGGTTTCGCTCCAGGTCGATATGCTCTGACTGCGCAATCTCAGTGCCTTCCTTGGCGCTCTTCAATCGCAAATCGCGTTTGTGCTCGCGCTCGTAGAGATAGCTGACTGACCCAGTGGTGAGCGCATTGCTCAGCGGGCGATAGCGCGTGCCGGGAAGGTTGGGATCGTAGTGCGCTCCGAACGGATAGAGCTGGTCCATGGTGAATGAGGCCGTTGGATTGGGCCGCAGAAAAGCTGTAATCTCCGCGGCCTTCATCTCGTCCACGCTCAGGGCGTCTGCTTTGAGCGCGGGATTAGCCGCTTCAAACTTTGCCTTCACCTGGTCCCAGGTGAGGCTCTCTTCCGCCGGGCACAGCGCCGCCGTGAGAATAACCAGCGCGGGCACTGCCAACGCAATGTAGAAGGGAAATCTCTGCTTCATATACAGCCTTTGCGCCGCGTTCTGCGCGGCGATCACGGGAAGAGAAAAGGCACATCATGAAATGAACGAAGAGAGAGATCAGGCTGCGGGCGGGGGCCGATTCTGGATAGTGTCGAAGGCGGGATTCTCAACGGCTCTCGAAGAAAAATTCAGCCGTGCGTAGCGCTGAAAACTCCAGACCGCTTCAGCAAAAACCGGCTCGGGGAGAGCGGCAATTGCCGGATGAACCGCGTGCGAACTGCCGGCCAGGCAGTCCCGGCGCTGGCACTGAAAAGTGTCGCTTTCCGCCGGGTTCTGCAGCACCTGCAGGTCATCGCTGACCGAAATTACCGGGAACAGGATCACGATGAGCAACGCTAGAGCGACCAGTGGCAAACGGCGTTCTGCGCCGATTCTGCGCTCCATTCGCATCCACAGGCACACACTCGCAATTGTCAGCAGCGCCCAGGAGAAATTGAGGAATAATTCCATGCTCAATCCAATTATATACCGCCTGAGGCAGGAGGCCGAGAAGCCAAAGGCCGCGGACACCCTGAGTGTCTGCGGCCACACGCGAGAGGTACAATAGAAATCTGCTTTACTCCAATGTAAGCTCCAGCCCGTCTCCGCTGCCGGGTATGGTCATCCGCCAGCTATAGGTTGCTTTGTCCCAGATAGCCTTCACAGTTTTCCCCCGCGAGCTTCGCATGGCCCTCGGACGCAGGCCGGTCGTATACTTCAATCGCTATCTCGCGCCACCACGCCTTGTAACTCCCCTGGTGTGGACCTAAGGAACCTCTGCACAGGT
>PLOI01000077.1:7834-8193 GCA_003142015.1 Acidobacteriaceae bacterium | reverse complement strand
GGCAGCCCGTGCGGATGCTCGGAGGGCGGTTGAAGCGCCATCAGGTCCACCACATTGACTACGCGAACACGCAGATCTGGCGCCAACCCGCGCAGCAGCGTGACGGCGGCCAGTGCCTCCAGCGTAGGCACGTCGCCCGAGCAGCCCACCACCACATCGGGCTTGCCCTCGTCGTTCGAGGCCCACTTCCAAACACCCATCCCCGTCGTGCAGTGCGCTACAGCCTCATCCATCGTGAGCCATTGCGGCGCTGGTTGTTTGCCGGCGATAATCAGATTGATGTAATTTTTGCTGCGCAGGCAATGGTCGGCCACTGAGAGCAGCGTGTTCGCGTCCGGCGGCAGGTAGATGCGCACCAC
>PLOI01000077.1:0-7787 GCA_003142015.1 Acidobacteriaceae bacterium | reverse complement strand
GCTTCATAACAGTTGAAGAGGCCGTGCCGGCCGGTTAGTAGATAGCCTTCCAGCCAGCCCTGGCACATATGCTCGCTCAGGATTTCCATCACCCGGCCCGTCTGCGACAGGTTCTCGTCCACCGGCAGTGTCGCGGCCATCCACTCCTTGCCTGTCCCGGTGATCACGTCGCCGAGGCGATTGGAAGCAGTCTCATCCGGCCCAAAGACGCGAAAGTTCTTCTGCTCCTTGTTGGCTTCCATTACTGCGTGCAGCAGTCGGCCAAGAATCCGCGTGGATTCATAGTCTTTCGCGCCACGGCCCTCGATCTTCACTGCAAAATCGCGGAAATTGGGGATCTTCAGCGGTTCCAGCAGCAACCCGCCGTTCGAGTGTGCGTTCATGCCCATGCGTCGCCGTCCCTTGGGCGCAATCTCTGCCAACTCCGCGCAGAATGCGCCCTTTTCGTCGAACAACTCCTCGGGCTTGTAGCTGCGCATCCACTCATCAAGCTGGCGTAGATGCTCGGGTTTTTCGAAGATCTGGTCCAGCGGAACCTGGTGCGCGCGCCAGGTATTTTCCACCGGCTTGCCGTCTACGAATTTCGGCCCGGTCCAGCCCTTGGGCGTGCGCATAATCAGCATCGGCCACGCCGGCCGCTCGACGGCTTCACCCTTGGCCATAGCTTCCCGCGCGACCTTCTGAACTTCGGCAATGCGGTCGAAGATTTTGTCGAAGACTGCCGCGGCCTGCTGGTGCATCGTCAGCGGATCATTGCCCTCCAGCGTGAACGGCTCATAGCCGTAGCCGCGCATCAGGCTTTCCAGCTCGGCGTGCGGAATTCGCGCCAGCACCGTCGGGTTGGCAATCTTGTAGCCGTTCAGATGAAGGATGGGCAGCACGGCACCATCGGTCGCGGGATTGAGAAACTTGTTCGAGTGCCAGCTCGTAGCCAGCGGCCCGGTCTCGGCCTCGCCGTCGCCCACCACACAAGCCACAATCAGATTCGGATTGTCGAATGCCGCGCCGTAGGCGTGAACCAGCGAGTAGCCCAGTTCGCCGCCTTCGTGGATCGAGCCCGGCGTTTCCGGTGCCACGTGGCTGGGAATTCCGTACGGCCAACTGAACTGCCGGAACAACCGCTTGATGCCGTCCCGGTTCTGCTCGATGTGGGGATAGATTTCGGAGTACGAACCCTCCAGGTAGGTGTTGGCCACCAGTCCCGGCCCGCCGTGCCCCGGCCCGATGATGTACATCATGTTCAGGTCGCGCTCGCGAATCAGCCGGTTCCAGTGCACATAAAGGAAGTTGAGCCCTGGCGTGGTGCCCCAGTGGCCCAGCAGTCGCGGCTTCACGTCGTCCAAGGTCAGCGGCCGCTCCAGCATCGGGTTGTCTTTCAAATAGATCTGGCCAACGGAGAGATAGTTGGCCGCGCGCCAGTAGGCGTTCATCTTGGCCAACAGTTCCGGGCTCAAGGGACCTTTGCTCACAACTTCGCTCATTTTGCACCTCGCAAGGGGAACTTTGCGTGACACGTAAAGCCTAGCAGTCGCCGGTCACAGAACTGGGTGACTGATGTCACAACCAAGCGAGACGCCGGTTCACACTGTGGAACGAAACGGGCCATCTACCATTCCGGGGACAATCCGCCTTGCACGATGTTCTGAAACGCTCATGAAATGCAGCGCAGTTCTGCGCCTCGATCGGAAAAGCCGCGGATGCTCTTGAGCGTGTTTCAAAAACTCGCTTTGTGTCAGGGCACGACTTCAGTCGTGCCGAAAAGAGCATTAAAAGTAAGGGGTTTTAACTCCTGAGGGATTGCAACCGTTACACGGAAGTCATTTTTGAAAAATGCTCTAGAAATACCGCTTCAACTTCAGGATTTTCGACTCGAAGCCGTACCACAGCGCGGCGGCCAGCGCGGTGGAAACCGCCAGCCGGACGGCCACGACCGCTAGGTTTCCCGCCATGCCGTAGCGGACCATCCACAGGTCAAACCAGCCGAAAAAGATGAAGGCCATGATGTGCGTCATGTAAAGGCCATAGCTGATGCGCCCATAAAATGCCAGCGGCCCGCGGCGCAACAGCGCGTTCACCGGATTGCGCGCGCCGGTCGAAGTCATCAAGGCAAGCGCCGCGCCGGCAAAGCCCACCACGAGCGCTGAATCAAGAAAAGCGGTTCCGCCGGCGACAGTGGCCGCCGCGGCAATTCCCAGCGCGAACGCTCCCACGCCGATCCAGAACCAGACCCGCCGGCTCAATCGGATCGTGTAAAGCCCCAGCGCCAGCAGGCTGCCTAGTGCGATGCCGTCCAGCTTGATCAGCGTGTGGTTTGGCAATCCCCACATCCAGACGGGGTTCAGGTGGCGCAGCAGCGGCGAGCAGACCAGCGCCGCGGTCAGAACGCTCGCCAGCATCCACGGCCGGCGCAACCAACGGACCAGCGGCGCCCAGACAAAGTAGTATTGCTCCTCGACGGCCAGCGCCCATGTCGGGACGATGGCCGGAGGCAGCGCCAGATGAAAGAGATTCTGCACGAAGAAAATATAGGCCAGCCACGGCGCGGCTTTTACAGCGCCCCATACGCTAGGGCCGATAAACCACGGCGCATTCAGGTAGACCACCACCAGCACCAGCACGTAAACCGGCCAGATGCGCAGCGCCCTGCGCGCATGGAAATTGTGAAAGTAATGCGGCTTGTCCCGTACACTCACGAGGTTCGCGGTAATCAGAAAGCCGGAGAGGACAAAGAACATGTCCACCCCCACCCATCCCCACCGCGCGGCGTAGTGAATCCACGTGCCTTTGAGAAGCGGGTCGCAGTGATAGATCACCACCGCCAGAATCGCCAGGCCGCGCAGGCCATCGAATTCGGGCAGGTAAGAAGGGAGCCAGGTTGGACGTTGCATGGGCAAGATAGCGAGCCAGCGGAGTGATCGACGTTAGCAGCGTGATGGGTGCCCCAGGTCTCGATTCTGAGACCTGGGAAGTACAAATCCTTTTATCCCGCCGCCAGTTGTTTGGCCCGCTCGGTCGCCCTCATCACGGCCTTGATGAGCGTAACGCGCAGTCCGCCTTCTTCCAACTCCAGAATGCCGTCGATGGTGCAGCCTGCGGGAGTGGTCACGGCGTCCTTCAGCAGGGCAGGATGATAGCCGGTTTCCAGCACCATCTTGGCTGCGCCGAATGTTGTTTGCGCGGCCAGTTGCGTTGCCACGTCACGTGACAGGCCCACCTTCACGCCCGCTTCGGCAAGCGCCTCGATGATGATGTAGATGTAAGCCGGCCCGGAGGCTGACAATCCAGTCACGGCGTCCATGTGCTTTTCGTCCACCACCACAGCGCGGCCCACGGTCTCGAAAATGCGTACGGCCAGTTCCATCTGCTCGGCGCGGACGAAGCGTCCCTTGCACAATCCCGCCGCGCCCGCGCCCAGCGCAGAGGGCGTGTTGGGCATGGCGCGAATCACGCCGATCTCCATGCCCGCCGCCTCTTCAATGGCGCGCGTCTTCACCGACGCCGCAAAGGAGATCAGCGTCTTGGCCGGCGTAAGCCCGGGTCGAATCTCCGCCACCAGATCCGGCACCTGGAAGGGCTTCACGCCCAGCAGAATCAAATCCGACTGGCGCACCGCCTCCAGGTTGTTGGTTGTCACGTCCACGCCCCATTGCGTGCTCAAAGCAAGCGCACGGTCGGCGTGGCCCACAGTGGCGTGAATCTGGCCGGGCGCAAAAAGGTTCTGCTTCAGGAAGGCCTGCAACAGGATGCCGCCTATCTTGCCGGCGCCCAGAACGGCCACGCGGACGTGGGGCAGTTGTGCGGGTACTTCGGTGGCCTCAACGGCTATCTCTGCCATCTTTTTTCCTCTTCCTGGATTCCTGTTTCTGGACGAGAGTAGTGCAACTTACAAGGATACTAGAACAGGTTCTTAGATCGGCCTTGTGTCAGGGCACGACTTCAGTCGTGCCGAAAATGGCCAAAAAACAAAGGGCTTTAGCCCCTGAGGGACATTCCCTCACTAGCCGGTTGCCTCACCCTTGCGGCGTCTTCGTTTCTTCCCCATCGGGGTCCCCAACGACAGGTCTTCGTCGTTGGGGTGATCCAGGGTGGGATACCATGTGCCTCCAGGTGCCCCAGAGACTGCCCTGAGCTTGTCGAAGGGTCTCGACCTGGGAGACTCAACCCTGATGCCGTGCGCGCTTACCTGTGGAGAAGCTCCTCATTTGTGAGAAAGCTGTCAATCGCATCGCCCACGTTCTGGTTTATATCGGTCGGCGGCCAGGCCGAATTCATGACCAGATAACCGCCCGGCAATGTCAGCGTCTTCTGCTTGCTCGCGAATGAGTCCAGAACGGTTGTCACCCATGCGCGGGTCTCCAGATCGAAAATTCCTGCGCCTGCGGCTTCCTGCAGCGGGTTGCGCAGGTTGGCAATATTTTCTCCCGCAAAAACCAGAGCCCTAGTCTCGGCATCGCCTTCCATGCGGCTCTTATTGAATGTGACGGTAAAAAGCAGGCCGTCCGGCGAATCGATCGTTCCCTTACCCTCGTCCTTTGCCGCTGCTATGTTCGCAGCCCCGAATCCAATCACCACTCCATTGTGCTCGTTCTCTTTGCCGAATGCGCCGACAGCCCGTTTGAGCTGTTCCCCACTGGGTACGCCGGGCGCATAGGCCGCGGCCAGCTTGCGCGAGGCCGCCAGCGAATCCGTGTCGCCNNCGGGCGCTATAGGCATTCATATGCCCAAAGCCGCCAAACCCAACAATCTTGCCTGACTTGTCGTAAGGGATTGCGGCATTCGCCACCGCATCCAGCCGGCCCACCAGCGTGGCTGTCACCTCGTAACGGTTGCACCCCAGGCACATTCCGCCCTTCTTGTAGGGCGTGGCCAGCAGGGAATCGAACTGCTTGAAATCTTTGTTGCTTTTGTCCAGTTCGACCGGCGTCCGCTGCACCGCGGGAACGTCCCCGGCAAAGTTCCGCGCCGGCTGAAGATGCACCATCACCGCCGGGCCCGCCTTGGCCTTTAGGCCTTCCGGATAAGAAAGCCAGATGTTCTTGTTCACGTTGATGCCGCAATCGGCGCCCTTTACCACAAACTGATCGAAGCCGGCATACACCGTGCCTTTTATGCGCACTATCTTCCCGTTAAACGACTGCGGATTATCCAGAATGTTGCAAACCGTTGTATCCACTGTCTGCGCATACAGGCAGCAGGCGAATCCTAAGACAAAAACCAATGTAACGAAACGCTTCATAACAATCTCTCCAATGAATGCAATAGCCCGCAAAAGCAGCGAACGTGAGCCGGTAAGCTGCTGTAAAGGGACATTACAGGCTATCACGTTCCATGCGGCCGTTTCCTCCGGGTCGGGCAGGTGCCCCGTTCATCAACCCCGAAATCAACCCTGTGACTTGAGAAGCTGTGCCCCGTTCATCGCGGCTCTATCGCGATGAGCGGGTCGTAGTGAGGCCAGGTGGCCCAGGTCTCGATTTTGAAACCTGGGACTTATCCCTCGCCGCCCTCAACCCGCGTCCAGAATTTGCATGGCTTCGAGCTACGTTCCCTATTCCCTGATCCCTGCCCCCTGTAAAAACGGTGGTCAAAAACGGTTCCAACTTGGGTGCAAAAACGTGCCAAAATCGGCCCAAAAACGCTTTTTTTTGAACGCTTTTGTACGGCCGGAACCGGACACTGGCGCAAAATATCTACCTTTGCAACCCAACTTTCTTCAAAAACACAAGGCACTTTTCGATTTCGTACCCTTATAGCCTGACAAGATTTGCGCTTTTCTCGGCCTATAACCCTAGCGATTTTGCACCTTATTTCTGCGCGGCAATCCACCCGTCGATCTGGTCGCTCAGCACGTCCAGCGGCAGCGCGCCGGAGCCAACGACCTCGTCGTGAAAAGCGCGCAGATCGAACTTGTCGCCCAGAGCTTTCTTCGCCCGATCGCGCAGTTCCAGTAGCTTTAACTGGCCGATCTTGTAAGCCAGAGCCTGCCCCGGCCATGCGATATAGCGGTCCACTTCTGTCTGGATGGTGGTCTCGTCCATGCCAGAGTGGTCGTGGAAGAAATCGACCATTTGCTGGCGGGTCCAGTGCTGGGAGTGGACGCCGGTATCGATCACGAGACGGATAGCGCGCCAGTTGTCAGCTTCCAATCTGCCGTAGTCCGAATACGGGTCTTGGTAGAATCCCACCTCTTTTCCCAGCCGCTCGGAATAAAGCGCCCAGCCCTCTACAAATGCCGTATAGTGCTCGTGCTTGCGGAAGTCTGGCAGGCCTGTCAGCTCCTGCGCAATGGAGATTTGCAAGTGATGGCCGGGAATGCCCTCGTGATACGCGATGGCTTCTACCTGGTCGAGATTGCGCTCGGTGGCGTTATACAGGTTGACGCGCAAACGGCCCGGCCGGCTGCCGTCCGGCGTGCCCGGCTCGTAATAGGCGGGATACATGTTCTTCGCAATGTAGTCGGGAACCGCGGCAACCTCAAGCGGAGCCTTGGGCAGCCGGCCAAAGAGCTGCGGCAGCTTCGCCTGCATCGGCCCAATGTAGCCGCGATAGGCTGCCATAAGCGCCTCGGGAGACGCGGGATGCAGCTTGGGATTGGTCTTCAAACTCGCGCGAAAGCTCTTCAAATCCGCGAAGCCCAGCTTCTGTGCAATGGCTAGCATCTCCGCTTCGTCGCGCTTCACCTCGTCCAAGCCGATCTGGTGAATCTGGTCGGCGGTCAAATTGGTAGTAGTCGTGCGGCGTATACAGAAGGCGTAGTACTTTGCCCCGTCGGACAACGCCCAAACGCCCGGCTCCGCGCGCCCTGCGGGAATATAGCTCACCTCAAGAAAGCGCGCAAAGCGCATGTAAGCGGGCAGCACTTCCTTGCCGATGGCGTCCAGCGTCTCGGTCTTGATGCGTTCCTGTTCAGCGGGCGTGACGGCGGGCGGAAACTTCTTCAGCGGCATGGCCAGCGGCGAATCTTCCGGTTTTTGAGTGGCCAGCTCCTTTACCTGTTCCAGCGCCTTTTCCAGCAGGTAGCGCGGCGGCACGCGGTGATCTTCCATGCCGATGGACATGTTGGTGGTCACCTTCTCGAAGGCCTTGGGGATCGCGTGCAGTCGCGCAATCCAGTCGTCGTAGTCCTTCACCGTGGTGAAGCTCAACTCGCTCGCCACTTGCGGATAAGTGGTGTAAATGCCGCCCATCTGGTTCAGGGGCATCTCCCACTCCTTGAACTCCGCAGCCTCCTGGTCGTCGGTAAACTGGCGCAGCAGCAGCTCGCGGCTGATCTTCTCCTGGTCCGTCAGCCCGGCCGTGTCGATGGCCGCCAACTGCATCAGAAAATTCTCTTCGCGCTCCAGCCAGGCGTTTTCCGCCTTCACGGAGTAGTCGGTGACGCGGTCGTTGTAGCGCGTATCGCCCAACTCCGAGGCAAACTCCGGATCGCGCTCCATCCGCGCCTGCCAGTACTCGGCAAAGAGGCCGTTGAGCGCTTTGCGGTTGCCCTCAACCGTTGCCGGCGTAGCGGGAGCAGCAGACAAAGCCTGCGCTCGCATCGTGGGAGCAAAGCCAAGCAGCAGAAACGCGGCAGCGGAGAGAGCGAAAATCGGAAATCTTTTCAACGGGATTGGACCTCTGAATGAAATCTTGCCTTCCCGTTGAGTTTAGAGCAAGAGGCAGGCGGGTAGAGATTCGTGGTTTCCCACCCTTTCCGCAAAAGACGCGGAAAGGATGGGGCACGGTGCAGTCGTGCGCTGATGCAAAACGGCGTTTTTCGCTATGGGCACAGGCCGAGAAAAGCGCAAATC
>PLOI01000073.1 GCA_003142015.1 Acidobacteriaceae bacterium | reverse complement strand
CCCTTGCGAATCGCCTGGGGAACTTCTTTCGCTTTGCCGGAACCGTGGCCGACCACCCCGGCGGCGGGGTCGCCCACCACCACCAGCGCGGCGAACGACATGTTCTTGCCGCCCTTGACCACCTTGGTCACGCGATTGATGGAGACCACCTGATCCTTCAGGTTGTACTGGTTGGCATCGATTTTCTTCTTCAATATCGTCATTGCTCTCTCGTCTGTCCTTCCGGGCGGCTCACGCTGCGCCCTCGGAAAACTTTCCAATACGCTCGCCAAAGAGCGAAGCTCAGAACTCCAAACCTGCCTCGCGGGCAGCGTCGGCCAGAGCCTTGATGCGCCCGTGATAGAGGTAGCCGCCGCGATCGAAGACCACTCTCTTGATGCCTTGCTTGACGGCCGCTTCGGCTACTGCCTTGCCGATCTCTTTGGCCGCCGCAATGTTGCCGCCGGTCTTCACCTTCAGGGCCAGCGTCGAGGCCGATACCAGCGTCTCGCCCTTCTGGTCGTCGATCACCTGCGCGTAGATGTGGTTGAGCGAGCGGTAGACATTCAGCCGCGGCCGCTCCCCGGTTCCGGAGAGCTTGCGGCGAATGCGCTGATGAATGCGCTGGCGAATTGCGTTTCTCTTGGTCTCGGTGATCATGGTCTCTCATTCCTATCAGCGGAGCAGCCCTGCGGCCCCGTTCGGTTGGTAAAGCAGCTATTAGCTGCTAGCTATTAGCTTCTAGCTCTTCTTGCTTGAACCCGGCTCTTCAACTTCGCACGAAAAGCTAAAGGCTAAAAGCTAATAGCTGCTTTTCTTACTTGGCGCCTGTCTTGCCGGCCTTCTTCTTCAGCTTCTCGTCGGAGTAGCGCACGCCCTTGTTCTTGTATGGGTCGGGCTTGCGCAGCGAACGCATGTCGGCCGCTACCTGGCCCACCTTCTGCCGGTCGATGCCGGAGATGACCAGGTGGAGCTGCTTGGGGTCGATGGTGACTTCGATGCCCGTGGGCAGCGGAAACTCAATTTGGTGCGAGTAGCCGAGGGTGAAGACCACCGTGCCCTTGCCCTTCAGCTCGGCGCGATAGCCGATGCCCACAATGTCGAGCTCACGCTTCCAGCCCGTGGTGACGCCGTGAACCGCGTTCGCGACCAGGGAGCGCGTCAGCCCGTGCATCGCGGCCTGCTTGTCGTTCTCGCGGTTGACGTGCAGCACGCCGTCTTTGGTTTCCAGGGTAATGCCATCGGCGATCAGCGCCGAGACCTTGCCCTTGGGGCCTTCGACCAGAACCTTGTTTCCCTCGACGGTGTATTTGACGCCCGGGGGCAGCGGAATGAGTTTCTTTCCAATACGCGACATCGAATCAATCCTTCTTCTGGCTTGCGAGTCCCGGCGGGGCAGATTCACTCCCGCGTTCCACTGCAGCCTGTACAGGCCATTCGGCCTGCTTATTCAAATCTGCAACCGCTCTCGTCCAAAGCGCTAAGGCGCGGAGCGCTTACCACACTTCGCAGAGCAGCTCGCCGCCTACGCCTTCGCGGCGCGCCTGACGGCCGGTCATTACGCCCTTGGGCGTGGTCATGATCGAGATGCCCAGCCCGCCTTGGACGCGCTTGATCTCGTCGTGGCCGATGTACACACGGCAGCCGGGACGCGAGATGCGCGCCAAGTCGCGGATGGCCGCTTCCGCTCCGCCGTACTTCAGGTACACGCGGAGAATCAGCTTGCCTTCCTCTTCCTGGGTCTTGTAGTTCGAGATATAGCCTTCCTCCTTGAGGATGCGGGCAATCTCGGTCTTCAGCTTCGAAGCCGGAACATCCAGCTTCTGATGACGCGCCCGGATTGCATTCCGGATTCGCGCCAGAAAATCGGCTACTGGGTCGGTCAGACTCATTCCTTCTCCTTCATTCCCCGTTCGCTCCCATTACAGGAGAACCAGCGGGAATGTAAAACAGCTACTAGCTTCTAGCCTTTAGCTTCCAGCTCGTCTCGCTTTAACTATGCTCATCGAATCAGCACGATGAGCTAGCAGCTAAAAGCTAGCGGCTAAAAGCTGTTTGTTACCAGCTCGACTTGACGACGCCGGGAATCTCGCCCTTGAGCGCCAGAGCGCGGAAACACAAGCGGCAGACGCCAAACTTGCGCAGGAACCCGCGCGGCCGCCCGCAAAGCTGGCACCGGTTGTGCTTGCGGCAGCTGAACTTCGGCTTCCGCGCGTCTTTCACCCTTTTTGCAGTAGTTGCCATAAACCCTCAAATCCCCTTATGCGCCCTGCCGGAACGGCATTCCAAAGTGCTTCAGCAGCGCCCTCGCCTGGTTGTCGTCCTTGGCCGTGGTCACGATGGTGATGTTCATCCCCTTCAGCTTCTCCACCTTGGAGTAGTCAATTTCAGGAAAGATCAGCTGGTCGCGCAGGCCGAGCGTGTAGTTGCCGCGCCCGTCAAAACTCTTGGTGGAAACGCCGCGGAAGTCGCGCACTCTCGGCAGCGCGGTCGAAATCAGCCGGTCCAGGAACTCGTAGGCTTTTTCGTTGCGCAGCGTCACCATGGCGCCAATCGACATTCCCGCCCTCACCTTGAAGGCAGCAATCGATTTCTTCGCCTTGGTGGTCACCGGCTTCTGCCCGACTATCGCCGCCAGGTCGGCCACCAGCGGGTCCAGCAGCTTGGTATTCTGCGTGGCCTCGCCCAGGCCCATGTTGACGACAATCTTTTTCAACTCCGGCACCGCCATCGGATTCTCAAGCCCCAACTCTTTTTGCAGAGCCTGCTTGATCTCTTTGTGATACTTCTCTTTCAGCCTTGCTGCCATAATGCTTTACTCTCTTTCTTCCGGCGCCCGGAGTGGCCACAACTCGTATCGAGGGGCCGTTTACCGTTGCGGAAGGTGCTGGCCGCACGGGCGTGAGCTTTGCCGCTCATTCCGTGCCGGACATTCATTCCACTACTTCTTGGTCGGCAGCGTCTGTCCGCATTTCTTGCAGACGCGAACCTTGACGTCGCCCTCGGTCTTCGATCCCACGCGCGCGGGGCCACAATTGGGGCAGATCAGTGCGACATTTGAGACGTCGATGGGCGATTCCTGCTCGGCGATTCCACCCTTGGTCCGCTGCCCCTGCTTGCTGGAAACCGTCTTCTTGACCACACGCACATGCTCCACCAGCACGGTGCCCTTGTCGGGGAAGACGCGCAGCACGCGGCCCGTCTTGCCGCGGTCCGAGCCCCTGAGAACTTTGACCGTATCGTTGCGATGAATATTCAAACTCGGCATCTCACTCTCACTCTCAAAAACGGCTTCCGACTGCTCGCCTCACCTAGACAACTTCGGGGGCCAGCGAAACAATCTTCAAAAACTTCTTCTCGCGCAGTTCGCGGGCCACAGGGCCAAAGACGCGCGTGCCCACCGGCTCGTGAGTATCGTCGATCACCACGGCGGCATTCTCGTCGAACCGGATATAGGTTCCGTCGCGCCTGCGATGCTCCTTGCGGGTACGGACGATGACCGCCTTCACTACCTTGCCCTTCTTCACCGTGCCGTCGGGCGAGGCTTCCTTCACAGCGGCGGTCACGATGTCGCCCAGACCGGCCTTCTTGCCTAACCCGCCGCCCAGCGGCAGAATCACTTGCAGCTTGCGTGCGCCGGAGTTATCGGCTACCGCGAGCATGGTCCTCATTTGCACAGCCATGGGTTCTTCTCCTTGCCAGCTTCCAGCTACCAGCTCTGAACTTCAAAATCTTCCAGCTCAACCTTACTTACCCGCAAAATGGCTAGAAGCCGGAGGCCAGAAGCTACAGGCTTGCCACCACGCTCGCGCACTAGCTGGCAGCGTTGGGCGCCGTGTCCTCTAGTTGGCCGAGGGCCGAACGCCGCACGATTTCTTCCAGAGCCCACCGCTTCAGCTTGCTCAGCGGGCGGGTCTCGCGGATACGCACCACATCGCCCATTCGCGCCGAACTCTGCTCGTCGTGGGCATAGAATTTCTTGGTCGAACGCACGATCCGCTTGTACTTGGGATGGGCCTTGCGCATCTCGACCTCGACCACAATGGTCTTCTGCATCTTGGTCGAAACCACCTGGCCAACCTTCTCGTTTCGCCGGGCGCCTATGGCCGCCGGCGCCTGCACTGCCTCTTGTGTCGCCGTCATTTAGCGGGCTCCCTTCTTGCTGTCTGCGGCCACGCCTGCATCGGCGGCCTCGCCGCGAATGCCCAGCTCGCGCTCCCGGGCCACAGTCTTGATTTGGGCGATCTCCCTGCGCATCTCGCGGAGCTTCTTCACTCCGTCGTTCTGCCCCAGCGAGACCTGAAAGCGCAGCCGGAACAGTTGCTCGGCGGTGGTCTTCGCCTGATGCGTCAGTTCTTCGTCGCTCAAACTACGAATCTTTTCGAGTTCCATTGTGTTTCTCTCTCCGGCGCTCTTCTCGGCCCCTTTTGGGGTACGCGAGCGCGTCCAAATTCACTCGGTCCGGCTTACTTGGCCGCAGCCTCAACCTTTTCAGCGCCTGGCCGCATCACGAACTTCGTCAGCAACGGCAGTTTGTTCGACGCCAGACGCATGGCTTCCCGCGCGGTCGCCGGGTCCACGCCTTCCATCTCGAAGATGATCTTGCCCGGCCGCACCACCGCAACCCAATGGTCCAGCGCGCCCTTGCCCGAGCCCATGCGGACTTCGGCCGGCTTCTTGGTGATGGGCTTATCCGGGAACAGGCGCAGCCAGATCTTGCCGCCGCGCTTGATGAAGCGGGTCATGGCGATACGGCTGGCCTCGATCTGGCGGTCGGTGATGTAGCCGCACTCCATGACGCGCAGACCGTATTCACCGAACGAAATCGTAGAACCGCGCCACGCCTTGCCCCGGCGTTTGCCCTTCTGCTGCTTGCGGAACTTCACCTTCTTTGGCATCAACATAACGAAAACCTCGAAAACCAGCTACTAGCTGCTAGCTTCTAGCTGCTAGCTCATTCTCCGTACCGCAACTCCATCCGCTTCCGGCTGGAGCGGCTTCAAGCTAGAAGCTAGAAGCTAGCGGCTGCTTCTAAAACACCGACGTGCCCACCGCGGGCGCCTGACGGCGCTTTTGCTCGTAGATGTCGCCGCGATAGATCCAGGTCTTCACGCCGATCACGCCGTATGTCGTATGCGCTTCGGTGAAGCCGTAGTCAATGTCGGCGCGAAGCGTGTGCAGCGGCAGCCGCCCCTGCAAATACCACTCCGAACGGGCAATTTCATTACCGTTGAGGCGGCCCGAGACCCTTACCTTGATTCCCTTGCAGCCGAAGCGCAGCGCCGAATCCACGCTCTTGCGCATGGCGCGGCGGAAGCTGACGCGCTTTTCCAGTTGCAGCGCGATGTTCTCAGAGACCAGTTGCGCGTCCAGCTCGGGCTTATTCACCTCGATGATGTCGATGAATACATCGCGGCTGGTGCGCTTGCCGAGCTCGGTCTTGAGCTTGTCGATCTCCGCGCCCTTGCGGCCAATCACGATGCCCGGCCGGGCGGTGCGGATAAGAAAGCGCAGCTTGTTGCCCGGCCGCTCGATCTCGACCGAGCTGACCCCAGCGGCTTTCAGCTTTTCGCGCAGCTCAGCCTTGAGCTTCACGTCCTCGATCAGGAGCTTGTCATAGTCGCGCTCGGAGAACCAGCGCGAACGCCACGGCTTGTTCACTCCCAGCCGGAATCCGTAAGGATGGACTTTCTGTCCCATGCTATTTCCCTCAAAACCCTCTAGGCCTTGGTGCCGGCCTTCTTCTTGGTTGCCTTGGGCGCTGCCTGCGGCTCCTCGGCCTTCTTCTTGGTTGCCTTGGGCGCTGCCTTCGGCTCTTCGGCCTTCGCCTTGGTTGCTTTGGGCGCCGCTTTCAACTCCTCAACCTTAGCCTTGCCTGCCTTTGGCCCGACCGCCGGCTCTTCGACCTTGGTCACCAGGCCTCCAGCTGCCTCGCGTTCGGCCACTGAAAGAATAATGTGCGTCAGCCTACGCTGATAGCGAAAGGCACGGCCCATCGGCGCCGGACGGATGCGTTTCATGCGCGGTCCATCGTTGGCCAAGGCCAGCTTCACGTAGAGGTTGTCCACGTCCAGATCAATGCCCTGCTCGCCGGCCACATACTTGGCGTTGTCCACCGCCGAGGTCAACAGCTTGTGAATCACCGGGGCGATGCGCTTCTTGGTGAAGGCCGCGACGGTGAGCGCCTCCTCGACCCCCCGGCCCTTGATCAGGTCGAGCACCAGCCGCGCCTTTTGCGGCGACACGCGCTGGAACCTGGCCTCGGCCCGATATTCCCTTGTCTCGACTGCCATTGGTATGCCTTCCTCAATCTCTCAAGCGCAAGCGAGAAGCCGAAGCCCCTTGCGCAGAATTTCTCATCTACCGCGGCTTGGCGCTGGTCTCGGCTGCCTTGCTGCCCCCGGTGTGCCCCTTGAAGATGCGCGTGGGCGCAAACTCGCCCAGTTTGTGACCCACCATGTTCTCGGTCACGTATACCGGAACAAACTTCTTGCCGTTGTGAACCGCAATGGTGTGGCCCACAAACTCAGGAAAGATCGTCGAGCGGCGCGACCAGGTCTTGACTACCTTCTTGTCGTTGGCCTGGTTGAGCACCTCGATCTTGACGGTGAGGTGCGCATCCACGAACGGGCCCTTCTTTGTCGAACGTGCCATAAATCCTTAGCTCCTCTACTTCGCCCGGCGGCTGACAATGAATGCGTCGGTCCGCTTGTTGTTGCGTGTCTTGTAGCCCCTGGTCGGCTGGCCCCACGGAGTCACCGGATGACGTCCGCCCGAGGTCTTGCCCTCGCCGCCGCCGTGCGGGTGATCCACTGGATTCATCACGACGCCGCGATTGGCCGGGCGAATGCCCTTCCAGCGGTTGCGTCCAGCCTTGCCTATCGAGATGTTCTCGTGGTCCGTGTTGCCCACCTGGCCAATCGTTGCCATGCACTCAACCAGTACCTTGCGGGTCTCGCCCGAGGGCAGCTTGAGCAGGGCGTACTCGCCCTCCTTGGCCACCAACTGAGCCTGTGTCCCGGCCGAACGCGCCATCTGCGCGCCCTTGCCCGGCCTCAATTCGATCGCGTGAACCGTCGTGCCGGAGGGAATATTCTTGAGTGGCAGAGCGTTTCCGACCAGAATATCGGCGTCGGGACCACTGCTGATCGTCGCGCCCACCTTCAAGCCAACCGGTTGCAGGATGTAGCGTTTCTCGCCGTCCAAATAATGAATCAGAGCGATGCGGGCCGAGCGGTTTGGATCGTATTCGATCGTCGCGACGCGCCCTGGAATCCCATACTTCTCGCGCTTGAAGTCGATCAGGCGCAGCATCTGCTTGTGGCCGCCACCCTGATGGCGCATGGTCAGGTCGCCCTGATTGCGGCGTCCGCCGGTGCGCTGCTTGACCGCCAGAAGCGGCTTGTGCGGCCTATCCGTCGTCAAGTCGTCATTAACCTGCGTGGTCTGAAAACGCAAGGTCGGCGTTACCGGTCTGTATGTCTTGATTGCCATAGTCGTTTGTCCTTGACGAGCCTTCAGCTTCCAATTGCCAGCCTCTTGCTCGTCCTGCTCATCAAACTTTTGCGCCCAACTCCTGAATTCGCTCCCCAGCTGGGCCATCCAGGAGCCGGTTGCTGCTTCTTACAGGTTGCTTACGTACTCGGGCAGCTTCTCACCCTGCTTCAGACGGACGTAAGCCTTCTTCCAGTCCGGCTTGAAGCCCGCAAACTTGCCGCGGCGGCGCTCCTTGCCAATCACATTTGCGGTGCGGACCGCGGAGACCTTCACCTTGAAGAGAGCCTCGACGGCCTGCTTCACCTCGGTCTTCGAGGCGTCGGGGGCGACGTCAAAAACCAGCGTCCCTTCAGTTTCCTTCACGCTCAGCCCTTTTTCGGTAATCAGCGGGCGGCGAATCACGTTGTAAAGTGTCGGCATCAGGCAGCCTCCGTCTCAGCGGCGAGCTTGTGTCCCGCACTGCGTCTTGACGCATTCTTTTCCAGCATTTCGGCTATCTGCTCGATGGCGGCCTTGGAAAAGATGGCCCGCTCATAGCGCAGCAGATCGTAGGGGTGCACTTCGTTGTTAAGCACCAGCTCCACGCCCTTGAGGTTGCGCGCGCCCAGCACCAGCGCCGGGGTCAGCGTCTTGCTGTTCTCGACCAGTAAAGCCGTGCGTGTGACATCGAGCTTGGTGAGTGCGGCGCGATAGAGCTTGGTCTTGGCTTCCTTGAGCTCGAGCGTGTCAACCACGGTCAGCTTACCGTCGGCCAGCTTCGCGGCCAACGCCGAGCGCAGCGCGCCCAGCAGCTTCTTCCGCGGAAAGGCGTAATCGTAGCTGCGCGGCTGGGGTCCGTGCACCGTATAGCCGTGACGCCAGAGCGGCGAGCGCACCGAGCCGATACGCGCCCGGCCTGTGCCCTTCTGCTTCCAAAGCTTCTTGCCCGACCCGGCTACCTCGGTGCGGCTCTTGGTCTTATGTGTGCCCTGGCGCAGCGAAGCGCGGTAGTGCTTCACCGCCTCCCACAGCAGAGCCTCGTTGACCTGGTCGGGCGCAAAAAGCGCGTCGGCCAGCTCCAGCGAGCCTACCTTTTCACCGTTCAGATTCAATACATCCACATTTGCCATCATCTTCTTCTTCTGCCAGCGATAAAGCCCGCCGGCCATCAATCTTCTTTGCGCCCGAAGGGCGCGGTTGGCCCCACCGCAGGTGGTTACTTCCTCTTGCCGAGCTTCTTCGAAGCCTTCAACGGATCGACCGTGCCTGAGCCGGCAAAGCCACGGCGCTCGCGCGGTGGAATCTTGGCTTTGGAGATCAGCACATAGCCTTCGCGGCTTCCAGGCACCGCGCCCTCGACCATCAGGAGGTTCTCTTCCAAGTCGATGCCGCGAATGCGCAGGTTGCGCACTGTCACCTGCTCGGCGCCCATGTGGCCAGGCATCCGCTGGCCGGGAAAGACGCGAGAAGGATAGCTGGAGGCGCCAATCGAACCCTGCACCTGAAACATGTGGCCGTGCGACTTGGGTCCGCCGGCAAAACCGTGACGGCGCACTACGCCGGCAAAGCCCCGGCCTTTGGAAGTGCCGATCACATCCACGAACCGGGCTTCGGAAAAGATGTCCACCAGCACCCGGTCGCCGGCCTTGGTAGCCACAACGCCGTCGGCGTCAAGCTCCAGAGCCACTTCCCGGATGACCTTCACCGGCGGCGCTTCGGTCTTGGCAAAGTGCCCAGCCTGCGGCTTGGTCACATTCTTGGTCTTGACAAACTCGACCAATCCGATCTGCGCGGCCTCGTAGCCGTCCTTGGCCAGCGTCTTCAACTGCGTAATTACGCAAGGGCCGGCTTGCAGCACCGTAATTGGGTGCACATCGCCCTTTTCGTCGAAGACCTGCGTCATGCCGATCTTTTTACCCAGAATTCCTGTAACTGCCATGTCTTCCTCGCCTCATCATGCGATGTTGAATTCATCGCACTGCCGGAGCCCTACGCGGGCTACGAACGTTCTTAAGTTTTGTGCTACCGTCAGCCTCTTGCGCCGCAAGGCGCGATCGGCCGCACCGCAGGTGCCTACTTCTCGAAAGCCTTGATCTCGACATCAACACCGGCCGGCAGGTCGAGCTTCATCAGCGCGTCCACTGTCTGCTGGGTCGGCTCGAGAATGTCAATCAGCCGTTTATGCGTGCGGATCTCGAAAGCCTCGCGCGACTTCTTGTCCACGTGGGGCGAACGCAGCACGCAATACTTGTTCTTGATCGTCGGCAAGGGAATCGGGCCGGCCACCGTTGCCCCGGTGCGCTTGGCCGTCTCCACAATCTCGCCGGTCGAGGTATCCAGCACACGATAGTCGTATGCCTTCAACCGGATGCGAATCCTCTGTCCTACCATGCCAGTCCATCTTCCCCGCAGGCGGCCAGCCATCGGCTCGCCGCCCGCGAACTATTCCCTGTTACTTCACAATCTCCGAGATGGTGCCCGCGCCCACCGTGCGGCCGCCTTCGCGGATCGCAAACCGCAGACCCTTTTCCAGAGCCACCGGCGTGATCAGCTCCACCTCAAGCTCCACATTGTCACCCGGCATCACCATCTCCACGCCCTCGGGCAACTGCGCCACTCCCGTCACATCGGTTGTCCTGAAGTAGAACTGCGGACGGTAGCCCTTGAAGAACGGTGTGTGACGGCCGCCTTCTTCCTTGCTCAACACGTACACCGAGCCCTTGAACACCGTGTGCGGCGTGATCGAGCCCGGCTTGGCCAACACCATCCCGCGCTCCACGTCTTCCTTGGGAATGCCGCGCAACAGAATGCCCGCGTTGTCGCCCGCCAGGCCCTCGTCCAACTGCTTCTTGAACATTTCCACGCCCGTGCAAACCGTCTGCCGGGTCTCGCGGAAGCCCACAATCTCGCAGGCCTCGCCCACCTTCACCTTGCCGCGCTCGATGCGCCCAGTCACAACCGTGCCGCGACCGGAGATCGAGAAAATATCTTCAATCGGCATCAGGAACGGCAGGTCGATCGCGCGATCAGGCCGCGGAACATAGGCGTCCACCGCGTCCATCAGCTCGTCGATCTTCGCTTCCCACGCCGGCTCGCCGTTCAGCGCGCCCAGTGCGGAGCCGCGAATTACAGGCGCGTCTTCTGGGAACTGATACTTGCCCAGCAGCTCGCGCACTTCCATCTCCACCAGGTCAATCAGCTCCGGATCATCCACCGCGTCGCACTTGTTCAGAAACACCAGCACACACGGCACGCCCACCTGGCGCGCCAGAAGCACGTGCTCCTTGGTCTGCGGCATGGGGCCGTCCGTGGCCGCAACCACCAGAATCGCTCCGTCCATCTGCGCCGCGCCGGTGATCATGTTCTTGATGTAGTCGGCGTGACCAGGGCAATCTACGTGCGCGTAGTGACGGTTCTTGGTCTCGTACTCCACGTGCGCCGTGGCGATGGTGATGCCGCGCTCACGCTCTTCCGGCGCGTTGTCGATCGAGTCGAACGACCGGAACTGGTTCTTCGGATTGTGCTTCTGTAACACCTTGGTTATCGCCGCCGTCAGCGTCGTCTTGCCGTGATCAATGTGACCAATCGTTCCCACGTTCACATGCGGCTTGCTGCGATCAAACTTTTCCTTCGCCATAAAAGTCCCAATTCCCTTTCGTAGCTTTTACTGCCCGTTTCAACCAGGGGCGCCGGCTATCCGGCTCCAGCCCCAGAACCTTAAATGCAGCTTCTAGCTGCTAGCCTCTAGCTTTTCTTGCCGGAGGTAACAACCTTCAATCTTCCCAAGCATTAGCTAGCAGCTAGAAGCTAGTAGCTAAAAGCTCGTTTTACTTGCCCTGCGCGCGGCCGATAATCTCGTCGGCAATCATGCGTGGAGCCTCTTCATAACGCGCGAACTGCATCGAATACGATGCGCGTCCCTGGGTGGACGAACGAATGTCGTTCACGTAGCCGAACATCTCCTTGAGCGGCACGATCGCCTTGATGACTTGCGAGCCAGCGGCGTGCTCCATGCCCTCGATGCGCCCGCGGCGCGAGTTGATGTCGCCGATAATGACCCCCATGTGCTCCTCGGGGACGGTGACCTCGACGGCCATCACCGGCTCCAGCAGCACGGGGCTGGCCTTGCGCGCGGCTTCCTTGAAAGCGATGGAGCCGGCAAACTTGAAGGCCATTTCGTTGGAATCCACTTCGTGGTAGCTGCCGTCGTACAGGGTCACCTTGATGTCCACCAGCGGATAGCCGGCCAGAATGCCCAGCTCGAGCGCGCCCTGCACGCCCTGATCGATGGGCTTGATGTACTCCCTGGGAATCGAACCGCTCTTGATTTCGTTGATAAACTCATAGCCCGCGCCCGGCGTGTTGGGCTCGACGCGCAGCTTGCAATGGCCGTAGTTGCCCGAGCCGCCGGTCTGGCGGATGTACTTGCCCTCAGCCTCGGCCTTCTTGCGAATGGTCTCGCGGAAGGCAACCTTGGGCTCACCCACATTGGCCTCGACCTTGTGCTCGCGCTTCATGCGNNTCGCCCATGCCGCTGATGATCGTCTGCCCGGAATCTTCATCCGTCCGCACCTTGAAGGTGGGGTCCTCGTCGGCCAGCCGCGACAGGGCAACGCCCATCTTCTCCTGGTCGGCCTTGGTCTTGGGCTCGATGGCCACCGAGATGACCGTATCCGGAAAGGTAATGGCGCCCAGGGCGATGGGGTGATGCGGCGCGCAGAGCGTATCGCCGGTTTTCAACTCTTTCATTCCCACGCAGGCGCAGATGTCGCCAGCCATAATCTCGCTGACGTCTTCGCGCTTGTCGGCGTGCATCTTGACCAGCCGGCCGATGCGCTCGGTCTTGCCGGTGCGGGGATTGAGCACCGTATCGCCGGTCTTGAGCGAGCCCGAATAGACCCGGACGAAGCCCAGCTTGCCGAATGGGTCGTTGATGATTTTGAAGGCCAGGGCCGCAAGCGGCTCACGATCGTCCGCCTTGCGCATAACGATTTTGCCCGGATGGTCGGGGTCGATTCCCTCAACCGCAGGCTTATCCAGAGGGCTGGGCAGGTAGTCCACAACCGCGTCGAGCAGTGTCTGGACTCCCTTGTTTTTGAAGGCGCTTCCGCAGATCACCGGGAAGACCCTCAGATCGATGGTGGCCTGGCGGATGCCGGCTTTCAGCTCGGCGATGGTCGGCGTTTCGCCCTCGAGAAATTTTTCCAGCAGCACGTCGTCGGTCTCGGCGATCACCTCGATCAACTGCAGGCGGAAGGCCTCGGCCTTCTTCTGCAACGCGGCGGGAATCGGCTCGATGGAGAACTCGGCGCCCATGGTTTCGTCGTGCCAGACGACTGCATTCATCTCGACCAGGTCAATAACGCCCTTGAAGTTGGCCTCGGCGCCAATAGGAATCTGCAACGCGACCGGACGGGCGCCCAGGCGCTTGCGGATGCTGTCCAGAACGTGCTCGAAGTCAGCGCCGTTCTTGTCCATCTTGTTGACGAAGCAGATGCGCGGCACTTTGTACTTGTCGCCCTGGCGCCACACGGTCTCCGTCTGCGGCTGCACGCCCGAAACGGAATCAAACAGCGCCACCGCGCCGTCCAGCACGCGCAGGCTGCGCTCGACTTCGGCGGTGAAATCCACGTGGCCGGGGGTGTCGATGATGTTGATGAGAAAATCGCGCCACATGCAGGTGGTGGCAGCCGAAGTAATCGTAATGCCGCGCTCCTGCTCCTGCTCCATGTAATCCATGGTCGCCGTGCCCTCATGCACTTCGCCGATGCGGTGCGTGATGCCCGTGTAAAACAGGATGCGCTCTGTCGCTGTCGTCTTTCCGGCGTCGATGTGCGCCATGATTCCGATGTTCCGGCAACGATTCAGAGGTATAGTGCGAGCCACGGCAATTTCTTCCTTGCGGGCGATTCAGCCCCGCGGTTTTCTTCCTTGGTTCAACGGGCCCGCAACTGTGGGACCCTCTGGAAGCCGGCGCGCTACAGCGCCTCCGGCCTCAAATCTCTCTCGCGATTCCCGCCCGCTTACCAGCGGTAATGAGCAAAGGCCTTGTTGGCCTCGGCCATGCGGTGCACGTCTTCCTTCTTCTTCATCGCCGCGCCGCGCCCGTTGGCCGCGTCCAGCAGCTCGTTGCCCAGCTTGTCGGTCATGCCCTTCTCGCCGCGGCTGCGGCCGTAATTGATCAGCCAGCGAATGGCCAGCGAGGTGCGCCGGTCGGCATTGACCTCGATCGGCACCTGGTAGTTGGCGCCGCCCACGCGCCGGGTCTTCACCTCAAGCAGCGGCTTGCAGTTCTCGACCGCCTTCTTGAAGAGCTTGAGGGCATCGTCGCCGCCGCCCTTCTCCTCGAGGTTCTTCATCGCCTCGTAAAAGATGCCCTGGGCCGTCGACTTCTTGCCGCCCCACATCATCGAGTTGACGAACTTGGTGACTAGCGTGGACCCGTAGACTGGGTCCGGCGCCACTTCCCGCTTCGCAATGTGCCCTTTTCTCGGCATAATCCTCAAAATCCTCAAAAACAGCTTTCAGCTTTTAGCTCTTAGCTCCATCGTTCTCGCGCTCGCCGCATCGGCTCCATTCGCCGCAGAACAAGCTGAACGCTAATAGCTAACAGCTAACAGCTTGTCCTTCTACTTCTTACCTGTCGCGCCACCCTTGGCGCGCTTGGCCCCGTACTTCGACCGGCTCTGCTTGCGCTCGGCCACGCCCACCGAATCCAGCGTCCCCCTGACCACGTGATAGCGGACTCCGGGAAGGTCTTTCACGCGGCCTCCGCGAATGAGCACAATCGAGTGCTCCTGCAGGTTGTGGCCGATGCCGGGGATATAAGTGGTGACCTCGATGCCGTTCGTCAGTCGCACGCGAGCCACCTTGCGCAGGGCCGAGTTCGGCTTCTTGGGGGTCTGCGTGTACACGCGGGTGCAAACGCCGCGCCGCTGCGGTGAAGCCTGCAAGGCAGGTGACGCCGTCTTGTAACGGGGAGCAGTGCGCCCCTTGCGAACCAACTGATTGAATGTAGGCAAACCAAAACTCCTTACGCTTCAAAAAACCTTGCCACCTTAAGCGATGGCCAATCCATGTTCGACCGCCGCGCACAGACCCATGGGGCCTCGCGTGGCGAGAGCGCACGACCTGAAAGCTCGAGCGCACGCGCACGGAAGCCCAACTGTACTGCTTCGCGTCTGTCTTCGTTCCAATCTCAGACGAGAACCGGGACGGTGGCCGGGCGTTTCCCCGCGCCTTGCGGGCAAAGCCAGCTCCGTTTCGCCGATTCCGGCCCGCATAGCCCTCCAAGGTGGAGAACGCGCGGGCGCCGATGCGATTTATCCCTGCCCTTCGCAAGAAAAGAGCGATTCCGGGGACCTGTCTGGCCGGCCAACTGCGCCTGGCCCTGGGATCAGCTCCGGCAACTTCAGCCTTACCGGGCTTTCCCTACGCCTCCGTCGTCAAGACACACGAACAGAGACGTTCTTGCGGAACCTTTTAACAATAGCAAGAAATCGGGGTGGGGTCAATGCGTTCTGCCCCACCCCTCTATTTTTTCCTAATTCTAGTTGATGCTCTGCAGCTTCCAGGCGCCCTCATCCACCACAAAAGTGGCGATGTGCCTGCTGCTCAACTTGTTGCCGGGGCCGTTGGAAATCATTTGCAGCGCACTCGGCACGCCGTCCAGGCTCGGGCTTTCGACGAAAACGGCGCTCTTGGCTCCGCCCACTTCATCCTGCGGATCTCCCACATCGTGCACTTTCAGTGGGTGGGTATCCACGGTCACTATCACCACCGAAAAGTTCCTATCGCCGGCGTTTTCCGGGCGCCACTGGATCACATCGCCGCCACTGGCGAGTTTGAGCACCTTCTTGCCTTCGGGAGTCAGTGTGAAGTCGGCCCAGAATCTGTTGGGAAAGAGCTTGGTCCGCGCCCAAAAATTGGCGTCCACGCCCTGTTTCAGCCCCTTCTCGTCCACCGCGATGTTGATGCCCACCGCCGGACTCTGGTCATACTTGGCCTGGATCAAGGCTTGCGCATTGGCCTGCGTCAACTCCGGCGCCGATTTGCAGCCGCTCAGGATTAACCCTGCGCTCAACAATCCCAACACTCCCGAAACAAACATCTTCCCTGCGTTTTTCACTTTCCCTCCGTAGACCGCATAAAACAGTTCAATTTGCCTCGCTTCGCTATTTTTCTCCTACTTCACCCCGCTGTCAATGGGGTTAGAAGTAACCTGGCGCACAATACGCGGATTTGTGCCCCGGAAATCACAAATTCCCAAGTGAATGAGCAGATTGGCGGCCAAGAATTGATCGGAATTTGGTCTGTCCCGCTCCATTTCCCGATAGGGGAGCGGTTTCCCCAGTCATCCGGCCCAACGTAAACTCCTAATAAGCCTTCTCGCCGGGCCGGAAGCAGGCTTCAACACAAACTTTTGGGCACAAACTGCCCTGGTCTGCGATAGCATCTATCCACGTTTCGTTCACTCCCTTGAGGAAACGTTGCCATGCACCTTGGTTCTGCTCTTCGTCGTCTCGCGGCGTTCGCCGTATTTGCGTATGTTGCCTGGCTGCCCGCCCAATCCTTCGACCTGGACCGCGGCCGGGAGCCGGTAGCCTCGCTTGATGGGCTATGGCGCTTCCATCCCGGTGACTCGCCGATGGAGCCTGGGTCCAACGCCCCGCTGTGGGCCGCTCCGGGCTTCGACGATTCTGGATGGGCGCTGCTGGAAAGCGGCAAGTCGTGGTCTACGCAGGGCTATCCGGGGATGAGCGGCTACGGCTGGTACCGGTTTACGGTGGAGATTCCACCCGGCCAAAGGCCTGTTTCGCTCCTGTTGTCGCCTATCGTGACCTCGTTCGTGGTTTACGTGGACGGCAAGCGCGTCGGCGGCTCGGGCCAGATCCCCGCGGTGATCCCTTCCACAGAAGTCCGCTATCACCTTTTCCCTCTTACTTTGGGCGGCAGCGACTCCGCGCGCACCGTGCAGGTAGCCATTCGCGTGTGGCACTCGCCAATTTGGGCAAGCTACGTTGGCGGGGGACCCTTTCTTGGAGGCCATCTCGCAGGGGATCCGGAGCTTCTGTCAGTCGAACAGCAGCATCGTCAGACAGCCCGCAATATCCGCTATGTAGATGCCTATTCCTACAGCATCACCGCCGCCCTGGTCGGATTCGCCATTTTTTGTCTGTTTCTCATCCGGCACGCGGAGCGCGAGTATCTCTGGTTCGCCCTCATCTTGCTGGCCCAGGCAGCAGACAACGCCCTGACCGTAGGCCAGGAAATCTACACCCTGCTGCCCGTTCCCCTCTTCGACCTTCTGGATGGAATCTGCGTGGCCGTTACCCTCATTGCGGCGCTCTGCTTCTTTTCGCGCATTCTGAAAGCACGCGCAGGGTGGATCAGCAGCGCTTGCCTTGCGCTGGCGAGCGTCAGCCCGCTGGCGGCCATCTCTTACTGGCCGGGCTGGTTCTCGGCGCCGGCTTCGGGCGCAATCCAACTGGTCTGCCTTCTACCGGCGGTGGTGTGGATATTGAGTGTGCTGGTGGATCGGGCCGTGCGAGGAAATCTCGACGCCCGCCTGCTCCTGGTGCCCACGATGCTCGATTTCGGCTATTACCTGGCGGACAACCTGGCCATCGTACTCAATCAGGCCGGATGGACCAGCGTGCCGCGCGTGCTTGAGGTTCCGCTGCCCTTGCCGCCCTTCACCATGCACACCGGCATTCTGCTCCATTTGATTTTTCTTTTGGCGATGGTCGTCTTCCTCGTCCTTCGGTTCACGCGGGCGCGACGCCACGAGGCGTGGCTGGCCGGCGAATTTGAGGCTGCCCGTCAGATACAGCAGGTGCTGCTGCCCGACAAACTGGACCAATGCCCGGGATTCACGGTCGAGTGCATTTACCAGCCCGCCGACCAAGTGGGAGGCGACTTCTTCCAGCAGATCGCCGATGGACAGGGCGGCATGTTGCTCGTAGTGGGCGACGTCAGCGGCAAGGGTCTGCCGGCCGCCATGCTGGTTTCCGTGCTGGTGGGTGTCATACGCGCCGAGGCCGCGCACGGCACGGACCCGGCCGCTCTGCTGCTCTCGCTCAACGACCACCTGATGAGCCGCTCGCACAGCGGATTTACTACCTGCCTTGCCGCACACATCTCCGCGGACGGCCATCTGAGAGTGGCCAATGCCGGTCACCTGCCGCCTTATCTGAACGGGGAAGAAATCGGCATTCCCGGCTCTCTGCCGCTGGGCATCCTTGCGCAGCAGCGGTACGAAACCATTTCTCTCAGGATGTCGCCCGGCGACCGGCTCACCTTTGTCTCCGACGGCGTCGTCGAGGCACAGACTCAGTCCAAATCCACCCCCGGAGAGCTCTTCGGCTTCGACCGCACCCGCGAACTGAGCCGCCAGCCTGCCGCGAGCATCGCCGAGGCAGCCCACGCCTTCGGCCAGTTGGACGACATCACTGTGGTCACAGTGGAGTTTTCCGGCGCAGTCGCTTGATACGCATCCCCAAGGGGTGCAGTTGGAAAACTCCGAACAATAAGCCAACTACAAAAGCCGTCGCTTCCCGGGAGGGCGGATTCCGGGTCTTGATCGACAGGTGCGGGTTACTTCCGGTTTGGCGACAATAAGGGCACAACCCAATTCCTCTACGCTGGGCGCTCCTCGATACTTACCCAACTGTCGCCGACCTTGAGTGGCGACGCAAAACTTGCGCCAAAAGCCGCCACTACTCCGCTGGAGTTGACGTCGTCAGCAGAAACAACCACTTGCCCTCGCGACGTACCAATGTATCCGTATTCAGCACCACAGGCGGATCGGGATGGCCTTCGCAGGACACGGTCTGATGAATCTTGTAGACCAGCGCAGCGGAGTTCGTTGAGATCGGCACAACCCTCACATCGCTCAGGCTGTAACTCGTAAGCGTACACGCGTGGGTAAGAGCGCCAACTACGCCTTCCCTCGGAGCCGCTCCCCGGGACGTCACATACAAAAATTCCGGTGCCAACGTTGCCGTTAGGGCAGCTGCATCCTGCTTCTCCCAAGCCTGCATAAAAGCGTCTACTCGGGCCACGAGCGCATCTTTCAAAGACGCATCATTGCGCATTGGCCCACCCGCCACATCCTTTTGAGCAGCCAAAGGCGACGACCCGAACGAGGCGAAGAGTACCAACAAGACGATAACTACGCACAGTCTTTTCATACCCGCATTCCCTCCGGAGAATCCGCTCGCTGGCCGTCGAGCGAAAAAGCTACCGCGCCGACAAGCCAAACAAAAGCTGTTACGGACAGCAAACCGCGCAGATGAAAGTGCTGAATGGTTATATCTCTTAATTGTTGCACTCGCTCCGCATCGAAGTGAGACAAATCGATCGCCTGGACGGCCCGATTGATCGGCAACTGCTGCGTGATCGTGAGGATCGTGTCCGTCATAATGAGGGCAAAGCAGCCCAACAGCGTCCAGAAGATCCACCTTCGCCGTTCCCGCACAAACGAGAGGATCGCAATCAGATAAAGCACGAGCGTGATGTTCACGAGAGCCGGCATGCGGACAGCCATGTAGTGGTCCATCGCCTGCCATGCACCTGCGTACGTCGCCAGCGGCATTCGTGCAATTGCAGGCAGCACCCCCATCAACATCAGCGTCTGCAGTCCCGCCAGAATTCCCGTCAGCAGAAGTACCAATGCAATCGTCAGCCTCTGTAGCGTAGACATCTCCGCCATCTCTTTCTTCTTTGCACTCGGTCCCGCGAGCCTATGTTCTCACACCTGTTGAGGATCTTACCGCAATCGGTACCGGCAAGTCCTAGTACGATTCGGCTTCTCGAACACAGCTTGAAGCCGACGCAGTCTGAAGCCGAGGTATGGTACCGGTTGTATCACCGGCTATCCGGAAATAATCCTCGATATCCCCATCAAGTTACTTTCCAGTAACCTCGACAACCCCTGGTGAATTCACCAACGGAATCCGCAATGACGCGGTAAACTCACTTCCTCTTACTCATGCGCTGCGATGGCACTTGCGATATAAAAACTCAACGCTGCATCGCCTTGTTCGAGCAGGCGCGTTCGTGCGAGCGAGCCGTAGCGGTCTTCGAGATGCTCCTTGCGGCGATGCTCGGCGATGACCAACGCGCCATCACCGAGCAAGCACGCAGCGGCGCCGCCCAGCAGGCGCAAGGTGGCCGCGTACTCCGTGGTCGCATCCCAGGGCGGATCGAGAAAAACTACTTCGTAGCGTTCTGGCCTTGGAGCCGCTTGCATCTTGCGCAGAGTAGCTCCCACTGCGGCGGCGTGAATGTGAAATCCCGCCGTCAACCCCAGCCTTTCCAGATTGCTGCGCAAAACCTTCAGCGCCGCCGGAGCCTTTTCGACGAAGTCTACACTCGCTGCGCCGCGGCTGAGTGCCTCCATCCCCACCGCGCCTGAGCCGGCATACAAATCCAGAAAAGCCGCACCCTTAATCCGAGGCGCGAGCACATTGAAGAGGGTTTCGCGCAGCCGGTCGCTGGTGGGGCGTGTGGCAAGGCCCGGCGGAGCTTCCAGTGAGCGAGAGCGGAGCGATCCGGCAATGATACGCATCGGCAACCAGCATACCGGAATCGCAGTGAGATTCGAAACGGTTAGGCCCGAACCTCTACAATCAATATGTATGCGTGGCTGGTCAATTCCGTTGGGCCGTTGGATGGGCGTCGAGATGCGCGTCCACGTCTTTTTCCCGCTTCTTGCGCTGGTTTGCCTGGCGCTGAGCGGTTCAGACGGCATCGGGCGCGGCCTGGGGCTGTTCGTCGTGCTGGTGGCCGCGGTGGTGGTGCGCGAGACGGCGCGGCTGCTGGTTGCGGCCTGGCTGGGCTTGCGGCTGCGCGCCATTCTGCTGCTGCCCATCGGCGGAATGTTTGCCTACGCGGACCCGGAGAGCCAGGAGAGCTCCAGCCAGGGCGGCGGGCAGTTTGCCATGGCACTGGCCGGCCCCTTGGCAAACGTGGCCACGGCGCTCCTGCTGGCCGCGGCGTTTCTGGGCGCCAGCGGCGATATAAAGCTTTTTGCCCAGCCGTGGATCTCCGCCGGAGTGCTGGTGCGCAGCATGGTGTGGATGCAGGCCGGGCTGGGATTCTTGCACCTGATGCCGGCTTACCCACTGGACGCCGGACGGCTGCTCCGGGGCGGTTATGCCCGCAAGCTCGGTTTCGCTCCATCCGCCCGCGCGGCCAGCGGCATAAGCCAGGTGCTGGCGCTGACGGCCATGGTGGCCGGCATGTTGCTGCATAGCCCCTGGCTGATCATCGCCGGATTCTTCATCATGATCGGCGCGCAGATCGAGGACCAGGGCGTTTTCTTCCAAACGGTGGTAGACACCGTGCACATGCGTGAGGTGATGCTAACCGACTTCGCCACTCTCTCGCCGTCCGACACGCTGGCCGATGCGCTGGTACGCTGCGTCCATTCTCTACAGGAAGACTTCCCCGTGGTGCGTGGCCCGCAGTTGGTTGGTATCATCTCGCGCCAGCGCATTGTGGACGCGCTGCGCAACGACGGCAACGGCTACGTGCAGGCGGCCATGTCCAAGGCCTTCCAGGTGGCGCGCCCCGAGGACACGCTGGGAACCACTATTCGCCGCATCCAGACTGGCCGCGGGCTCTCGCTGATTCCCATCACCGACAGCGGGCGCGTAGTGGGCATTGTCAGCGTTCAGAACCTGATGAGCGCGATGTCGCTGCTGGCCGAACAGCGCCGCCTGGAACGCGAAGAGGCCCGCGAGCGAGACAGCTAGAAAGCCGGAGACTGACTGTGCCCATGCCCGCCGATCCGGAAGACCCGCAATCAACCTCTGAAAATGCTCTCGCGCCTGGCCTTTACCTGGTGGCCACGCCCATCGGCAATCTGGGCGACATTACCCTGCGCGCCCTGGACGTGCTGCGGCGCGTGGACCGCATCGCGTGCGAAGACACGCGGCAGACGCAAAAGCTGCTCAACCACTTCGAGATCACCACCCCAACCGTGAGCTGCCATCAGCACAACGAGCACCAGCGCGCAGCCGAACTGATTGAAGCCCTCAAGGCCGGCGGCCGCATCGCTGTGGTCTCCGACGCCGGAATGCCGGGCATCAGCGACCCCGGAAGCTGGCTCACGGCCGAGGCCATCGCCGCAGGCGTTGCAGTGATTCCCATTCCCGGAGCCAATGCGGCTCTCAGCGCGCTGGTGGCTTCCGGACTGTCCACCGACGAGTTTCACTTCATCGGGTTCTTACCGGAAAAAGCAGGCGCACGGCGAACCAGGCTAGAAGCTCTGGCCGCCGAGGTTCAAAAAAGCGAGGCCGCGCGGACTCTGGTTTTCTATGAGGCGCCGCACCGGATTCTGGAGACTCTGGCGGATTTGGAAGCCGTCTTTGGAGCCGAATTACGCGTAGTAGTGGCTCGCGAGCTGACCAAGATTCACGAGGAGTTTTTGCGCGGGACCGTTGCTGAAGTTCGGCAGGACCTGGCCAGCCGCGATCGCATTCGCGGCGAGATTACGCTGCTGGTGGACGCGCGGCCCCACGCGCAAGGCCAGGCCGCAGGAGTCGTGACAGAAAAGATTGCCGACCGCGTCGCTCGCCTTCAGACTGAAAGCGGAGTGGACGAAAAGGAAGCGCTCAAGCGCATTGCCCGCGAACTGGGCCAATCCAAGAGCGACGTTTACCGCGAATTGCAACGGGAGCGAGCAAAGCGGCGGTGAAGTAAGTTCTGTTCCCTGTTCTCTGACCCCGAGCCACTCCATACGCGCCATATTATTTTCAAAATCTTGCAGATAATTATGGTAATTACATACTTGACGCACAAGCGAGAGCGGGTGGACAATGAAGTATGCATCCCCATTTGCTCTTCGTTAGCAACGTTTTCGCTCATTGGGTGGCAGCTATGAGCGGCATCGTGTCGTTTACCATTGGAATCGCGGAATACTTCCGGAAACAAAAAACGGAAGCGACGATATTTTGTGTGATTGCAGGTCTTTTCCTCATCGTCGCCTTTGATCAGGCTTGGCAAGACGAACATAGGAACGGCACCATCTTGATTGGCGAAAAGAACACGCTCGGCGTAGAGAGGGATTTTTGGAAGGCGCAATTCTATAGTGCGAATTCCACACTACAAACCCGAGACAATCTTCTCGCACAGAACTACGGTGCGCTCACGGCGGAGCAGGACTCAGCCAACAAAGCTCAAGGTTCCCTTGCAACGCTCTCTCAGAAGATTCTTGAAATCAACAAAGTGCCAAAAATGAAATGGGAGGCTCTTGCTCTGGAATCGTCTGAACCTGTTTCATCGAACCCAGCTATGCTAAAGTCGCGCTGGTTGCTCCTGACGAATAAATCGCAGAGTCCGGCCCAGTTTAAATTTAGCTGCGCATCCCCAATAATTAGCGCAGAAGCTAAGATCGCTGGAAGCGCCGCCGACGCGAGAACCTTCCCTCTTGACGATAAGCAGTGGGGAGCAAAGATAATGTCGCCCGCATGGAGTCCCGATTCTCCTGTTCTAATCGTCATGACTACTTCCGCAAAAACAAACACCGAACACTTAAATTGCAGTTTCACGCTTGAATCTACAACCGACTGAGAAGGGATGGTATATCAACATGAAACACGAATACCACGAGGGATCAGAAGCACGGCGAAAATTTGATGAGGGAATGACCAAACTCTTCCGTGTTCCCAAGGTAGTAGTCAACGTGCCAAAAGCAACGCCGAAGCGCAAGAAGTCTAAGACCAGCAAGGACTAGGCTTTGCGCTTGCCGCGTCCTTGCCGTTTATCAGTGTGACGTGGCAGCGCCGATGCCGGTCAGTTCGTTGTAGGTAAGCCGTTTTCCAGCGACGTTTTTCATTGCCGCTTCAAACCGCGCCTGATCGTCCTTGCCTTTGCGGTTGTTGTATCGGAAAGCCTGTTCGTCGATGTAGCGGAACAGGTGAAACGGTTCGACGGAGATGTAGGTTCCACCTAACCCGCGTTTCAGAAGGGACCAGAAGTTTTCGATTCCATTGGTATGAACCAGACCTTTTACATACGATTCAGCGTGGTTGACGACCTCATGTTGAAGGTCAACACCCTTGTAGCCGCCCCACTCGTCAGAGATGAGCATGGAGCCTTGAGCGATGTTTCTCGTGGCAACTTCATGAAGAATTTGGTGAGTCCGTTCCACTACAACTTCGGCCCTCACGCGGCCATTGCGTTGCAACATGCCAACCACGATGGTTTTGGCGGTACCAGCTACAGGCTTACCACTGCGCCCTGGTCCTTTGGGCTTCTTCGCCTTGTGCATGTTCTTGACTTTGCCACCAACAAATGTTTCGTCCATCTCAATCGTGCCGGAAAGTTGGCCGCCTGTGCTTTCCATAGTCTTGCGAATCCGGTGCAGCATGAACCATGCCGACTTCTGAGTGACGCCAAGGGTGCGGGCCACTTCGCAAGAACTGATGCCGTTCTTACAGTTGCAGAGCATCCAATAGGCGCACATCCACTTGTCCAGGCCGAGCGGCGAATCCTCGAAGATCGTCCCCACCTTGAGGCTGAATTGCTGCTTGCAGCTCTTGCAGAACCAGATGCGGCGGGTGCTAATGAACGAGTGATTTTCAGAGCCGCAACGAGGGCAAGATACAACCCCGTTCGGCCAGCGAAGATTGAGCGCATACTGAAAGCAGCGGTCAGGATCGCTGAAGTAAACAATCGCGTTTTGGAGAGTCTCAGGCGCTTCCATGATTCAAATGTACGCCGATTCTCTCTGTGTGTCAAGTATATAATTACCATAATTATCTGGTAAACATAGTAACAACCCCAATAGAATGAATATGTTCCACGTGGAACATATTTTGCGATTCTAGTCCCTGTTCCCTGTTCCCTGCTCTTTCATTTGCCGGATTTCTTCAATCAACTGCGCGACCTGCTCGCGCTTGCGGCTGCTCATGTCGAGGAAGCGTATGCCCACCGTGCGCCGGTCGTGGATGGCCTGAACGACGCCGCCTAGCCGGAAGGGCAGCCCTTCAAGGCGGAACTCGGTCTCGACACGCGTGTAGATGCCCACCGGAAAACGCTCGTTGGCATGGATGCGGCAGCCGCCCAGGCTCAGGTCGAGAATGCGCCCTTGCAGCCGCGACGCAATGTTGATGAGAAAAATTACGGCCTCGGTATCGACCTCTTCGCGCGACTGCACGCGGCGTTCGCGCTGGGCGATCCTGGCTTGCGATGGGCTGGCGAACTCCGGGGCTAAAGCCCGCGGTAATTCTGTCGGCTTTATGCGGGGGTTGAAACCCCCATCTTCCACCCCAGCGATAAGGACCCGTCGCTGGGGACCCCGTCCTCCCTCCGAATCGACGCCTCCGTCCAGGTTCCCGCCTCCCTCCGGATCAAGTTTTTCCGCAACCTGCTGAGCTGCCATTCCGGGCGCCGGAATCAGAATGAGGGGGCGCCGCTGTGCCGCGCGCTCAGCAGATTTCACGGCCGCAGCGTGCTCCAAGGCGGCTGCCTGTTCCTCCGCAGCTCGCTGCTCTGCGGCCTGCTGTGCGGCTTTGGCGGCATTCTCCGCCTCGACCTCACAGAGCGCCTCGACCAGCTCTTCCCTGCGCCGCGCGGAGACACCCGCAAACCGGATGCCGACCAGATGCCGGCCGTCGGTCCATTGGGTCATGCCGCTGAAACGAAAAGCCAGGCCGCGAACTTTGAATGCGACCTCGACACAGACCATGGATCCGGCCGTAAACCGCTCTTTTGTGCGCAAGCGGCAACCGCTCAGGCTGATATCGACGATGCGGCAAGAGACTGTGGAACCATGCTCGACCAGCAGCAGACGGGCATCTTCGTCCACGTCAAGGCGGGGAGCGGCCCGGCGATTTTGCTGCCAGATCGCAAGCTCTGCCGCCATTTCTGCTGATTCCATTGCCGTTCTTGCCTGCAATCCGGGAAGATCAGTGGCCTCCAGCCAGTTCCCAGGGG
>PLOI01000156.1 GCA_003142015.1 Acidobacteriaceae bacterium | reverse complement strand
GACGGCTCGCTGTTCGTCTCCGACGACGGTTCGCGCTCGATTTGGCATGTGAGTTATGTGGGTGGGAAGTGAGTTCGCCGAGTTAGCGGGGTTGGCGGAGTTAGCCCGAACAGCAAGGCCGTCAAGAGCGCGCGAACTCCGCCAACACGCACGCCAGCGCGGCTAACTCCGCCGAGAATGACTTAATTTGCTTGCGCGGCCCCGCCGGGGTCGCTGAAGGCCATCTGTTCGTAGGTGGTGCGCAGATATTTGTACGGATTGACCGGAACCTTGTGGACGCGCACTTCATAGTGGAGGTGCGGACCAGTGGCGCGGCCTGATTGGCCTACATAACCGATAACCTGGCCGCGCATCACATGCTGGCCAGGGACGACGGCCATGGCCGATAGATGCCCGTAAACTGTCATCACGTCGTGGCCGTGATCGATCACAATCTCGCGGCCGTATCCTGCGTTCATGGCGGCTTCGGTCACATTCCCGTCGGCGGCGGCGCGCACCGGCGAACCCGTAGGCGCGTCAATGTCAATGCCGGAGTGGAAGGCGCCTTCGCCGTTGATCGGGTCCTGGCGCTCGCCGAAGCTGGAGCCGATGCGGCCTTCCAACGGCCAAAGCGAGGGAGCGTCGGCCAACTCGGTCCAGTCGCCGGCAAAGCTGGGCGAGAGTCCGCTCTGCAGGGCGCGGGCAACCTGGCCCGACATGGCCTCTGAGCGCAGCGCATAAAACTGGTCGATGGAGAGCTTCACCTGCTGCTGGGAGACGTCATCGGTCACGGCCAGGCTGGCGGGCGTGGGCTCGGCCGCCGCACTTGCCGCAGCCGCAGACTTGGCCGTAGCCAGTTTGTTTTGCCGCAGTCCGTAGAGCGCGGTTACTTCGCTTGCCAAGGCTCCCAGCGAGGCCACCTGCACATTGCGCTCATGCGCAATCTGCGCCATCTGCTTGTAGTCTTTGCGCAGCGTCTCTCGATCCTGGCGGACCTGGTTAAAACTCTCGGTCTTGAGCAGCATGCGCGTGTACGAACCGGCCAGTCCAACGATGGTGAAGGTTCCCACCAGCGCGGCGGCCACAAATCCATACACATACTTGAGCGGCAGGGAAATCTTGCGAATCTGGCCGTCTTCGTCTCTGGCAACAAATAGAATGTAATAGCGCTTGCGCAGCATCTTTGCCTTCCATTCCTGCGATGCGCAGGACTGCAATTCGCCGTGTACTCGACAAAAGCCCAAGGCAGCAGAGCCTTCCGGCCCCCAAAATAACAAATACACCCTGGCGGGCGCATTTCTCAGAACGTCTATCAAGGCTAACAAATAGCACCTTGCCGGGTCAATGAAATTGATGAAAGTAACATTACCTATCTTGTTGCAGAATCAGTGCAAAATGGCCCCTTATCCCGCTCGGACGGTAAAAATCCCGCTGGTTTGTCCTATTCTCATGAGGTGCCTATGAAGCAGACCCATTCCAGAGGCGACAGAGGACGAGGCGAACTTGCCCTGCTCGGGGAGATTCGCCAGCGCGCGGCAAGCGCGGCCGGCCGTTACCGGAATGGCGGCCTTCGGTTGAGCATCGGCGACGATTGCGCCCTGCTGGCTCCGCGCCGCGGCGAGGAACTGGCAGTAACGACGGATTTGTCGATTGCCGGCCAGCACTTCCGCCTCAACTGGCACCAGCCTGAGACCGTTGGCCATCGCGTTCTGGCGCGCGGCTTGAGCGATTTGGCCGCCATGGGCGCGCGTCCCGTCGCCGCCTTTCTTTCGCTGGGATTACCGCGTGAGCTCACTGTGCCCTCAAGCCGCCGGGCAGGGTCTAGGGCGGGATCCAGTTCCTGGGTGCAGCGCTTTCTCGACGGCCTGCTGGCCCTGGCAGAAGCCCACTCGACGCCACTGGCAGGTGGTGATCTGGCCGAATCATCTCTGGCCGTAGCTGATATTGTGCTGGTCGGCGCCGTTCCCCGAGGTCGCGCGCTGCTGCGTTCTGGCGCGAAACCGGGTGACCTGCTCTACGTCACTGGCGCTCTGGGCGGAGCCGCTGCTGGTCTTGCCCGCCTGGCTGAGCTGGCCGGTAGCAAGCCCGGTCGCCATGATCCGCCACGAATCCCCAAAAAGCTGGCCGCAAAGCTTGCCGCGCACCTTTACCCCCAGCCACGCATTGCCCAGGGCCTCTGGCTTCAACGGCGCGGCCTGGCCTCCGCAGCGCTCGACGTGAGCGACGGCCTCTCTACGGATTTGGCTCATCTCTGCGAAGAGTCAAGCGTCGCAGCGGAGGTCGACGCAAGCGCCCTGCCCATCCACCCCGGCGCAACTCTCGCCCAAGCCTTGCACGGCGGCGAGGACTACGAACTACTCTTTACCGCTCCGGCGGCGGCAAAGCTGCCCCGCGCCATCGCCGGCGTAAAAATTACAAAAATAGGACGCATCGTAAAGGCTCGCGCAGGCCGGCCAGCTCTGACGCTGATCTCTCAGCAGGGCGCGCAGCCGCTTGAATCGCACGGATGGGAGCATTTCGCCTAGATTAATAGCTTCACTGAAAATTTTTACAGCAGCAGCAACTCAGGGAAATCCTGGGCGTAGCGCGTTGGGTCGAGGGTCAACAGCCGATCCGCCTGCACCAGTGCATGAGCGCCAATCAGAAAATCGGCCAGCAAACGCCGTGGGCCTTCCCCTGTGGCTTGTCTGCGTCGTGCTGCGTAACGAGCGAAGCGTCGGCCCGTCTCGTTCCACATCCTCTCCTCCAGCCTGTAATCAACTGCAACCCCGGTTGCCTCAAGAAAGCCGCGCACATGCGTCTCGGCGGCGCCGGGATAAGCAAGCAGTTCCGCATAGACAAACGGGGAGATGAGCAGCGCTCCCTCTTGTCTTGCCATTCCCAACTGCTCGACAATTTTCTCCGCGGTGGACTCCCACGACCAGATTGCTGAAAAAACATTGGAATCGATGGCCGTCCTCACTGTTTACCCTCTTCTCGCGACCGCTTTTCCCAGGGCTCGTCATCGCGAAGATCACGTGTCCACGCATTGATCTCTTCGCGAGAAGAAAATGCAGGGAAGGCCCCCAGATAGGCGGTAAATGGGTTCTTCTCCGCCCGCGCGGGCCGCAGTACGGTCCGGCCTTCCTCGAAGACGAACTCCACGCGGTCACCCTCTCTGAGGCCCAAACGATGGCGAACCTCGATGGGAACGGTCACTTGGCCTTTGCTGCTGATGGTGCTGGATGGCGGCATCTTTACCTCGTATCCTTGAAGTAAAGATAGCAGTCTTTACCATTTTTCGCAATCACGGCAGGTCAAATCTTCCTCTGGCCCACCGTCTATCATCAAAACTGCGATGACCGATACCACTCCCCGTGTTCGCTTTGCCCCTTCGCCAACAGGACTGCTCCATGTGGGCAACGCTCGCACCGCGCTTTACAACTGGCTCTTTGCACGCCGCGTCGGCGGCACGTTCATTCTCCGCATTGAAGACACTGACTTAGAACGCTCCGAGGCCCGTTACGAAACGCAGCTCATCAAGGACCTGCGCTGGCTGGGCCTGGATTGGGACGAGGGTCCTGGTCTCGCGGCGGGCGAGCCGGAGATGGGCAGCTTCGGCCCGTATCGCCAGTCCAAACGGCTGGCAATCTACGCCGAGCACACGGAGCGGCTGCTGGCCGAGGGCAACGCTTACCGCTGTTTCTGCACCACGGAAGAGCTTGAAGTCGAGCGTGCTCGCGCCGTAGCCGAGCACGGACCTCAGGTTTATTCCGGCCGCTGCCGGGCTTTGCAGTCGGCGGAGATTGAGAAGAATCTTGCCGCCGGTAAGCCCTTTTCGGTGCGGCTGAAGATCGGCACGGAACCGCTGCGCTTCCACGATCTGGTTCATGGCCCGGTCGAGTTTGCCGCAGAAGCCGTCAGCGATCCGATTCTGGTTCGTTCGGCGACGAGCATTTCGGCCGGCGTTCCGGTTTACAACTACGTGGTCACCATCGACGACGCGCTCATGCAGATTACGCACGTCATCCGCGGCGACGACCACATCTCCAACACCCCCCGGCAGGTGGCCATCTATCAGGCTTTCGGCTGGAAGGTGCCGGAGTTCGCTCACCTCTCCACGATTTTGGGAGCGGACCGCGAACGGCTCTCGAAGCGTCACGGGGCCACCTCGATTTCGACCTTCCGCAAGATGGGCTATCTGCCTGAGGCTCTGGTCAACTACCTGGCCTTGCTCGGCTGGGGCGCGGAAGACGGCAAGACCGAAACCTTCACGCTGGAAGAACTCACACGTGCATTTTCGCTGGAGCGCGTCACGCCCTCGCCGGCCATCTTCGACTTCGACAAGCTGAACTGGCTCAATCGGCATTACCTCAAGGAATGCAACACCGACCGCGTTCTCGCATTGAGCCTGCCGTTTTTTCTGAATGAGGTTCCACAACTCCATTTAACGAAGGAGGGCCTCGTTGCTGGAAGCCGTCACTCGGAATGGTTTGAAAGACTAATTCAGCTTTTGCTTCCTTACGTCGACCATCTTGACCAGCTCCCCGTGAAGGCTGCTCCCATCTTCGCGTTCGACCCCGCCTCGGCTCGCGCCAACGAAGAGAACGCCGCGATTCTTGCCGTCGGCTCTGCTCGCACCGTGCTCACCGAGTTGGCCGCGCGTGTCCGGGTTCACTCAGGGCCCGTCACGCCAGAAGTTTTCAAGGGCTGGATGAAGGAGATCAAGGCCGCCACCGGCGTCAAAGGCGAAGAGCTCTTTCATCCGGTGCGCATTGCTCTCACCGGAGCACATTCCGGCCCGGTATTCGACAAGCTGATTCCGCTGATCGAGGACGGCGCGACGCTCGGTCTCGGCATCCTCGGCATCTGCGACCGCATCGAAAGGTTTGCAGGAGTCTGAACGCCATGAATAGCATCTTCTGGATCAAAGGAAGTCCGCCCGCGCCGCTGGCCATCGTAATTCGCCCGAGCGGCGACGAGTTGCTGGAAGATGCACTGCACCGCATAAAACAAAGCGGCATTCAAACCCTGGTTTCGATGATGGAAAACTGGGAGGCAGACTCGCTCGGCCTGGCGGACGAAGGCCAGCTTGCCAGGCAGATTGGGCTGCAATTTCTCAATTTTCCGATTCCCGATACACGGGTACCTATTGATGCTGCCGCTTTCCGCACCTTCGCAGCCGGGCTGGCAGGCCGTCTCAGAGCCGGGGAACATATTGGCGTCCATTGCCGGGGCAGCATCGGCCGGTCCACGGTGGCGGCGGCCTGCACGCTCATGCATCTTGGTTGGAGTGCCGATGAGGCGCTGGGGGCCATTGAAGATGCCCGCGGCTATCCGGTTCCCGACACGCAAGAGCAGGAAGACTGGATTCTGCACTACAAGACGCAGCCGTGAGGAACCTCGTCCGACGCCGATTCCCGCACGTCCGGGCAATTGCCCTTCGCCGCTCCAGCCGTTAGACTGATGATTCGAGGGGTCCGGTTATGTTGGTTGTCATGAAGGCTCAGGCTACGCAGGAGGAAATCCAGGCGGTCTGTGAACACATTGAACAGTTGGGCTTCCGCGCTCATCCGCTTCCGGGAGCGCAGCGCACCGCCATCGGCATCACCGGCAATCAGGGCGAAGTGGATCGCGGCAACCTCGAAGCGCTCTCCGGGGTCGCCGAAGTGATTCGTGTCTCGAAGGCCTACAAGCTGGCCAGCCGGGACGTGAAAGAAGAAGACACTGTCATACGGTTTGCGGGAATCGGAAACCACCCCGATGCCGCCATCGGTGGCCGCAACCTGGCCATCATTGCCGGGCCGTGCTCGGTGGAAAGCCGCGAACAGGCCTTCGCCATCGCCGAACTGGTGGCCGCCTCGGGCGCGCAGTTCTTCCGCGGCGGCGCTTACAAGCCGCGCACATCACCTTACGCGTTTCAAGGCCTGGGCGTGGAGGCGCTGCGCATCATGGCCGAGGTCCGCGAGCGCTTCGGGTTGCGCATAGTCACCGAGGCCATCGACAACGAGACTCTGGACCTGGTGGCTGAATGGGCCGATGTGGTGCAGATCGGCGCGCGCAACATGCAGAACTTTTCCCTGCTGAAGCGCGCCGGACAACTGCGGAAGCCGGTGCTCATCAAGCGCGGCCTCTCGGCTACCCTGGAAGAGTTTTTGATGTCGGCCGAGTACGTGATGAGCGAGGGCAATTATCAGGTAATTTTGTGCGAGCGCGGCGTACGCACCTTTGCCGACCACACCCGCAACACCTTGGACCTGAGCATAATTCCCGCAGTCCGGCGTGTGAGTCACCTGCCTATCCTGGTCGATCCCAGCCACGGCACGGGCAAGCGCGACAGCGTATTGCCCATGGCGCGTGCCGCAGTGGCTTCGGGCGCCGACGGCATTATGGTCGAGGTCCACGACCACCCTGAAAAAGCTCTCTCCGACGGCCCGCAGTCTATCTACCCTGGCCAGTTCGCCGTGATGATGGACGAGCTGGAAAAGATTGCCCCGGTGGTTGGCCGCAATCTGCCGCGCGGCATTCGTATAGGGGCTGGAGCGGCGTAAATCCGGCGTCCCAGTTCCCCATTCTGAAACTAGAAATTTTCGCTGTGGTTATGGGTGGGGTGTAATGGCAACGATGGTGATCACGGGAGTCCGCTTCTTGCCCATGATTTCATCGGGGCCGTAGTGCCAGAAGATGCGGTAGGCACCGGGCGTCTTGTTTTGTGCGTAGGCTTCAAAAATCTTCTCGCCACGAGAGCCCGTCAGTGAGAGGAATTCGTGCGTATGCAGGCTCGGATGGTGCGGGTCTAATTCCAGGTAACCGAGAGCCTTGCGAACCTGTGCGGCGAGCGCGGCCTTCAACGGAGTTTTTTCGAGCGCTGTTAGTTGCTTATCTGCTGTGGGCGTGAATTTAATCTTCGTTTGCATATCTATTCCATTTCAATCATCTTTTATGAATGATTAGCGGTCTATTCGCGCGGCCTTGGCAAACGAGCCGCGGTAAATGCTCTTCCCCTCAGCCGACTCACGCAAGCCTTGTTTCACGCTGGCCAGAGCCGGAGCATTCTCATAGAGCCACATCTCTGAGGCGGGCACAGTCTTGACTGGATCAAGAATCAGTTGGCCGAGGGAATTGCGGTAGATATTGTAGGCTGTGGCGCTAGCCAGCGCCGCGCCCAGTGAGAGGCGCTTTTTCGCATCCGGTTGAGAAAACTCGGAGACAAGTTGAAAATCGGAATTTTTGAGAACAGCCAAAACTGACATAGTAGGAGAATAGCATTAGTGGAAATTGGAGTCAAGTGGGAACTGCCCACATTGGGAATTCAGACAATCACCCGGGAGCAAGTGAAGAGCTGCAGGCGAGCGCTGCATCGCACCGCGATCTCCAGCCCCGAGGCTGACAAATCAATTAAACTCAATGCGTCCCACTCTTGTTTCCTGGACTCAAACCATGAATTCGTCGAAAGCTACCGTCGCCCGTATGGCTGTCTTCTCGTTACTGGCCCTTACCCTCACCGGCTGCCGCCCCCACGACTTCCCGCAATACCCGCCCAACTACCGCGAATACGCCTACGTGACCAACGGCGACAGCGGGACGGTGAGCGTGCTCGACGTGGTCAACGTGCGGGTGGACCGTGAGCTTGCCGTCGGGCAGAATCCTGTGGCCGTCGCCGTCAGCCCCACACGCAACGAAGTCTATGTGGTGAACTCCGGCGCGGCCGGCGGGCAGGGTTCGATCTCGGTCATCAACGCGGAAAACAACACTGTCTCGGGCGCCATCACGGTTCACCGGCAGCCGGTCTCGATCGAGATCGACCCGACGGGCGAGCTGGCCTACGTGGCCAACTCCGGTTCCAACACCATCTCCGTCGTGGATTTGAAGGCGCGGCGCGAGATCGCGGCCATCGGCGCGGGCGAGGAGCCGGTCGCGGCGCGCATCTCTGCCGACGGCAAAACCCTGGCTGTGGCCAATCGCAAGGCCGGTTCAGTCAGCCTCATCGATCCCGCGGCTCGTCGCGTCCGGCAAGTCTTCGAGGGCTGCCCCGGCGCTTCCGACGCCGTTATCCTTCCCGACTCCTCTAAAGTTTTTGTGGCTTGCTCGGGAGGCCATCAGATCATGGCCATCGCCCTGGCCCGCGCCGCATCAGGTCCAGATAAAATTCCAGGTCTCAAAGGCGAAGCCCAACCCGCCCAGCCCGACCGCCTGGAGGCCCTGCTTGATGTGGGCCAGGCGCCGTTGCGGTTGGCCCTCAAGCCCGACGGCGGCGAGCTGTTTTCCGTGAACTCGCTCTCTAACTCCATCTCCGAGGTCATCAACAACACGGACGACGTGAGCAGCGCAACCATGATCGGGGACTATCCCGTTGGCGGCCTGGTCTCGCCAGATAACTCCATGCTCTTCGTGGCCAACCTCCGCTCCCAATACGTCACCGTCTACGCCATCGACGAAGGCAAACGCATGGGGTCGATTCACGTTGGCGACGGCCCTTCGGCGCTTGCGCTTTCCAGCTCCGGCTTGCTGCTGTTTGCCGTGGATTCCCGCTCGAATGATGTGGCCGTGGTTCGTACCGGCACGCTCTCGCTCTTCACATTGCTTTCTGCCGGCCGCGCCCCCAACGCCATTGCCGTGAAGGCTTTCAAACTGCCCTAAGACACTTCCGGCCTGCCAGAGCTGGCAGGCCGGGGCACCCAGCTTGGTAATTATGTGCAAGGTCCATAAAAAATAATAGGGGGAGGGGGCAGTTCACATCAGTTCAGTTCACACGGTTGGCGGCGGTCAGCGGAGCGATAACCATTCGATGGGCGCAGTCCGCTTGGGCAGGGGTTGGCGGATGGCCAGAGCGATGCGTTTGATGCCCCTCCGAATGGCTAACCAGCATACGACGGTAAACGGAATGCGCCGCGGCTCCGGGGACTGGTAGCCTGGCCTCCGATATGCGGCGTGGCGGGCGGGTTCCCGCCGCATCACGATCATCTGCTCCCGCGCGGCTTCGTCCCAGCGCGCGGCCAGACAGGCCTGGTACTCGGCCTCGCCGAAGCATTCCCGGTCGCGAGCGGCCTGCGCCATTGCGTAATGCCGGGCGGCTTCCTCGCGGTGGTAGGCGGTAATCTCACCAAAATCAGTAGGCATAGTTGTTTCCGTTCTCCCGGTTCGCCGGGCAGGTTGGTAAGTATGAGTACGCCCTCAGCCTCCTTGCTCGCCAGCAAAGGCCAGGGCCGTCAAATACCACTCCAGACACGTCTCGCACTGTCAAGGAGATATGCTGACGTTTCTCTACGCCTTGTGGAATATTTTCAGAGCTGCAATCCACAAAGCTGGTCAAATCTGCACGGAGCTGCACCTGGTTATCTCGTGCATCAACCGCGCGGGGCTTTCGAGAGGCCAGATGCAACTTCCCCTGCATTCTGGCTTCCATCTAAATCATCGGCGAAATGGGGGAAATCTTAAGCAAACGAAAGGTTAGGGGCCGGGAGCAGGCGCATCGGGCTTCATTTGGCGGTGGTGTGTGGGGAGAAACAGGCGGGAAACGGGATGGTCCGGGCCTTGTCGCTTGTGGCGGAGACGTTCTTCAACTTATTGAAGCTAAATAGATTAGTGGAATCATTGCAAAGCTCTTGCGTCTCCTCTTCAAGAAAGCCACTGGCGGCAACGCGCTGGCCGGGGAGTGTCTGCGCCCCGGCGGCGAAGGCCTGTCGCCGGGGTGTGAAAGGAGGGGTGGTTCAGCGTGGGCTGCGGGTCAGGCGGGCGGCATCGCGCTTTTGCGCCTGCCAGCGCAGTCCGAGCCAAGTGAGATAGCCCAGTTGGATGACCCAGGTGACGACATAGGCGGCAATGCGGAATTGGTGGTCGAGAATCGCAGCTTGATCCATTTTTTCCTCTCGCATTTCTCTGGTTCTGGAGCAGATTGTTGCCTGAATCAGGCGTCGAGCGCTTGCTGGGCTTCCGCCGCCGCAATCTTCTGGTGCTGGCGCTCGACATGGTAGCGCAGGAGCAGAATCAGGATTCCCCAGGCGAGCCAGGCAAGTATGTTCCAGAGGAAGGCAGGCACCATCGATGGGTCCATGCCGGAGCCTTGCGCGCCGCCGAAGACGGGGGAGGGATGCTGAGTGCGCCACCAGCGGTTGGACATATAGACGATGGGCACGTCGAGGGCGCCGAAGATGCCGAGAACGGCGGCCAGCGTCTGGACCTGCGGCCCGGCGGCAAAGCGGCGCAATAGCAGGTAGCTGACGTAGATGAGCCACAGGACAAGGGTGGTGGTCAGGCGCGCGTCCCATGTCCACCAGATGCCCCAGGCGCGGCGTCCCCACAAGGGGCCGGTGGTGAGCACAACGGTGCAGAAGACAACGCCGACTTCAGCGCCGGAGAGCGCCCAGGCGTCACAGACCTGCGCCCACATGGGGCGGTTGCGGCGGAAGCTGAGGTAGCCGATGGAGCCGGCCAGCGAGATGGCGAAGAAGAGGAAGGCGACCATGGCCGAGGGCACGTGGTAGAAGATGATGCGAAAGATCTCGCCCTGCATGGCGTCAGTGGGCGCGACGTAGATGGCCTGGTAAAAGCCCCAGACCATGAGGGCGACGGTGAGCGCGGCGTAGATGCCTATTGCGAGTCTCTTCATGGGGAATCCTGTTGGAACGCTATCAGTGTACTAGGGTAATCGCTGAGCGGTCTCGACCGGGAGATGGAGGTTGATTGGTTGGTCCGATCGATGGGGGTTCGAGTATCCCACCCTTTCGCCAGGAAAAACGGCGAAAGGATGGGGCACGGAGATAGTGGCCAGGCCTACTCGTAGGCCAGGGCGTCGATGGGGTCCTTGCGGGCTCCCATCCAGGCCGGGTAGAGGGCGCCACAAATAGCTCCGATGAAAGCAATGGCAGAACCTTTGGCAATCCAGATGCCTGTGACCTCAAAGCGCTGCATTGGGAACAGATGGACCATCAAGAGCTTTACGCCGAAGGTGCCCACAATTCCCAACAGCACTCCTACCACGGCCATCACCGCAGTCTCGCGCAGCACAACGTCCACGATGGTCAACTTGGATGCGCCCATCGACTTGAGAATCCCAATCTCCCGCGTCCGCTCGAGGACCGCCGTATACATGGATTGGAAGATGGCCAGAAACCCGACAACCACGGCGATGAAAGTGACCACGCGGAGAGCGATATTGAAGCCGGGAATCTTGTTGGGGGTCATCTCCTCNNTATCATTGGCCGGATCGTCGCATTTGATGTAAAAGAGCGACGCCTTGCCTTCGGCGTCCATCAACTGGCCCATGGTATCGATGCGCAGCAGCTTGCGCCCGCCCTTGCCGTGTTCCACGATGCCCGAGATGCGAAAGGGATGATCCATGATACTGATCGTATCGCCCACCTTATGGCCGCCATCGGAGCTGGCGAAGACGTCGTCGACGATCACGTCATAAGGCCCTTGGAACGGCCCGCCGGAAACATAGACGAAGGGCTTCAGGGCGTTGAAACTGGGGTAATCGATGCCATAGAGAACTTCGATCTTGCCGGCGGTGGAGAGTTTTTGAATCACCGCCGAAACCACGGCCACATGCGGCAGGCGCTGAATGGCCTCGAGGTTTTTGGCCGGCATGGGCGCGCCGCTTACCCCAACCATGATGCTGGCATTGGAGGGACGCATCATCAGATCGGCGCCGATGCCGTTAGTGCGCTGTTTGGTATCGTTCAACATGCCCATGAAGATGCCCACGATGGACAGAATCATGATCACTTCAATGGCCACGGCGAGAACGCTGATAATAGAGCGCACCGGGCGGTGCAGCAGGTTGGCAAAGATAAGCTTATTCATTCCCGATGATGGCTCCGAGAGGCTGAAAATTGCTTGAAAAGCCCTCGCTTCAAGGGTAACAGCCCTGGGCGAAGGCGAGAGCGTGCCCTGAGCGCCGGCGAAGAAACAGGGGCGTGCGGCGGCGATAAACGGTCAAATGGGTACTTTCGTAAGGGAAAATTCGCAGCGCCCTGAAACGAAAAGGGAAAGATGCCGATAACCTTTGACCAAAGCGGTAGCCAGGTTTATTGTGTAGGGGTAAATCTTACTGAGTACTCGAAAGTTTTCAGGTAAGCGATGAACAGCTTTGGAGAAGACCTGCGCATGGAGCGGGTATCCCGCGGCATAGCGTTGGAACAAATCACGGCGGTGACCAAAATCAGCCAGCAGTACCTGATCGCGCTGGAGCAGGAGAGGTTTCGCCTCCTTCCCGGCGGCATCCTCAGCAAAGGTATCGTCCGCGGCTACGCGGACGCGGTAGGCCTGGATCAAAGCGACTGGACGGAGCGGTTCCTGAAGGCCTATGTCGCCAGCGGGCAGATGCTGGACGACGACCGCAGTTGGATGGAGTTTGCCTCGAACGTGGGTAAGGCTCGCATCCAGCGTCGCGACGCTCTGGAGAAGCGACTGCGCTGGATAGGCGCGATGCTGCTGCTGCTGGTGGGCCTGGCGGGCGTTTGTCTGGCTGTGCGCTACTATGGACTGCGCGCCGGCTGGTGGCCCACGCTGCTGCCTGTGAAGCTGGGTTAGCTACCTTCCGTTTCGCGATGGCATCAATCTGCACTCCGCTGGCTCTCGGCAAAGGGTGCGCCATCCGCCGGTCTCAAGTCAATTGAAGCCCAAATACTCTGTAAAGTTTGCTTGCTCACGGGCGTGGGATCTTGTATGCTTCCAGACATTAAAACGAAGCCAACTCCGATCGCCCGAAACGCCGCCAGTTCTGCTGCGTGGTCAGAGTCTGGCTGTGGAGAATGCTATTCAGGAAAGGTCATACCATGAGTTTGCGCAAGCTGATTCTATTTTCGATGGTGGCCGCGCTCTGTACTAGCTGGCCAATGTTTTCTCAGGTCAACGGAATCGAGGTAGGCAATGGCGCTACCGCCCAAATATTCGGAGGCAAGTCGCCGTCGGTGAAGGTCACCGACGCCGAAAACAAGGAGTTGGCGTCGATTCCCATCGACCAGGATCCTGATATTTTCGTAGACATGAATTCGCCGCTGTTCAAGAATAGGTACGTAGGAATTTTCGCCTATTCGAAAACTAACAATACACTTTACGTGCTTCATAACGAAAAGAAAGGCGGGCACTCTATCAGTGCTGTCAACTTAACCACAAATCGGGTGGATAAGAAAATACCAGGCGGCGGGGCGAATTTGCTGTTATCTAGCGATGACCGCAAGTTGTATTTTTACGGTGTGTGCCATCCCGCAATATCCTGTTTAGATGATGATAAGTCTGTATCGGATTACGATCCTTACATTAAGGCAATCGACACCGCATCGAATCAAGTGACCACGACCTACTTATTGTCAAATGAAATTCAAAGAGAAGCGTTCAAAAAACGTAATGCATATTATGTAATCAAATTTCTTGCCACTTCGGAAAACAGGGTGATTATCCAAAGTGAAGTCAGAAGGTTATGGAATGGTAAGGATGAATCCTTGTCCGATCTAATCATGGGTTTTTCCGGCAATTCGTCAAAACCAATATTTACGCTCAATGCTGGTTTCCCATTGAAGGCGACGATGCTATCAAAAGATCAGAAGCTGCTTTTTGCGGCTATAGAAGGGAACAAGAAAACCAACGGGGCTCTGGCCGTCTTCGATCTTGAAAAAGAAACGTCTAGTCAACAAGTCTTGACTGACCATCCGACAATTCTCCTTCGATTCGGAGCGAAACAAGAGCCTTGGGTGTTGGGTAACGAAGAGATGCGCGCATTTTCTGAAACCGGAGAATTAACGGATAAGGTAATTCCACTCAACAAGCCGCGCAAGCAGACGGAAGGAAGCGAAAGCAGCGCATCGGTTTTTTTAAATGGCTTCCCTGGCGAAACAATTTCATTGGGCGATGATCGTGCCGCTATGCTCATCGATGGCAAGAATGGGTTTTCTCAACACCGGTTAGCATTGATCGACCTCAAGAAGTTAGAGGTGGATGCGATTATCCCGACATTGAGCGCCAGCGAAATATCCAAGATTCGTACGGATCGTTTCCTTTTAGCGTTAACTTTGACAGCAGCAACTCTAGGGAACGTTATTTTCACTCCGAACATGACGACATTCAGCAACGAATCTCTTGCGGCGCGGCCTGATGGGAAATTCCTCTTTTCGCTGGACCTTGATGGCCACGAAGTGACAGTCATCGATGTGCCGGCCGCGACAGTCGTGAAGCGCATTCCGGTAAATAGCTCCGTTTACAAACTTCAAGTATCTACTGACGGCAAACATCTTATCTGCGTCGGAAGTAAACCCCAGCGGATCAATCTGGAGACGAACAATCTGGAGAATTGAAGGGGACGCAATTGAGCGCGCTAAAATCCCGGCTCACATGCCTTTGCTCCCCGTTCGCTGCGAGTGATTGCCCCCGGACGCTCGCGGCAATTACCATAGAACAATGCATCCCAAGGCTCAGGCCTGACGGTGCTGGCATGTGCTGTGCGAGAGTGGGTCCGATGCGAGAGAAAATCCTTCTTTTGTGCCGGTGATCCAGCGTGAACCGGTCCTCGCCCCAGACTGCCCAAATTGAAATCCCTGCAATGGGAGGAGTTTTTACATTGAGCGACCGTTTCTTGTTTACCTCTGAGTGCGTCACCGAAGGCCATCCGGACAAAATGGCCGACCAGATCTCCGACGCTATTTTGGACGCCTGCCTGGAGCAGGACCCCTACAGCCGCGTCGCCGCCGAGACGCTTACGGCCACTGGCCTTGTGGTCATCGCCGGCGAGATCACCACCAAAGCCTATGTCGATTTCCAGAGCCTGGTGCGCGGCGTCATAGCCTCCATCGGTTACGACAACGCCCTCTATGGCTTCGACGCCAATACATGCGCGGTGATTTCGACCATCAACAAGCAGTCGGGCGACATTGCCCAGGGCGTTGACACCGGCGGCGCCGGCGACCAGGGCATGATGTTCGGCTACGCATCGAACGAAACCCCCGAGCTGATGCCGGCGCCCATCTCGCTGGCCCACAAGCTCACCCGCCAGCTTACAGCTGTGCGAAAGTCCGGCAAGCTGCCCTATCTGCGCCCTGACGGCAAGAGCCAGGTCACAGTCGAGTACGACGAAAACGGCAAGCCCGCGCGCATTGACGCCGTGGTCATCAGCAGCCAGCACGCCGAAAGCGTCAGCAATGAGGAGTTGCACGCCGACATCCTCAAGTACGTGATTCAGGCCGTGCTGCCCGCCAAGTGGCTGGACGAGCACACCAAGTATCACATCAACCCGACAGGGAGATTTGTGATCGGCGGCCCGATGGGCGACACCGGCCTCACCGGCCGCAAGATCATCGTGGACACTTACGGCGGCATGGGCCGTCACGGCGGCGGAGCTTTTTCGGGTAAAGACCCGACGAAGGTGGACCGCAGCGCAGCATACATGGCCCGTTATATTGCCAAGAACATTGTGGCCGCGGGATTGGCCGACCGTGCCGAGGTGCAGCTCGCTTACGCCATCGGCGTCGCCGAGCCGGTCAGCGTGCGTGTGGATACCTTCGGCACCGGCAAAATCGGCGAGGCTGTTCTCACCGAGCTGGTGCGCAAAAACTTCTCTCTGACGCCCAAGGGCATTATCGAGAGCCTGAACCTGCGCCGGCCCATCTACCAGAAGACCGCGGCGTATGGTCACTTTGGCCGCACCGAGCCCGAGTTCACCTGGGAGGCCACCGACAAGGCCGCCGCCCTCGCCGAACAAGCCGGATTGAAGGCCGTAGCCAAGTAGCCCCACCGCAGAGCACCAATGCAACACCAAGGGACCCTTCGCCAGAAGGGTCCCTTTTCGCAGAAGCGCGGTTTCCGGTTAGGCAAAGACACCCCAAAGTTCGGAATTCGAGACTTCACATACGACTATTTCGTCATGAAAGCGTCAAGCTTTTTTGACAATTCTCTTGGATAGCGCAACTCGCATTCCCATATCGCCAGGACGGACCAGCCGAGTTGAGCTAACTTGGCTGCGTTCGCTTCATCCCGAGCTTTGTTGCGCTCGATTTTTGGCAGCCAATAGGACTGATTTGATTTTGGCTTGTTTGAGCCGTGCGGGCAGGCGTGACCGTGCCAGAAGCAGCCGTGAACAAAGAGAACCTTCCTGCGCCCTATAAAACCTATGTCCGGATTTCCTGGGAGCTCCTTGCGATGGACTCGATAGCCTGTGTAGCCAAGACTGCGGAGCAAACGGCGAACCGCCAATTCCGGGCCTGTATCTTTCGACCGCACGGCCCGCATTGTATGGCTGCGTTGCTCAGGCGTTTCTGTCACTGCTCGTCGTTAATCTCTGAACCTTCAGGGAGACTTGCGAGCGCATCGAGTCGGCGCTCTGCAAGCCAAGCCAATCGCTTTGCTTGGGTGAGGAGCGTACGTCGCAACCCTTTTTGCACCTGTCTCTCGCTGATAACTTTGGCAAGCAAGGATAAGGTTTCGGATCTCCTGGCTATTCTGGTATCTGGGTGATTCCGTATTCGGAACACGTCGTCGCTAACCACCTTTCCGCGCCAACTTGGCGGTAGCGTATAACCGTTGTCCGCCGCCGGGGCGGGATCCTTCTCGTTTAAGACGGCGCGGAAGTGCGATTTCTTGAGTAGCGCCTTAAAAACGGCAAGTTCAAGCCAGTTGAGATGCGCTTTAGCCTTTGCTGCCGAAGTCGGGGCCGCTTCGTACTGAGGCAGCGGCCAGACCTCAATCTCATAGACCTCGAATGGATCTAGCACCTTCATTGCAACCGCATCCGTGCGTTGATTCGTCAGATGGCGGCGGATCCTGGTCCTCAGCTTTTCGTTTGTTTGACCGACATACGTTCCGACAACTTCCCATCGGAGGGAGCAGGGGCCTTCAGGCCCCTGAACGCTGGCCCGCAACAAATGCGGCTTTAGCCGCGGGCCTTTCGTTTATTCTGCTGAGATGCGGTTAGCGCCACAAGAAACCCGGACGTATCTGGTCACCGCTGTGACGGCTGAACGCCGCAGCCTTTTTCAGGTCACAGCCGCAGCGGAATTGCTTGAGCGAACTATCCTCGACTATCGCAGTCAGGGGAAATTCCTCTTGCACGCATTCGTCATTATGCCTGATCATTTCCACGCTCTGATCACGCCCGCTCCAGATGTGTCGCTTGAAAAATCGATGCAGTTCATAAAGGGCGGCTTCTCCTTCCGCCTGAAAAGCAAGCTTGATGTGTGGATGCGTAGCTTCAATGAAAGCCAGATTTCAACGGAAGAGAAGTTCATGAACTGTGTGCGGTATATCGGGGAGAATCCGGTGCGACGGGGACTTGCGTCGACGCCGGAAGATTATCACTTCAGCTCCGCTGGTCGTGGCGGGCCGGACCCCATGCCTATTCATCTCCGGGCTGAAGGGGCTGAGGGGAATAAGGCCCGGGCCTAAAGGCCTTCCATTGATCGGCTCTATCCAGGGGCCTGAAGGCCCCTGCTCCCTCCGCAATCGGCTCTCCGTCGTAGTCAAAGAAGGCGTACACGCCGAACTTGTAATTTCCGAGCCGCCCTGCCGGGAAGGGACGCTTTACACGCGGGCTAACCAGGAAACTTGCACAACCGTCCGTTCTTTTCTGGTGAACTGGATTGCGCCCTCAAGCGGGTTCAGAAAAATATCGTGATTGGGAGACTTCTGAAAATTCCTAACCACGAAAAGATAGAAGCGGTCCCTCATTGCTGTTGCGGCCTCATGCTCTCTTGGTGTCAACGATATGCTGCCCATCTGTTCGCGTAACCCCTTAACCTCGATGGCCAAAAAGTCGTTACGCTCTGGCGTGGTTAACCTA
>PLOI01000121.1:3055-3209 GCA_003142015.1 Acidobacteriaceae bacterium | reverse complement strand
GAGACAGGCTGCCGGCGATCATCAGCGAGGGCCGCCAGACGGGCCTGAACTGCTGAATCGAGTTGGACAAGAATCGAGGTCTGCGGCATAAGACACCCTCTTGATCAATTATGCGCCAATTTGCGCTTTCTTGAACCCTGATTCCTGACCCCTG
>PLOI01000121.1:0-2992 GCA_003142015.1 Acidobacteriaceae bacterium | reverse complement strand
AGCCAATACCAGACGCTTTCGGGATAGGAGAGCCAGGCCTTGTCCCACTGCGCCGCAAACAGATGGGCCAGGCCGAGCAGGACGCCGGTTGCGAGCAGGCTGCCGGCCACCGAGCCGAGCGCGCCCTCCCAGGTTTTGTTAGGGCTGAGCGTGGGCGCCATCTTGTGCCGTCCCAAAGCGCGGCCCACGTAAAGGGCGGCAGTGTCTCCGGCCCAGACCACGCACAGCAGGAAGGCCAGCAGAGACGGGCCGTTGCCTTCAGGGCTCTCGCGCAGGGCGGGCAGGGCTATCAGCGTGAATCCGATGTAAAGCAGGCAGAAGATAGAGGACGAAGCGTCGGCCATGAGCTTCTCGACCGGCCTGAAAAACGTGCAATAGACCAGCAGGGCCAGGCTCAGAATGCTAAGGATGGCCGCGGTCTGGCCGGGCCACTCGAAGTAGCCGGCAAAGAGCGCAAGAATAGCCGCCAGCACGGCAATGCGCGGCGGGCGGGTTCCGGTGTTTTCCGCCAGGCCCAGGTACTCCCATGCGGCCAGCGCGGCCACCGCCGCAACGGCCAGCGTAAACAGCCATTGCCACCTTGGCCCCAAAAATACCAGGACCAGAACCAGAGGGATCAGGATGAGTGCGGTGAGTATGCGTTTCATTCAGGGTTGAGAATACACTGCCGGGGCGGAGTGTGAGTGACCGGTTGGTTTTGGCGTAGGTCGATGTGCCCGCATTGTAGTTTGACAAATAAGACAGTTTATTGGAACAGACATTCTTGACAGACTGTCTAAGTATGATATTCTGTCTGCGGAAGGTTGGACCTTTCGCGTCCGGTTCACGAACCACAAAGGGAGACCAGCTATGAATACGGGATTGAGTGATCAAGTTCGCGCGGTGGCGCGCGCGAAGTACGTGCATCCGGCCATCCTCGCAGGGAAGAGGCAATTCTCCATTCCCGTGAGGAACTTGTTGGAGGATTTGCTGACTGACGGTTTCCCAGCCAGAAATACGCCACAGGTATGTTCGGCGCTGCAGACCTCGAAGTTCCTGCGTGAAAACGGGCTTGAAATCGAAGGAGTCGATGGCCCTCCGAAAAAAATGAGCACTACCGTGGTTGTCCGGTATCGAGTGGCGGAGCCTTCCGCTCAACCGAACGCGAGCAAGATTCCGCGGAAAGGCGCGGCAATGGATCCTAACGGAGAGACTCCTTCGGAACGGGCATTTCGATTGACGGAGAAGATGCGCGGCCTATTGAAGGAAGAATTGGCGGAGTACGGCGGCGGCGAGGCGTTTCTGCGCTGGATTCGGTCGGAAGAAGAGGATGCGGCATGAGCCGAATCTTCTGGGACAGCATGCTTTTTATCTATCTCCTGGAAGATCACCCGACATTTTCCGAGCGAGCTGGACGGCTTCTTGATCGCGCCTACAATCGGGGGGATTCGCTGTATACAAGCTATCTGGCCCTGGGCGAAGTAATGGCAGGGGCGGAGAAGTCAAAAACGCCGCGAAAGGCGCAGGCTATACGCGAGATTGTCAGAGAGATGGGGTTTTCTTGTTTGCCTTTTGATGAAGGTGCAGTTGCTCCCTTCAGCCGGCTGCGATCAGTAGAAAAAGTGAAAGTTGCCGACTCAATCCATTTGGCCTGCGCTGCCTCCGCCGGCATCGACCTGTTTCTCACCGGCGACCAGCAGCTTTTGAAGCTGGATGTTCCAGGCATCCAATTCATTGCCGACTTCAACAATCCAGTCTTGTAGGTGAGCTTTCATGACGCGGGTTGGCTTTGCTCCTCACAGCCAACCCGTTGACTTGCCCGGTTCTACCCTTCTTCCATTTCGCCGCAGTCTTCGCTCAGCCCGCCGTAACGGCGCTCGCGGAGCTGGAATTCGGCGATGGCTTCCAGCAGATGGATGCCGCGAAAATCCGGCCATAGACGCTCGGTGAAGAATATCTCGGTATAGGCGATCTGCCATAGCAGGCAAGTCGATAGCCGCATCTCGCCCGAGGTGCGGATGAGCAGGTCGGGGTCGGGCATGTGCGCCGTGTAGAGATGGCGGTGAATGTCTTCCTCGGTGATGTGCTCCGCGCTCAGGTGTTTCTGTTGCATCTCCGCCGCGAGCCCGCGAAAGGCGTCCACCAGCTCCGAGCGGCCGCTGTAGTTGAGAGCCAGGGTGAGAGTGGTGCCGGTGTTGCCGGCCGTGGCCTCCTCGGCCCAGCGCATCTTTTCCTGAACCTCGGCGGGCAACTTATGGGTGTGGCCGATGTATTTCATGCGGACGTTGTTGTCCATCATGCGCTGAAGGTTGGACTCCAGATAAGACTTGAGCAAGCGCATGAGGAAGTTAACCTCAGCGCGGGGGCGGCGAAGATTATTTTCCACTGAAAAGGCGTAGAGGGTGAGCCATGGCAAGCCAATGCGGGATGCGGTCTCGGTGACCAGTTGGACGCTGTTAGCGCCCTGCTGGTGGCCGAAGAAGCGCTTGAGCGATCGGTGGCCGGCCCAGCGGCCATTACCGTCCATGATGATGGCCACATGCTGCGGCATGCGGTCGGGCTTGAGCGTCTCGTAGACGGTGCGCTCCTCAGCGGTCAACTCATCAGTGCGCAGCGTGGCAGCAGAATACAAAGGACCTTCCTCGACAGTTGCTCTTGATACTCCGGATGGGCGCCTCGGGGACGCCGGATGGGCGCAACCCGCGGCCAGGGGCCGGAGCGGTTACGCCCGATTCGAAGCTGGTTCAGCGCGCTGATCTCTCAGCCGCCGGGAATCAGGGCCCTGCAATCTCGACCGTAGCACAAGCGCCCATGGCTCGCAATTATCCCTGCGGCACAAACCGAAGGCGCGCGAGCGCCGGAGCGTCCGGGCCCAGAGCGCGATGGCCATTCGCCGCAAGACCGGAACGAAATATTCCTGACGCCGTGGCTTTTACGCGATGCGCCGGCGGTCCATGGTCATGTCATGCGCCGCGCCCATGATGAGCGAACGGTGCAAGGAGTCCAGGGATGG
>PLOI01000005.1 GCA_003142015.1 Acidobacteriaceae bacterium | reverse complement strand
AAAGACAGACAGTCGCTACCCCCCTATTTATATTTTCAAAACCTTGCAGATTAATTCAGCGATGTGGAAATCTCCGATGAGGCCGCGCCCTCGCAAAACTTGATCCCGCTTGCAAACCGAGGATGCGCCCTGCCACACTGAAATCGTGGCCACCCAGACAATCGTCATCCTCGATTTCGGTTCGCAGTATACGCAACTGATTGCGCGGCGGATTCGCGAACAGAACGTCTTCTCCGTCGTGCTGCCCTGCACCGCGCCCCTCACCGAAATCAAGGCGCTCCAGCCGCTCGGCCTCATCCTCTCCGGCGGCCCGTCGTCGGTCTATGATGCGGACGCGCCTGCGGCCGACCCCAAGTTCCTCGATCTGGGCGTGCCGGTGCTGGGCATCTGCTATGGGCTGCATTTCATCGTCCATCACCTAGGCGGCAAGGTGCTGTCGGCGCCGCTGCGCGAATATGGTCATGCCGAAGTCAGCATCGAAGACAGCGCGACGCCGCTCTTCGCCGGCTTGCCGCCGACACTCCAGGTATGGATGAGCCACGGCGACGAAGCGCTCGAACTGCCCGCCGGCTTTCACCGCATCGCCGTCAGCGCCAACGCCTTGGCCGGCATCGCCAACCAGCAGCGCCGCATCTGGGCCGTGCAATTCCACCCCGAGGTGCACCACACGCCGCTCGGCTCGCGGATCATCAAAAATTTTGTCTTCCAAATCTGCGGAGCGGCGGGCGACTGGACCCCGGCGCATTTCATTGAGACCACCGTGGCCGCCATCCGCGAGAAGGTTGGCAGTGGTCACGTCATCTGCGGGCTCTCCGGCGGCGTGGATTCATCGGTCGCGGCGATGCTGGTGCACCGAGCCATCGGCAGCCAGCTCACCTGCATCTTCGTCAACAACGGCGTCCTGCGCAAAAATGAATTTCAAAGTGTCCAGAAGAATATGCGCGACAACCTCGGCCTGAAAGTCGTCGCCGTGGACGCAAGTGAGCGCTTTCTGAAGCAACTGGCGGGAATCATCGATCCCGAGACCAAACGCAAGCGCATCGGAGCTGAGTTTATCGCCGTCTTCGACGACGAAGCCACGCGCATTGCGAAAGAAACCGGAGGAGTGGAATGGCTGGTTCAGGGCACGCTCTATCCCGACGTAATCGAGTCGTCGAGCGTCAAAGGCCCCAGCCAGACCATCAAGAGCCATCACAACGTGGGCGGNNCGCGACCTTGAAATGCCCGAAGAGATTCTCGGCCGCCAGCCGTTTCCAGGGCCCGGTCTCGCTGTCCGCATCCTGGGCGAAGTTACGCCTGAGCGCGTGGCCTTGCTGCAGGAGGCCGATGAAATTGTCGTCGGCGAAATCAAAGCCGCCGGGCTCTATTCGTCCATCTGGCAGAGCTTTGCCGTCCTGCTGCCGGTCATGAGCGTGGGCGTAATGGGCGACCAGAGGACTTATGCCTACACCGCCGCCGTGCGCGCCGTGCATTCGGAGGACGGCATGACCGCCGACTGGACTCCGCTCCCCTATGAGGTGCTCAAGCGCATCAGCAGCCGCATCGTCAACGAGGTGCGCGGCATCAACCGCGTGGTCTACGACATCACCTCCAAGCCACCCGGCACCATCGAGTGGGAGTAGCTTGGGAAACTCTGCTTAAATCGATGTTTTGAAAAGGCACGGCTTTAGCCTCCGAGGGAATGCGCCCTTACTGCTTCCTTTCCAAGCGCAGCGATACATCTACGGTGTGAGCATCATTGTCCCTGGTCAGCTTGTATATGCAGTTGGCGCTCAAAAAAGTTTGTCCGAGCGCAGTACGGGGATCTTGTTTGGCAAAGTAGGCGCGCAGTGCGCTTTCATCGAAGACCGCGCCGGTAGGCAGCTTCCATGCAGCCAGCATCGCGGCGCGAAGGTCGTCGGCACTGTTTTCAATGGTCAGCTTTCCCATGGTATAAACCGGGCCCGGCTGAACTTCCAAGGTGTAATTTACGATGCCGGCAGCTTCGTCGTACTGAGGATGCGGCGTGACGACGCAATCCATATAGCCCTTGGTCTTGTACTGTCCCATAACAAAAGGCAAGGCTGTTCGAAGAGTGAGTCCTCCCTTGACGGATAAAGAAGTCTCGACCTTATTCGTCACGAGTCCGGCGGCCTTGTTGATCTCCGCCATGGTCAGCGGCGCGCCGGACGGCAGAATGATGGAGCCCAGCGTGTAATGCCGCCCCTCCTCGATGGTTACGTTAAAGGGAACGTCGATGGTCTCGCTGCCGGCAACGGGATTACCTGAACGCTCGGCATGAACCTTGACGGCAGCATAGCCTTCATCGACGTAGAACGAAGCAAATGCGCTTTCGATGCTTCCCGCCGTCTGTTCCGTGTCATAAGCGGTCTTCACGATACGGTCCGCCACATGTTTGACTTTGGCTTGCAGCTCTGCCGAAACGCCTTCCAGATGAATCTCGCCCACACGCACCGGCGGCACTGTGATGGAGAAACTCATCGCGGTCACCTTGTACAGTTTTTCGTCGGTGTAGGGCGTGGCCGTAACGGTAGCTTTGATACCCTTGGCCGCTAGCATCTCTTCCAGAGCGCCGCGCACGCCTTCGAGCAGCCCGTTCTCGGCCGGCACTTTGCCGTGGTAGAGCGGAAAGCGGTCGTGCAACGCGTCATCCAGTTCCTTGCCCGGCGTGAGCGGCAGGTTCTTCAGGCGGATCGGATAGAGCTCGGCGTGCGGAATCAGCTTATAGACAAGGTCCACCCCGTCGAAACTGAAGGCAAGGCTCTCGAAGACGCCAGTGTCCATCAGCTTTTG